>NZ_JBNVZR010000009.1:0-113835 GCF_052527415.1 Legionella navarrensis | reverse complement strand
CTCCTGTATTTAATGTTTACAAGGCACTAGAGCTCATCGTCCTTAAGCTCCGCAAACTTTGCGGCCATGGTAGGATTACCTCTGGTCAGCTTCTTAACAGTCAAGTCTTCGGCTTTGTTGTTAGCAAGACGAAGATTATTTTCAGAACCAAGCAGGGCGTCCTTAGTTTTCTGGAGATGGTCAATCGTTTTATCTATCTCCTCAATGGCCGTTTTAAATTTTCGCGATGCCAGTTCATAATTGCGCGCGAAGCCAGTCTTAAACGCATTAAGTTCATTTTCGAAATTGGTGATATCAATATTCTGCTCTTTCACCAGCGCGAGTTCCTTTTTGTAATTCAGTGAATTCTGAGCAGCATTTCGCAGCAGGGTAATGATGGGTATGAAAAACTGTGGTCGAACGACGTACATTTTTCGGTAACGGTGAGAAACATCAACAATACCCGTGTTGTACAGCTCACTGTCTGGTTCAAGAAGTGACACCAGAACCGCGTACTCACAGTTTTTTTCATTTCGATCTTTGTCCAGCTCTTTAAGGAAGTCTTCGTTTTTCTTTTTGGTGGCTGTTTCGTCGCTTTCGTTTTTCATCTCAAACATGATAGAAACGATCTCCGTCTGAGCTTCATCCAAATCACGAAAGATATAGTCGCCCTTGCTGCCCGAGCGGGAGTCGTTGTCCTTTTCAAAATATGCCCTGGGAAATGCCGTTGCCCGTATGCGGTTAAACTCCGTTTCACAATGCTGCTCGAGGGTTTCGCCAACCATTTTGGTTGACAGGCGCGCCTTCATGTCTCGGAGGCGTTCGATCTCGCCTTCACGATCCTTAATCTGTATTTCGTATCTCTCTTTAAGCGACTGCTCAACGAGCTGCCTTTCAAGCCGCATTTGCATGACATCATGTTTCAGTTTATCCCGCTCTTTCTCAAGGTTGCTCAGCGCTTCGGTTATGGCCAGCTTTTGTCGGACTTCGCCAGCGTCAAGCCGGGCCTTTAATTCCCTGATCTCCGCATCCCTGGCGGCAGTCACCTTCTCCAGCTCACTGGTGATTCTGGTGGTGGCCAGCTCAACGGCATAGCGTTTATCTTTTTCGGCCAATTCAAGCCGCTCGTGCAGCTGCTGTTCAAAATCCCTGTCACGAACCTGCTTAAGAATCTCGGCATACCCAGCCTCGTCAATTTTGAACGCTTTGCTACAGTGTGGGCATATGATGTCGTGCATAATCAGCTATCCTTCTTAAGTTCCCGGGGAATGCTGGATTATATTGCATACCCATCCATATCCGAAAATAAACCACCAAATTGAAATATAAGCCGGTCCACCTATGATGCGAAAGCTTTTAAATTACTAAAATTAAGATGGATCCGCATCGTGGACTGGGGAGTTGAATGAATATCATTGTATTTTTTATCTGCAAACACTGACTATCGACAGCCATTTCACAAGTGTGTCAACCCATTGAATCTTTCTTCAATTGGATAAATGAAAAAAACGGGATTCAAATTGCCAGAAAGGTGCGATCTTATCAAGGCTTGATGGTAAATATCTTTCTGGCTAATGAGATAGACTTTGCTCTGAATTGGTATTAAAGATTTCCCATAGAGACAAATCTATTGATCGAGTAAGTCAAAGGCCTCCCCCTTAATTTCTCGAGCAAGGATTGATTTGCTGATGCTATGTGCGTATGATTCGCTCGCTTTTCTCGCAATCGTCTGAATATCGCAATTTTGGGCGGTGAGGAGCTGACATGCTGTAAACAGCGCATCGCATAAAAAGCTTCTGTGTCGTTCAGTCCATACCTCTCGGTTCAGACAAGGAAGTTATTAAGGAAATTATAATGAAAATTAAAAAAATAATATTGTGCTGCATTCTTTTAGCCAACACTGCAACCTCAAATGCCGCTGGAAAAGAAACATGGCCCGGTGATATTATGGGGCGTGATCTTCAAAGCGATATTATGGGCTGGGTTGGGCACTTGGGGATAGCTACTGAAAGCATGACTTCAGCCGCAGGTATGCCACAGCATGCCTCCATGGTTATTGAGGTTTTGAATGAACCCATTGTTATTCAAATAAATTACACTACCGACTTTGCGCGACGTTCGAAATACTGGGGTTCGAAATGGGGCGTTGCGACATACGATCAGCAAGGTTATCGTATGCTTGTAGAAGCTAACCACCAGAGATGGTGGGGGGCAGAGTACACTATTACTACGGATTACAAACCGGGTGCAGGAAATCCAAAGACAGGTGCAATTTTTTATCCGGGCAAATGGCGATGTGATACCTTTGTATACTGGATTTATTTATATGGTGGATGGGACTTATATCACGGCTCCATGTCGCCAGCCGCCATGTTCAATGCGGCTCCACGATTTAATGACCGCTTGCTGTCAGGGCCATTCTTGAACAGTCGTAATCCCGGCTTGAAAGGCAAAACGACTGCTGATATAACCGTTGATGAACTTAATACGATGAACATCGAGGATATGCAAATGATCGTAGATACCCCCGCGACAAATTATGTTTCATATGAGGTGCCTTATTCTCAGATGGAATTTGCTAAAAATCCGGATGTAAAGATTGAAAAGAGGCAGTTCATGTTGGACACGGCGATTGCACAAGATGCAATGCCCGGCATTATTGATGAGTTGATACGTATGTTTGCCGTCGAGAGGGATCCGGAAATGATCGATACGATTGTAAGCCGCATGTACCTTTATTTTCAGTATAATGTTCGGAATAAATCTCCAAAAACGGAAGATATGGAAAAAATCCGTAGATTTTTTGAGCTCGTTTTACAGTCGGATAAACTGACACAGAAGCAGGCCGAGCGAGGTGTACAAGGATACGTTGACAGCCATTCCGCCGACGAAGTGGTAGCAAACCTCGATAGAATTAATGCGGCGCTGACTCAGACAAACCATGTTGCGTCGATTCAAACCAAATACTTGCTGGCGTTCAAATCACCCAGGCTGCAGACCTTGTATATCCAGTCAATCGTTGACGAACTCATGGCAGCAAATGATTCTGACCTCGATAGTTATTTTCTCGGGCCATTGTCAATCGGGCTTGAGAACACTGGCTCATCGCTTTTAAATCTGGAGTCTCAGGAAATAATCCGGGGATTTCTGCGTAGCCGCGAGAGCAGGTACAGCGCGGAAGGCATTATGGCCAATAAAAAGGACCATTATCGTGGCATGACAGCCATCGAGTATAACAAAGTAAAAAAAATGTTGAAGTAAGAAAATCGTTCTGAACATGTGAGTACAGCTGCTTGGTCGCCTTGGCAGATCTACTCACATGCATAAAAACACTCTACGCAAAGGGATTTTAAGAAATCTTTAATGCCAATTGTGAGCAAAGACTAACTCGGTAGCCAGCACGATGAGGTATTTTGTCTCTCATAATAAATCGGCAGCTAATCCTCCAATGACATGAACCATTTTGTTGTAATAAATCTGCCTGGCGGCTGCTTAAAGCGACGCTTGCGCCATCATTGACTTATCTCGGCCGGTAATCCATCCGAAGCTTTGCTGAAGCTAATCAGATTACCCGATTTTTTACCCTTCAACTTCCATGTTTTGACGCTGCCGAGGCCTTTCAGTTCTATCGGTTCGCGAGGCTCAAGAATAAAATCGTCTTCGAGCAGCATGGCCATTTTTTCCGAAACAAGGATCTCGTCTGGCTCAGAGACCGTTTCTAATCGACTGGCGAGATTAACGACATTACCCCAGACATCATAAACAAATTTTTTACGCCCGATGATACCGGCGATGACAGAACCGCTGCTCATTCCTATGCGCAACTGTATATTTTGCTTATACATCATGTTGAATTCCTTCAGTTTTTTCACCATGGTAAGCGCATAATTTGCGAGTTTTGAGGCGTGATTGGTTGATTCATTGGGAATCCCTGAAACGGCCATGTAATTATCACCAATCGTTTTAATTTTCTCGATGTTATATTCTACCAATAACGCATCAAATTCATCAAAAAGGTGATTCAAAAGATTGACCATATCTTTTGCTCCCAATTGCCTTGTCAGGCTTGTAAAGTTCACGATATCTGCAAACAGAATGCTTGCCTGGGGATATTCGTCAACAATATCTTCCTCTCCTTTTTTTAAGCGCGATACAATCGATGAAGGGAGGATATTTAACAACAGGATATCGTTCTCGTTATTAGCCCTTGATAAGGATTTGAACGCCTTGTAAATCGAAATAAGCATAAAAAGCGTCGACAGAACAGCAAATATAATAGCCACATTAATGATTTTTTTTATCCTTGACTCAAGTAGTTGAGTCATGGCTTTGGTGCGCTCTGTTACAGAATAATAGAAATCTTGAATAGGTTGCATGATTTCGGCTTTCAGTTCCATGTATTTGTCACCAAAAACCAGGTCTTCAGCGAGCTCAATATCAGGCTTGCCATGAATAGAAAATTCACTAGAGCCATCATCAAATTTGCCTTCACGCGCATTCATGGCAAGAATTTCCATTTTAGTTAATGCCTCACTGAGATGACTGGCTTCCGATAAGAGGTCAAACTCATGCATGGTGAAATCCATCTTCAACATCAGGGATTTTTCAGATTCTGCAGGCCCAAAGGCCGTAGGCCGTTTGTCATCCGTTACCAGATCCCAGTATATTTGATTGTAATCGCGGGGACGC
This sequence comes from Legionella navarrensis, assembly GCF_052527415.1. Classification (NCBI taxonomy): domain Bacteria; kingdom Pseudomonadati; phylum Pseudomonadota; class Gammaproteobacteria; order Legionellales; family Legionellaceae; genus Legionella; species Legionella navarrensis. The sequence continues at coordinate 109,167 of NZ_JBNVZR010000009.1, read as the reverse complement.
GGGGAGGTTCCTTCGCGGATGCTCAAAATTTCGTTATAATAATCACGGTATTTTTTTTCACCGGTGACGACGTACAGCCGTACCATTTTGGTCAGATCATCGGAGCTCTGGCGCAGTTCTGTTGCCAGTACGTAGGATTGATAACGAATGTTGGCGTAGCGGATCCCTTCTTCAGCGATATATCGTAACATAAACAGACAGCCGAGCAGGCTGACTAAAAATATCGACAGAAAGAGGAAAAAAAACTTTAAATTATTATCCCGCTTGATCGAGAGTTCCATGTTTACCTTAAATCAGTCAGTTACCTAATGCAGTACGGTTTTTATCACGTGGCAGCATGGCACAACAGCCATCACCACGTTTACCGTAAAAGCCCGCGTTAAAACCTTTGGTGAATCCCTGTATCGACAAAATTCACGTACAGCTCTGCCAGCACATCAAGCAGAATATTAACAACGGTAAGACTGAAAACTCTGCCCATATCAGCTACTACTATTTCCATTTAGTTTTGACATGTGTCGTCCCCGCCTGCGCGGGGATGACACTTACATGTCAAAACTAAACAGAAACAGTACTACTTATTGTTTTTCCAATATAAATATAGCATATGTAGAGCTATTTGGCTTTTTTATGCGTCACCTCGAGGGGGCATTCGCCTCTAAATGAATAAGAGTGGCTTAATCAGCCGGGCCGTTCCTTATTCCTGCCAGAGCCTGACCATAACGTATACTGGTTCCAGCTTTCAGCTCGTCTTCCCACTGGACCTGTTCCCCATCTGCAAACAACAGAACCACGGTCGATCCCAGTTTGAAATAACCCATTTCATCGGCCTGAGCCAGATTAACCGGTTCGCTGTTCTGATAGTCAAAATGACGGGGCTTGCTGGCTCGTTGCAGGTCACCATGCCAGCTTGTGCCAATTGCGCCGACGATGGTGGCGCCGACCAGTACCATGGCCATCAGGCCGGCGGCGGTGTCAAAGAAAACGACCAGACGTTCGTTGCGGGCAAACAGGCGTGGAATACAGCGGGCCGTTAAGGGCTGTACGGAAAACAATTGACCCGGAACATGGATCATGCTGCGCAGGCTGGCCGCTATCGGCATATGAATGCGGTGATAATCTTTGGGCGACAGGTACAGCGTGGCAAACTGGCCGTTAAGAAACTGATCGCTCAATGACCTGTCACAGGCCAGGAACTCCTCAACCGAATAGGTTTTGCCCTTGGCCTGAATCAGCTGACCCTCGCTGATGCGACCAATTTCGCTGATGGTGCCATCCACAGGCGATACGATGTCGCAATCGGCAATGGGTCTTATGCCCGGCTTTAAGCGTCGGATGAAAAAATCGTTGAAACAGGCGTAGCGCGTGGGATCTTCTTCAAGCGCTTCGCTCATGTTGACATCGTATCGGCTGAGAAAGTCGCGAATCAGGTAATTTTTTACCGCAGGTGTTTTCAGGTCGGCCATGAATCCGGCAAAACGCGTCAGCGCGTGTTTGGGCAGCAGATAATGAACGAGCGTTTTACAGGAGTCATTCAGCATATAAAATCGGGTTATTTTTCACGAAAGAGCATAATACCTGTATCCAGGCCCTATTGCCATTTACAAAAAGGAAATTATGTGGCTAATTAATTACTGGCGTTGATTTTTCCTGTGTAAAATCACGTGTGCCTGCTTTCCAGTACTTCATAAACTGTTGTCACCGGGAGAGAGGATTATGCGCGAAGGGCATTACAAAGTAAGCTACCGGGCCATGCCGAACCGTGCTCGATTCGGTTTTTTTTCGGCCATCCTGCATCATGAGCGTTGCTACACTCAAGACGAGCTGCTGTTTCGAGAGCGCGTGATTACGATTCGGCAAAGCAGCGGTATCAGCGCCGATTTACTGCAGGGCGCCAGCTCCTGGTTTGACGCCGATGCCTCACTCGCCCTGGATAACGTCAACGAAAACTCCTGGCTGTATGCCGCTGAATTTCAGCCCAGACACAGCCTGAGCGAAACCGATTTTCATATTGGGCTGGTGCCGACTGACCGTTTGAACTGGGTCGGTCTGAGTACGCTCACGCGCACCATTGGTGATTACCTCCTGTTCCGCAACAGCCGTCTGCAGCCAGAATATCTTAATCAGCCGGTCAATTACGTACTGCTGGATCTGGCGCGCATGCTCAGGCAGCTGGCCATGATTGAGCGGGCAGACTACGTTGCCGGGCAAGTGCAGCTGTTGCAGCAGTATGTGCGGGCGGTAGAAATTCATGTGCCCTATACCGAAGGCAGTGATCGTCTCTTTCTGGCCGATTGCCGCTACAGTATGGATCAGGTGGTTAATACAGACATCAGGCAGCAGATACAGTCTCGTCAATTGAGGCAGCATTTCCAGGATGTCAGGAAACAGCTTAACCAGATTGGTGAAATGCGCCATACCTTGCTTCATTACGCTTTTTCCCGTGATGAAGTGAATCCTCATCCCTATTGGGAGTCCTTCTCTGACCATGAACTCGCAGGCAGCCAGGTCCTGGGATTTCCCGTTCTGATGGCAAAATCCTGTGCTCAGTCGACGGCTGTGACCGCCGGTGGGGAGCTGCCTTCACTGGAGCTGAGAGCTGAGGATTTGAGCCATTGCCCCGGGGTGCATTTTATTGAGCAGCTGGATCAGGACGCCAAAGATGCTTATGCTCGAAGTATCGCTGATCTGCAGGAAATTCTTCGCTTTCAACACATTATTGATCAGCTGATTCATGTGCTCGAGCAGGCCGGCGAGGTCTTCACGCTGGTTACATTTCGCGAGCAAATGATGGATTTACTGCAAACGATCGATCAGTTTATTCAGCGCTCTCAGGCACACATTGTCCGCATTCAGGACGTTAATACTCAGATTTATCATCAATACATGCAGGACCGGCAGAATCTGGGCTGGTGGGATACCTGGATCGGCAATCGCGAAAAGCTGATTAAACAATACGTAAGTAATCAGGACAATCTCGCTCGTTTTTCTCTTTTTCCGGGTGATTTTCAGGCGGCGAATGCGGCCTTATCCACATATGTTAATCAGTTGATGCAGCATTTGCATCAGCAGCCCTCCGCCGAATTACAGCTCATCGACACAACCAGGCAGCAGATCGATTCCCTGATGCTGTCCATGCACGCCTGGGTTGGCCGGCAGCGGGCCCTGGAAGGGCAGCCGCATCCCGCCTTGTCCTTAATCTCACCGGTTGAAGAGATGCCCGCAAGAGTGGACGCGGACAGGTCGGCGCCGGTCTTCAACGCAGTGGTCTGGACGCCTGTATCGCTGCCACTGGGCGGATCAACATCCTTGAACTGCGCACCCGCCGGCATGCTTGATTCTGGATATTGCGAAAAAGACTGCGCCCTCTCTGAGCCCTCCCGTCAGGCAGACAATCATCTGATCGGCCTCGTTTTTCTGGGTGTTTTTGTAACTGTTCCACTCGTTCTGATTGTGTTGAAGCTGTTGTACGACAGCTGTCTCGGCAGACCAGCGCGGCCCACAGGCCATCAGGATTCAATCCTGTTCGGATCGTTAAAGACAGCCGTTGAAGACCGCCTGGCGCTCCTCATCAATGCTGTGGATGAAGAGGACGAGAGACGTGTTATCGTGGATGATTGTGAAGAGAATTTTGCCCGTCTGCTCAGCCAGTCCGAGCAGGAGCAATATGACATTGACGCCATGCAGGAGCTGGCGGATAGCCTGGCTGATCTGCTGGCAGACATTGACGAAAACGCTCGTCAATGTCTACGAGGTCAGTCTTTAACGACGTAGACGAACGGGAGCTTCGTCGTCCCCGAAAAGAGACATATCGTCGTCCCCGAACAGAGACATAGCGTCGTCCTCCGAGCTATCCGACAACAAAACAGGCTCAGGTGTCAGACGCCTTGCCGGTGGCTTTGCCTGCATAACGGGTATACTGAACATGGAACTGCTGCCCAGTGATGTCGAAACCCGGGAGGAAGCTGTTTTGCCAGGTGCCGTTATGCTGACAGGCTTGCTGAACGTCATACTGCGCCTGACGGCGGGTGAGGCTGGTGTATCCGCAAGGGAATAAGCCGCGGCATTGTCTTTGAGTGTTTTCAGGAAATACAGAAAATGATCAGAATTCTTAGGTTGAATCTGCAATATAAATTCATTACTGGCACTCCGGGTTTCCGCAAGAATACCTTTAGCCTCTCTGATTGCATCTTCCGTTTTGGCGTTCCGCAATGCTTCCATCGCATCCTTGCGATTGCTCGGAATCATTGTCTGCATAAGCTCTAACAAGCCCTTGAATACTATGGTGCTCAGCCTGCCATCATTGGTTTTCCCGCCACCGAATACATAGGCAAGAATCTGGCGATTGCTTTGCGTCGGGTCTTTAAGTTTCGGTCTGACATCATCACCTCGTTGCCTGGTTTTAAAAAACAAAAAAATTTTTTTATCATATTTATCAATGAAACGATTCATCAGCTGTATGAACTCATCGCGTTTCATCTTATCAACCCAGTTATACAATGCGTCGTTGACCAGTCTGACGGAACGATTCGAATAAAAATGGGTGAAACGTGCGTCGCCTCTGGCATAATCAATCGCCTGCTCGGTGTAATACTTCAGGTTGAACTCCATGTGCTGACGCGCATGCTCCAGACTGTGCAGATTACAATCCACACGGCCAATCGAAGCCTGTAACATTAAGGGCATCAGGTGCTCGATTATTTTTGTATTGAGCGATGTAGGCTCGGTTCCCCCGGTGGACAAAATCCTCGCCAGCTTGTTCGCGCCGCTCTCCTGACTGGTTTTCAGGTAAGTTGCGACTTCCTCACCCCGGCATTTTGGGGAAAAGATATTGATATCGGCGGGTTTATAATACAGTTCTATGATTTCGGCTATGTAATGGCTGAATTCTTCTGCGTCCAGGCTGTTGGCCCAGTCAAACAGGGTCTTTAGAGCACTGTCCACTACGTCTTTGTCCGTGTGTTCTCGATACAGAAGATTGGAATAGAGCAGCGGCGTTATATGACCTGGCTCAGGGTTGGCGGCCTCACGATGCAGTGCGAAATCGAGGCGGGCATGATACTGAATAAGCATGGTGCAAATACGATCGAAGGGTTCTTCAAAGGTAGTTTTATTCAGAGAATCAGCAATTTTGTTCTTATAGGTTGTCAGAATACCTTTGATGGCTTGTGCATGAACCTTGTTTACAGTGTCGCTCAGGCGATCGGCTGGTAATTCATAATACTGGCTGCAACATTGGCGCAAATCACTGATCATCTGGTTTAACAGGATCAGGCCCTGTTTCATACTGCTGTCCTGAGCGCAATCGGTTTCAAGCGTCAGATCATCAGAACCAAACAGCGTACTGAGCAAGGGCCAGGCTGCTTTCAGCTCAGGAGCGTCTGGTCTGATAGGCTCCGGTGAGCTGGGTAATGTGTGTGAGTCCAGGCGTAACTCGCTGGCCAGTCTGCGCGACAGTTTTTTGCATAAAAAGAGACACTCCTGCATGATGAGGATACGGCTGTCGCGCCATATCTGGTGATAACGCTGTTCCAGGCGGACAGGGTTAAAATAGGCTTCAGGAGATGACCATTGTCCTTCCTGTTTTTCATTTTGATTATTGGCCCAGTCTAAAATCCGTCGCCAGGCTGAAGGGTTGTTTTGTATGTATTGGTAAAAACTCATCACCGGGACTTGGTGTTCGTTTGTTTCTCTGCCAGGATAAAATACGGTGTTTTTATAGGCGACATCATAATGTTGCTGAACCAGATTCACCATATATTCCGCAAAGGGGCGTTCGTTGGTCTCCTGGGTATACAGACTGGGGTAATTATGCTGATTGAGGATATCTCTTTTCCTCAGGGCTGCAATGGAAGCCTCCGGCAGGGACATGAAGTCCAGTGGCTCCTCGCCAAGATTATCGTCCAGTCTGGCTCTGTACACCCTGGGGTCATAGGTAACCAGGTATTTGAGATGTTCGAAAAACATCTGTTGCTGGAATGATTCGTAGCCTCGTTCTGTTTGAATGGCCGGGTTACGTGCCAGATCCCTGACGCTGGCATAGTTCATACAGCTTCTGCTGATGTTCCCGTTGCCGGGGACTAAGTAAGATGGAAAAAAGGTTCTGCCAGACACATTAGGAAAATTTGTAATGTCGCTGCCTTTTAAAACCAGTGCTTTTGCAGGTACTTCCTTTATTATCCCGTCGACCAGGCGCAGAGACTTCAAGGCTTCGGCCCATTCATCCGCGTAGCGTAAATCATGATCAATGAGAACGTATCGGATCATGTCGTCCGGTAAATGCTTGATAATTTTGTCTTTGCCGGTGTCTTTGTCTTTAACCGGACGGCCATCCTTATCTTTTTCTACGCGCTCGGTCAGCTTGATGATGCGACGAAGCTGCGAATCGTATAGTCTTTTTTTGCGCCCGATCTCCAAAAAAAAATCGTGCACCTCAGAGAGTTTTTCGGGCTCCATTGGGATGAATTCGAGGTTTTTAGCGGACTTGTTAAAATAATAAAAACCAATATCCGTTAAAATATAACATGACCTGGCATGCATCTCATCCAGTCTGTCTGCCTCAGGTTCGCTGTCCATGTACTCAAAGCCACAGCCGTCATCATTAATTACCGCCCAGCCCAGATTGCCATTATGCGCGTCATCATCGTTGGTCAGGAGAGATCCGACCAGGGCTGTTGTCATGCCTTTGTTCATCATGGTGGCAGCAGGGGGGCAACTCAGTTCCCTTTTTTGCACGTCTGTCGGAATTTTTTCACCTAAGGCCAGCATGCAGGTGAATTCAATCAGACCTTTAGAGCAGGTTCCGTAAATTTTGTTGTCTTTGTAGACCAGGTAATCGCGCGCAACCTGCCCACCCATGAACATTTCCATATGGACACTGATGCCTACGCTGCCCAAGGCCAGCATTCTCAGGTAGGTTTTGGAATCGATAGGTTTTAAGAATCCGAACTGTGCTTCGTTGTGATCGTCAAGGTAGGTGCCCTGCATAACGGCATGCCCGGACGGAGGCAGAGCTGCGCCTGTCGGTCTAAAGTTCTTAAAATTTATCGCCTTCACTGGCACAAACATGGCAATTTCCTTATCTTTCTGTTCGCCGCAGAATACTAATATTAAGCAGAAAGTAACGAAAAATTCAACTGCCACTCTTATGGCAAATGTGTTTGTAAATAACAAACCCTGCCTAAAAAAAAGGTTTCAGTCGTGCCGGTATGCCATGATGACAGCTGGTTGGCCCAAGCCAGGCCTAAGTTGCAGGGGTATTGAGAGAACAGAGCGCAGACTGGACTGACGGCTGTCAGAGTCTTGATGCGGCCAGTAAAATAAACGATCTTTTTGGGGTGGTTTTTGGTAAGCTTTAATGAGAGGCCTGGTTTTTTACTATGCAAACCAGGCGCTCGTCGGATCTTGGCTGGGGATATATTATGGCGTCCCCGGCAGGGGTAAATCAGGTGATGAACTATTCCTGACGCTTCATAGCCTCAAAGAACTCCGCATTGGTCTTATGATTTTTCATGTGCTCAATGAGGAACTCAATCGCATCAGATTCATCCATCGACTGCAGAATCTTACGCAGAATCCAGGTGCGCTGCAGATCCTCCGGACTCAGCAGCAGATCTTCACGGCGAGTACCAGAACGATTAATGTTAATCGCCGGAAATACACGACGCTCAGCAATATTACGGCTAAGGTGGATTTCCATGTTACCGGTACCTTTGAACTCTTCGTAAATCACTTCGTCCATTTTAGAGCCGGTATCGACCAGAGCGGTTGCAATGATGGTCAGGCTGCCACCTTCTTCGATATTACGCGCAGCACCATACAGACGTTTCGGACGTTGCAGGGCATTGGCGTCCACACCACCGGTGAGCACCTTGCCGGATGAGGGGATAACCGTGTTGTAGGCGCGGGCCAGACGGGTAATGGAGTCCAGCAGGATAACCACGTCGCGCTTGTGCTCAACCAGGCGCTTGGCTTTCTCAATCACCATTTCGGCGACCTGCACGTGACGTTCGGCGGGCTCGTCGAAGGTACTGGCTACCACTTCACCTTTAACCGAACGCTGCATTTCGGTTACTTCCTCTGGACGCTCGTCAATCAGCAGAACAATCAGGTAACAATCCGGGTAGCTCTTTTCGATGGAATGAGCCAGGTTTTGCAGCATGATGGTTTTACCCGCTTTCGGGGGAGATACAATCAGACCACGCTGACCACGTCCGAATGGCGCACACAGATCAACAACGCGGGCGGTTAAATCTTCAGTACTGCCGTTACCCTGTTCCATAATCAGGCGTTTGGAAGCGAACAGAGGGGTCAGATTTTCGAATAAAATCTTACGTTTGATGCTTTCGGGGCTGTCAAAGTTGATTTCATCAACTTTTAACAGTGCGAAATAGCGTTCACTGTCTTTAGGTGGACGAATCTTGCCGTAAACGGTATCGCCGGTTCGCAGACCAAAGCGCCGGATCTGGCTGGGTGAAACGTAGGTATCATCCGGGCCGGCCAGGTAGGAGTCGTCTTCGGAGCGCAGAAAGCCAAAGCCATCCGGTAATACCTGCAAAACACCGCCGCCCAGGATGTCTTCGCCCTTGCTGGCGTGTGCTTTCAGGATGGCAAACAAAATGTCCTGACGGCGTTTGCTGGACGTATTTTCCACGCCCATTTCCTGCGCGATGTTGACCAGATCGGCAATAGGTAACTGCTTGAGTTCTCTAAGATTCATACTTCTCACTTGATGTGTTGGTTAAACGAATGGGGTTTCCGGGATAATTAATAATAATTAAAGGTGATACGCGTGTACGATGGTGAGCAACAGAGTTCGTTTATCGATTTACCAGGTTGGTTACCGCAGCACACAGTTGATTGTCAACATTTAAGGGTAACCTGAAACTGGCGACCTGTTGTAACCCGGTCACGCATTGAGTAATCAGGCTAACACAGCTTGACCAAGAGATCCAGAAATATTCAGCAGATTTTTTCCTCAGGCTTTTGCTAATCGCTATGTGCTCATCTAAAATTTAAGTAATACCGGGTGTTTCTGGCAGCACAATGGATGATTCAAAACGTGAATACAGCGCCTTGTTCAGGCAGATAACAGACATTGGTATTGCCTTGTCTGCAGAGAAAAATCTTGATGTCCTGCTGGAGATGATTCTAACGAAGGCGCAGGAGCTGACCCACGCCGACGCCGCGACCATCTACCTCTGTGACGCCGGTCAGCTGCTGAAATTTGAAATCATGTTCACAGAATCGCTGGGGCTTCATGTGGGCGGCACCAGCGAAAAAAAAATCACCCTGCCTCCCTTGCCTGTATATAATGAAGATGGTTCGCCGAACAGCCATATGGTTGCCACCTGGGTTGCGGCCACTAAGCAGACGGTCAGCATTGACGACGCCTACCACGAAACAGCCTTTGATTTTTCAGGCACAATTGCCTGGGATCAGGAATTTGGCTACCGATCCAAATCATTTCTTGTTGTGCCCATGGTCGATCATCTCAACGACGTCATCGGCGTGTTGCAGCTGATAAATGCCCGGGATCCGGAAGACGGGCGCATCGTGTCCTTTTCGGCATTTGATCAACAGCTGGTCGAGTCACTGGCATCGCAGGCGGCAGTCAGCATCAGCAATCGTATCCTCATCGATGCTCAGAAAAAACTGTTTGACTCCCTGATTCAGCTGATTGCCGGCGCCATTGACGAAAAATCGCATTACACCGCAGGTCATTGTCTAAGGGTGCCGGTCATCGCCCATATGATAGCCGATGCGATCTGTCGTATTGATAAAGGCCCGCTGAAAGACGTTTGTTTTACCGATGACGAAAAATACGAACTGGACGTCGCCGCCTGGCTGCATGACTGTGGCAAAATTACCACCCCGGAATACGTTGTGGACAAGGCCACCAAGCTGGAAACCATTTCCGATCGTATTCATTTGATTGATTTGCGCTTTGAAGTCTTGAAACGAGACGCCATTATCTCCAGTCTGCGCAGAAGGCTTGCGCAAAATGGTCTTGAGCGCATTGATTTATCAACGGACAGAGAGCTGCAGAGACAGCTGGACGATCTGGATCGTGATGCCGCTTTCATCCGGGTATGCAATGTCGGTAAGGAAAATACAGCCGAGGAGGATATGGAGCGTATTTCACGTATCGCCCAGCGTCGATGGTCAGACAGTCGTGGTGACGATCAGGGGGTGCTGTCAGACGATGAGGTTCTTAATCTGACCATTTACAGAGGAACCCTGTCTATTCGCGAGCGTGACATTATTAATAACCATGTTGTCGTCACCCGGCGCATGCTTGATTCGCTGCCGTATCCGAAAGTTCTGGCACGAGTGCCTGAATTTGCCGGCTCGCATCATGAAAAAATGGATGGAAGCGGCTATCCGCGCGGTTTAACTGGCGCCCAGATGCCCCTGCAGTCCCGTATCATAGCCGTGGCCGATGTGTTTGAAGCCCTGACAGCCAGCGACCGTCCTTACAAAAAAGCCATGCCACTCTCTCAATCTCTGGCCATTCTTGGGCAGATGAAGCTGGATGGCCAAATCGATCCCGATGTGTTTGACGTGTTTATGCATGAAAAACTATATCTGACCTATGCCAGGCAGTACCTCTCTCCAGCCAGCATAGACATTGATGATCCCGGCGGTATTCCGGGTTATAAGGCCTTGGTGTGATAAACGCAGGGATGGCAGGTATTCATCCAGGGCCGTACGGCACCCTCATCCCCAGCCCGTCTCCCTCAATGGAGAAGGGCGTAGATCGTGCTGACTGATTAGCTTCTTATCAATTTTAATGAGACAGCTCTGGGTATTAATCGCATAAATATTGACAAGCCTGCCTTGTTTGTGAGATATTCACTCTGCGAGGTTGGACTTGCTATGTGTCATTCCACTGGGTCAATTGGCGACACACTGATTGGCCCTTTCTATTTCTCCGTTTTACCGCAAAAAGCCACATTAAAAATACCGTTTCCTCTTGTTTAACTCCTGAAGAACATTACAATCAATGCTTTCAATGGATGGAGGACAGGCGATGTTTACTGCGGCAAAAGGTGTTTTGGGTTTTTGGACAGCCCCTGCAGGCGTGCGCACGATAGAGACGAGTGTTTATTCAACGGCATTTAATTACAAGGATGCCACGCACCTGCGCGTAGTCAGCGACAGCATTAATCAATTTACCAGCAAACTGAATGCCCTGATGTATATCGATTACCGGATTGCCATGGCGGCAGCCATCAGCGGTATTGCGTACGTAGGCGCGTACATCTTCCCTCTGGTTCTTGTCTCGATCGCAGCTGCCAGCATTGCATCGTACAACCTGGGTATACGTGGGCCCATACACCTTGAGTATCGTGACGCATTGAACGAATTGATTAAGGTATATCAGTGGACCATGACGGCTGGGTCAGCAAACTACTGGTACAAGCTGGCCGTGCCCCAGTTGCAGGATCTCATCAGCACCCTCGGCCCGTGGGTCACAGCAAAAACCATCGCTACCTGGACGCATGATGATTTAAGACCAGCACGGCTGTCACTGGAGTCAAGGCGCAGTGATATTCCGGTTGACTTCGAAAACAGGCTGACGAGTCTGGCTGCTGGTGAACAGATGAAAAATCTGCCTTATCGCCTGTATGGCGAGACGGCATCGGCTACCCTGTCCGAGTTCCTGCGGGAGCTGTTGGCGAAAGCGGTACCTGCGATAAGTCAGGCTGTCTCCCGTCAACCCTGACTCAGGCCCAGTTTGAATCCCAGGAATACCATCAGACATCCACTGAGCAACTCAATGCGCCGCCAGACGGTGGCGCGGGACAAGGTATCTGAAAAATAGTGGGTCGTGAAGGTCAGCGAGCTGAACCAGAGCAGGCTGGCCGTCAGGACCCCCATTAAAAATGCCTGCTCATGCCCGGGAAACTGACTGCTTCCGCCTCCTATAATGATCAGGCTGTCGATGATGGCGTGTGGATTCAGCAGGGAAAACCCCAGTGCGAGCAGAACAATTTTCACCCGATTGGTTGCCTCGTCCACTGCCGTGCTGTCAACGGAGATCTTACGAAAACAGTTTCTCAGGGTGCTGCAACCATAATAAAGCAGAAACAACGCGCCCAGCCAGGTTATCCAGATTTTGAGGCCCGGATGATGCTCAAGCGCCTGATTCAGACCGGCAATGCTGCCGCAAATCAAAATAACGTCACAGAAAAAGCAGATGGAGGCAGACAGCAGGGCGTGCTGCCGCCTGGCGCCCTGACGGATCAGAAAAATATTCTGCGGGCCAAGCGCCATGATCAGGGACAGGCCAAGAAGCAACCCATTAAAATAAACCGGCATGATATTTATCTCAAATTAACAAATTGTACGGACCGAGAGCCCGATCCTCGTTCTAAAAAGGGCTGAAAACCGGTACCTGCTCATTATCTTACAGATAAATGCCTGATATCAACCTGTTTACGATTGCAAGTTAGGCAGCACGGAGTATAAAATGCGGGATTATTTTTATCGTCATCCCGTGTTCACAGACCCTGGCTGAAACGACTTGATTAAGGAGGGAGCGTGCGCTCTTCGTTGAAAAACAACGCAATACTGGTTTTTATGTTGCTGCTGGCCATGACCATCAACAACCGATCCTTTGCGGAAGAGGCTCCGCAACCCATAAGCGAGCCGTATCTTGCCGATGTTTATCCAACTTACCCTGCTACAACGCCGGCAACGGGCGAGCGGGCTAAACTGATCGAGCGTGGCGAATATCTGGCCAAAATGGGTGACTGCATTGCCTGTCATACCGATATGAAAGGTGGAACCCCACCTTACGCCGGACGACTGCCTATCGAAACACCTTTTGGCACGTTCTACAGCCCCAATATTACCCCTGATAAGGAAACCGGTATTGGAAACTGGAGCGAAGAGGATTTTATCCGCGCACTGAAAGAAGGGCGTGATCCTAAGGGACGCAACTATTTCCCTGTGTTTCCCTATGTCTATTTCTCCAAAATGAGCGACGACGATGCCCGTGCGCTGTATGCCTACTTCATGAGCATTCCTCCGGTCAAACTGGAAAACAAGAGCCTGCCTTTCCCCTTTAATATTCCTGGCGCCAGAATGTCCCTCTGGGGTTGGAACATGCTCTTCTTTTTCCCGCAGGACAATGAATTCGTCTACAACAATGAGCAATCGCCCTCCTGGAACCGTGGTAAATACATCGTGGATACCCTGGGGCATTGCAGCATGTGCCATACTCCTCTAAACGTATTCGGCGCGCCTAAAAACCGTTACTACCTGACTGGTGGATTTATTGATGGCTACTGGGCTCCCAACATCACCAAATACGGCCTGCATACTGCCAGCCACTACGAAGTAGCCGATGTTTTTGGCAAGGGCAACCTGATTAATCGCGCCGGACCCGTTGCCGGACCAATGGCTGAAGTGAATCACAACAGCTTAAGTCATCTGACCGACGATGACCGCCTGGCCATCGCAACCTACCTGAAAACCGTAGTCAGCGAGGAGCCCCTGGGTGTCCCTGCTTCCGAGGCACAGCCCACGCTTAAGCGCGGCAAACAGGTCTATATTAACTCCTGTATTATCTGCCATCAGGATGGAAAAATGAGTGCACCGCTGAACGGTGACGGAGCCAACTGGTATCGACGTCTGAAAAGCAGTGGTCTGACCGGACTTTACCGACACGCTATCAACGGGTACAACAGCATGCCGGTCAAGGGCGCCTGTGTCACCTGCTCTGACAATGATATTATCGCTGCCACGGATTATATTCTGAATAACTCCCTGTCACGATCACAGTGGCTGGATTTATCTACAGGCCGCGCCGCCAAATTTCCATCTAACGGCCGCGACATTTACAACGAAAGCTGTGCCATCTGTCACAACGACGGCAAAAACGGTGCGCCCAGAATTGGCGACAAGGAAGCATGGAAACCACTGATTGCCAAAAATATTGATACGCTGCTTGAAGACACCATGAAGGGAGGCGTTCATCCGGCCAATGGGGGCTGTAAGCTGTGCACCACGGGCGAAGTGCTGGAGGCCATCAAGTACATGGTGAGCCGATCCAAAACCGAGGGTAACTATAGTTTGTGGTGATGGTCCATTTTTACCAATCAAAACGTAACGACAGGCCGGGTTTACCCCGGCTTTCAATGAGGTGAGGAACGGGGATGTTAAACAGGTTTCAGGTAAGTAGAACACTTGCCACGCTGACTGGGCTGTTAATGGGGCTGCCAGCCATGGCTGCTACCGATAACTGGCAACTGAATATGTACAAAGGGGTAACCCCCATCAGCCGTGATATGTACGATCTGCATATGATTGCCATGCTGATCTGCGCCATTATCGGCGTTGGGGTATTCGGGGTTATGATCTATTCCCTGATTTATCACCGCAAATCAAAAGGGCACCAGCCTGCAACCTTTCATGATCACCCACGCCTTGAAATCGTATGGTCGGTGATTCCCTTTTTGATTCTGGTTGGTCTGGCCGTTCCTGCTACCAGGGTCCTGATGAACATGGACAACACCGACGATTCGGATGTCACCATCAAAATCATTGGTTCACAATGGAAATGGCAATATCAGTATCTGGATCAGGGCATCAGTTATTTCAGTAACCTCTCGACACCGTTCTCTCAAATCATGAATGAAGAGAAGAAGGGGCAATGGTATCTCCTGGAAGTCGATAAGCCGCTGGTTGTGCCAGTGAATAAAAAAATACGTTTTCTGGTTACCTCCACCGATGTGATTCACTCCTGGTGGGTTCCTGAACTGGGTGTCAAACGTGATGCGATTCCGGGTTTCATGCACGAAGCGTGGGCCAGCATAGAAAAGCCCGGCGTTTATCGAGGTCAGTGTACGGAGTTATGCGGTATTAACCATGGATTTATGCCGATCGTGGTGCAGGCGGTGAGTGATGAGGAGTTCAACACCTGGGTAGCACAGCAGACCAAGGCAATCGATCAATACGACATAAGCCGGGACGACGCACAGGAACAAAAAACACTGACCAAAGACGAGCTGATGACGCTGGGTAAAACCAAATACGATCAGGTATGTTCAGCCTGTCATCAGGTCAATGGTAAAGGACTTCCTCCCATGTATCCGCCACTCAAGGGCAGCTCCGTGGCCGTAGGAAAACCGATATCAAGGCACGTTGAAATGATACTTCATGGCGTACCAGGTACCGCCATGCAGGCATATAAAGATCAGTTTACAGACGAAGAACTGGCCGCAATTACTACCTATGAGCGAAATGCCTGGGAAAATAATACGGGTGACCTGGTGCAGCCTGCTGACGTTGCAAAGATACGTCAGGGCGACGTGCAGGAACCAAAAATGGTTAAAAAAGCTCAAGCTGGAGGGTTACAATGAGTCAGGCAATTACACACGGTTCTGCCCACGATGAGGCACATGAGCATGATCACGGTCCTGAGCAGGGCAAAGGCGTTATTGGTTTCATAAAGCGCTGGCTGTTCACGACCAACCATAAAGATATCGGTACGCTGTATCTCTGGCTGGCCATGATCAGTTTTTTTGTTGCCGGATCCATGGCGCTCCTGATTCGCGCAGAGCTGTTTCAGCCCGGGCGTTTATTTGTTGATCCGAATTTTTTCAACCAGATGACCACCATGCATGGTCTGATCATGCTCTTTGGTGTGGTGATGCCTGCGTTTACCGGTATGGCCAACTGGCAGATCCCCATGATGATCGGTGCGCCGGATATGGCCCTGCCCAGGCTGAATAACTGGAGTTTCTGGATCCTGCCTTTTGCCTTTACGCTTCTGGCCTCTACCATGTTTCATGCCGGCGGCGGCCCTAACTTTGGCTGGACAATGTACGCGCCTCTGTCCACGAAGTTCGCTCCACCCAGCACTGATTTCATGATTTTTTCAGTACATATGATGGGGATCTCATCCATCATGGGTTCAATTAACATTATTGCTACCATCCTGAACATGCGCGCACCCGGCATGACCATGATGAAAATGCCAATGTTCGTCTGGACCTGGCTGATTACCGCTTTTCTGCTGATTGCCATCATGCCGGTTCTGGCAGGTGCCGTTACCATGATGCTGGCTGATCGTCATTTTGGTACCAGCTTCTTTGAGGCGGCAGGTGGTGGCGACCCTATATTGTTCCAGCACATTTTCTGGTTCTTTGGGCATCCTGAAGTATACGTTCTGGTGTTGCCTGCGTTTGGTGTTATCTCTGAAATCATTCCAACCTTCAGCCGTAAAAAGCTCTTTGGTTACCATTTCATGGTGTACGCAACGGTAAGTATTGCGCTGTTGTCGTTTATCGTATGGGTGCATCACATGTTCACCACCGGGGTACCCCTGGGGGCCGAGCTGTTTTTCATGTACACCACCATGCTGATTTCAGTACCAACGGGTATCAAGGTCTTTAACTGGGTAGGGACTATGTTTAAAGGTGCGATGACCTTTGAAACGCCCATGCTGTTTGCCATAGCCTTCGTGTTTTTGTTTACCATTGGCGGCTTCACAGGCTTGATGCTGGCGCTGGTTCCTGCTGACTATCAGTATCAGGATACCTATTTTGTAGTCGGCCATTTTCACTATGTTCTGGTTCCCGGGGTTATATTCTCCCTGTTTGCGGCAACGTACTACTGGCTGCCCAAATGGACCGGTCATATGTACAGCGAATGTCTCGGTAAATGGCATTTCTGGTTATCGGTAATATCTGTGAACATTACCTTCTTCCCCATGCACTTTCTGGGACTGGCTGGTATGCCGCGCCGGATTCCTGACTACGCGCTGCAGTTCACGAATTTTAATGTGATCACCTCGATTGGCGCCTTTATTTTTGGATTTTCTCAGCTGCTGTTTCTGTATAACGTGATCCGAACCATACGACACGGCAAGAAGGCGAGCGCGCAGGTGTGGGAAGGTGCACACGGTCTGGAGTGGACATTGTCTTCACCACCGCCGTATCACAGTTTCACCACGCCTCCTGTTGTCCATTAATTCAGTCTGAGGCGTGTTGTGGTAAAAAGTCATGTCAGGCTGGTCGTGATACTGGCAGCCATCGTAGTCGGTATGTTTGGTTTTGGTTTTGCACTGGTTCCAATATACAACAGTCTGTGCCAGACGTTGGGTATAAATGGCAAAACCAATAAGGCTCCCATTGCCTACGATGCCAGCAAGGCGAAGGTAAACAAGGATCGCAATGTTGTTGTTGAGTTTGTTGCGACTAAAAACAGTAATCTGGACTGGGCTTTTTACCCGAAAACCAAACGGATAACGGTGCATCCGGGAGAAATTGCCCGCCTGGCTTTCTATGCTGAAAATCAGAGCAATCATCAGATGACCGTGCAGGCCATCCCCAGCATTACACCGGGAATCGCCGCAAAATATCTGAAAAAAACGGAGTGTTTTTGTTTTACCCAACAAACCTTAAATGGTCATGAAGCGATGGACATGCCCTTGCTGTTCCATCTTGATCCGGACTTACCGGCCGGAATCAAAACCATTACACTGGCGTATACGCTGTTTGATGTGACGGGTCGTTAAGCTTGCTGTCCGGCACGGATATTACTAACTGGAGAAAATAACATCATGGGAGCTCAAGGCACCTATTACATCCCCAAGCCCAGTCACTGGCCCCTGGTCGCGTCTATCGGTTTAACCACAACCCTGGTAGGTGCTGCGTCGTGGCTTCATCATGACTGGTATGGCCCTTACGTATTCACCCTGGGTCTGGCCATTCTCACCTTTATGATGTTTGGCTGGTTTGGTCAGGTGATTTATGAAAATGGCAAAGGCCTCTACGACCTTCAGGTCGATCGCTCGTTTCGCTGGGGCATGTGCTGGTTCATTTTTTCAGAAGTCTGTTTTTTTGGTGCGTTTTTTGGTGCCTTGTTTTTTGCGCGTTTCTGGTCGGTGCCTTTGCTGGGTGGCGAGATGCATCCCATCACCCATATCACGCTGTGGAATGATTTCAAGGCCGCCTGGCCGCTGTTGACCAATCCTGATAACCAGCAGTTTGTTGGCGCTCAGGAAGCTATGGGTGCCTGGGGACTGGCCGCGATCAACACGCTGATTCTGTTGACATCCGGTGTAACGATTACCTGGGCGCACTGGGCCCTGAAGATAAAAAAACAAAAGCAGCTACTGATTGGCATGGTGCTGACCATTCTGCTGGGTATCCTGTTTTTGAGTCTGCAGGCTTATGAGTACCATGAAGCGTATACGGAGCTGAATCTGACTCTGGACGCAGGTATTTATGGCACGACCTTCTTTATGCTGACCGGTTTCCACGGTCTGCACGTGACCATCGGTACCATCATGCTGATTGTGATCACCGTTCGCTGCAAACGCGGCCATTTTACCCCGGAACGTCATTTTGCCTTTGAAGCGGTTGCCTGGTACTGGCACTTTGTGGATGTGGTCTGGCTGTTCCTGTTTATCTTTGTTTACTGGTTATAGAAAACCTTATTCTGGGGAAGAATGCAGGTACTGTTGATTGATAGTCAATATAGGCCTGCCCCCTTGCCTTTACCGATTCGCCTTCCGTTACAGGAATGGTCATATGTACCATAATCAAATAAAGTGCCAGCGGTGAAATAACGCTCAACAGACCATAGGGCGACGATATGGCAAAAAAAGTGAATGAGCACCAGACAAGCCAGTCAAAAAAGCAATTGGGATGTCTGCTTAAACGCCATAATTTCTGATTGCAGACTTTTCCTGATGGGCTTTTTTTAAATTGTTGCAGCTGTAAGTCGGCCAGTGTTTCCATCGCCAGAGCAAAAGTAAATAAAATAAGGCCTGCCAATTCTATAAAGCTGATATTCTGTGCTGGATTTAACGAAATAAAATACCAGGATATCGAGACAACAAAGATAAATACTCCCTGTAATTGAAAATTAATAAAAAAACCGAGTGGCTTTTTAACAGTCCATGACTGGCTCAGGGCCATGTAGCGTTTATCGACATGTTTTTGCCTGATGCGCGTCCACCAGAGATAGCCGCCAAGGCGCAGGCCCCAGAGCACCAGAGCGGTTCCAAACACGACTGTGCGCACGGACACAGCGCTCTGGCTTAAATAAATAAGTCCGCTCAGGGTCAGACCTGAAGCCCAGCCTACATCAACAACCGATGGATTATTCGTTACCCGGTACCATACCCAGATAAGAAACATGTGAGCCGTTATTACTAAAAATACGATGAAAATAATCATGATTCAGGATCCTGCCGTAGTTTGTGTCCATATCCAATGTGTGTAGCACTGTTTCCATTTAATTTTGACATGTAAGTGTCATCTCCGCGCAGGCGGGGATCTATTCACCAGTGTCACATTATGCGCAAATCATGGCTGGTCCCACGCCTGCGCGGGGACGACAGATATCAAAATTAAATGGAACCCGTACTAACGTGTAACTGAAATTTATTTCTCATTCTTACTTGAAGTCAATAATACACTCCTTCATAGTAGGCTTTTTTAAAATTAAGGTATATGGATTTATGGCAAGATATTTAATTATCGCTGCGGGCAGCGCGATTGGTCAGTCAGTTGTTGAGCTACTGAAAAAACAGGGCCATGAGGTTTTGACGACTGCCCGGACAAAGGACAAAATCAACCCGGATTTTATACTTGATGCCTCTGACTTTAATGCAGTCGATAGCGTATTTGAGCAGGCTGGGTCTCTGGATGGTGTGGTTAACTGCGCGGGCTCATTATTACTTAAGAGTGCTCATGCAACAAATTTTGAAGAATTTCAAAAGACAATCAATGCGTCTTTGACTACGTCATTTGCAACGGTACGCGCCGCAGGCAAGAGAATGCCTCACGGCGGCTCAGTGGTTCTTATCGCCTCGGCCGCAGCCTTAACGGGGCTGGCTAATCACGATTGTATTGCTGCAGCCAAAGCTGGCGTTATTGGTCTGGCGCAATCAGCAGCGGCGACTTATGCGTCTTTCAATCTGCGGATTAACGTCGTAGCGCCAGGCATGGTGAGAACGCCCTTAACAGAACCCCTGTTGAAAAATGAACTGGCAGCTAAAGCATCTACTGCGATGCATGCTTTGGGGCGGATTGGCGAGCCCATGGATATCGCAAGGGCTGTCCTGTTTTTTCTTCAGCCTGAAAACAACTGGATTACGGGACAGGTCCTGGCGGTTGATGGGGGATTAAGCTCGATTCGTCCAAAGCTTAAACTGTAATTCATTTTCTTTCGGGATGCGCTGTGACGAAATTGTGTTTTATTCTCGGTGATCAGCTCAGTGAATCACTTGCCTCTCTTGCTGCAATCAACAGACATGATGACGTGGTTTTTCTTTGCGAAGTCAGGGAAGAGGCCACCTATGTTGCTCACCATCCTAAAAAAATTGCCTTTTTATTTTCGGCAATGCGCCATTTTGCAGCGCGATTAAACGAACTTGGTTATCGTGTGCGCTACACGCGATACGATGATGCTGCCAACACCGGCTCTTTTGAAAGCGAGCTGCGGCGGGCGGTTCAGGAAGAAAACATTTTAGAGGTACATATCGTTCACCCGGGTGAGTGGCGCGTGCTGCAAAAAATCATCACGCTCAAGGACGAATTGGCTATTCCTCTTTATCTTCATGAGGACACACGGTTTTTATGCTCGACAGATGAGTTTCATGCCTGGGCAAAAGATAAAAAGCAATTACGCATGGAATTTTTTTATCGAATGATGCGTCAAAAGCATAATCTGCTCATGGATGAGCGAGGGAGGCCCGTAGGGGGCGACTGGAACTACGATAAGCAGAACAGGAAAAACGCGAATCATATCACGGCATTTCCCGATCGCCTGACACACCCTCTGGATGAGATAGGCGCAGAGGTTTTAAACCTTGTGGAGAAGGAGTTTTCCAATCATTTTGGTCAATTGCGACCGTTTAATTTTGCGGTGACCCGTGAGCAGGCTCTGTATGAGGCTCATTATTTTATAGAGTATTGTCTGCCTTTTTTTGGTGATTACCAGGATGCCATGCGCGCCAATGAAGCCAGTTTATATCATGCGAAACTTTCCTTCTATCTGAATGCCGGGCTTCTACTGCCCTTAGAGTTATGTCACCTGGCAGAAGACGCGTTTAAACAGCATAAGGCGCCCTTGAACGCAGTGGAGGGCTTTATTCGTCAGATCTCAGGCTGGCGTGAGTATGTCAGGGGCATCTACTGGCTGTTTATGCCTGAGTATGGCGATAGAAATTTTTTTGAGGCGTCCAGGCCATTGCCCTCACTGTTCTGGGGAAAAGACACTCAGATGTTTTGTATGAAGGAAGTCGTTCGACAAACGCAGGTTGAGGCCTACTCGCACCATATCCAGCGTTTGATGATTACGGGTAATTTTGCTCTGCTGGCTGGTCTTAATCCCCAGGAGGTGTGTGAGTGGTATCTGGCTGTGTATGCTGATGCCTTCGAGTGGGTGGAGCTGCCCAACACACTGGGGATGGCGTTGTTTGCTGATGGAGGTTTAATGGCGAGCAAGCCTTATGCGGCCAGCGGCAACTACATTCATAAAATGAGCGATTTCTGTAAATCGTGCGCTTATAATCCTCGCGATGCTGTTGGTGAAAACGCCTGCCCGTTTAATTCACTTTATTGGAACTTTATAGATCAGCATCAAGACAGACTCAGAAGCAACCCTCGTCTTCATTACGCCTACCTCAACTGGGATAAAATGGATCAGCATAAGAAACAAAACATTCTCGCCAGGGCGGCTGACGTGCTGACCTCACTGGATGCCGGGAGCCTGTAAGACAGGGCTTCGCCATGGTGATTGAAATAAATCAGCCCGTGCTTCAGTGTTTCGAATCCCGTCATTTCCCCCTGAACCATTAACATTTATCGAGTATTTTTTAGAGTAAATATGCTACAATTTGTCGATAGATAAAAACGGCGGGGGTTGTATGTCTGTAGAAATTTTATCGCGAATCCAATTTGGTTTCAGCATTGGGTTTCACATTTTGTTTCCTACGCTGAACCTTGGTCTTGCGCTGTTTCTTGTCGTTATGGAAGCAACCTGGCTGAAAACCAAAAACCCCGTTTATCTGGAGATCTGTCGGTTCTGGACTAAAATTTTTGCCCTGACCTTTGGAATGGGGGTTGTTTCTGGAATTGTTCTGGCCTATCAGATTGGGACGAACTTTGGTCCCTTCATCACACAGTTTGGAAACGTCCTTGGCGCTTTATTTGCTTACGAGACCCTGACAGCCTTTTTTCTCGAGGCAGGTTTTCTGGGCGTGATGCTCTTTGGCTGGAAGCGGGTTCCACCACCGCTGCATTTTATGGCCACTCTTTTAGTTGCGATTGGTACCACGATTTCGGCATTCTGGATCATGTCGGCGAATTCCTGGATGCAGACACCCAGCGGCTATCAGTTCACCGAGGGTAAATACATTGTCGACAGCTGGTGGGCTGTCGTATTTAATCCGAGCTTTATCCCGCGCTTTATTCACATGCTCCTTGCCTCTTACGTAACGACCTCTTTTGTTGTCATGGCTGTTGCAGCTTATTTTTTAATAAAAGATAAATTTAACGTGATTGCCAGACGATGCCTTTCTTTTGCTGTGTGGGCAGCCCTGATTTTAGCGCCCCTGCAAATAGGCGTTGGCGATGTGGTGGGTATTAATGTGCATCACTTCCAGCCTTTAAAAACAGCGGCAATGGAAGGGGTCTGGCAGACACAAAAGGGAGCGCCCCTTGTGCTGTTTGCTATTCCATCGCAGGAACAGCAAAAGAATTTTTATGAAATCGCCATACCAAAACTCGCAAGCCTGATTAATACCCATGACTGGGATGGCGAGCTCGTCGGCCTGAGTTCGGTTCCCGTTGCTGAGCAACCTCACATGCTGCCGGTGTTTTTTTCCTTCCGTGTTATGGTCGGTATTGGAATTTTAATGCTCCTGACCGCTATTACGGGCGTTTTCCTGTATTTTAAAGGGACGCTGTATCAATCCCGCTGGTTTCATCGCTGGTGTCTTGCCATGGCGCCATTAGGCTTTGTTGCCAGTATCTCAGGATGGCTTACTGCTGAAATTGGTCGCCAGCCCTGGGTCGTCTATAATCTTTTAAAAACAAAGGATGCGGTGTCTTCTGTAGGTTATGAACAGGTGCTGATATCCTTCACGCTGCTGCTTATCGCTTATGGCGTTGTTTTTGGCTTTTACCTCTATTACCTGTTCAAGCTGATTCGTCAAGGGCCAGAGGCTCTGGTAGAGGATGAAACCGAGCATCATGCATTTCAATACATGACCGACATCCCCAGGGAGAAATCATAATGTTGCCACTCATTTTTGCGGTACTGCTGGGGTTTATTATCATCATGTACGTTATTTTGGATGGCTTTGATTTAGGCATTGGCATTCTCTTTCCCTTTACGGCCAATGAAACAGAGCGCGACACCATGATGAACTCCGTGGCACCCGTCTGGGACGGTAATGAGACCTGGCTCGTTTTCGGCGGGGCGATGCTCTATGGTGCCTTTCCCAAGGTATACGGGCTGCTGTTGCCCATTCTTTATATGCCCATCATGCTCATGCTTATCGCATTAATCTTTCGTGGCGTGAGTTTTGAGTTTCGTTTTAAGGCAAAAACAACAAAACCCATCTGGAATTGGACCTTCGCTATCAGCTCTGTCGCTGCCGCTTTCTTTCAGGGGGTTATTTTAGGTGCGTTTGTGCAGGGCTTTCCTATCGACGAATCGTCAATGACAATCAATCAGCCCGACTGGCTGACTCCTTTCAGTCTGTGTACAGGGATTGCCCTTGTCTGCGGATACGCACTGTTAGGCGCCACGTGGATGATCATAAAAAGCTCAGGAAGGCTTCAGCGTCACATGATTCATCATGCGCGGGGATTGTTAGTACTGGTGAGTTTATTTCTGATTTTTGTGAGTATTTGGACGCCCTTGCACAGTGATGAGATTTTTAATCGCTGGTACAGTTTTCCAAATATCCTGTTGCTGAGCCCCTTACCCCTGCTGACCGCCATCGCCATTTATCAGATTTGGAAAAACCTGAATACGGCGAGCGAGTACAAGCCCTTTATATACAGCATTGTGGTGTTTTTATGTGCTTACATAGGCATTGGCATCAGTGTTTTTCCCTATCTGATTCCGCATCAGGTGACTATCTGGGAGGCTGCCGCCCCTGATTCTACGCTGCTGTTTGTCCTCGTCGGCGTCGTGATCATGCTGCCCATACTCCTGGGCTATACGCTGTATGCCTACTATCTGTTTCGTGGGAAATCGTCAGGGCATTATCACTAGTACTGTTTCCATTTAGTTTTGATATGTGTCAATGCTCCTGATATGACGTAGGTTGGGCCTTGGCCCAACATGGAATTGGCACCTAAGCTCATTGTTGGGCCAAGGCCCAACCTACAGTTGATCACTTTATTTCATCATCTGCTGAAGCAGCTCTTCCAGGCTCTCTGCCGAGTCATAATGGATAACCAGTGATCCCTTGCCTCTTTTTCCCTGCTTTAGACTGATGCGGGTTCTGAGCATCTGCCCGAGCTGTTCGATATGTGACTCAATCACCGGCATGTGGCTTATATGTCTGGGTTCCGCTTCAGAACGGCCTTCCCGTACACGTTTCACCAGTTTTTCTGTTTCCCTGACCGACAGATTTTTAGCTACGATTAATGCCGCCACCTGTTGCTGCTGCTCCGGCTCCAGCATCAGCAGAGCGCGGGCATGGCCCATATCCAGATCACCGTATTCAAGGAAACGCATTACCGCTTCCGACAGTGACATGAGGCGCAGAAAATTACTGACCGCAGTACGTGATTTGCATAACAAATCTGCAATCTGCTGGTGTGTCAGTGAAAATTCATTTACCAGACGTGCCATGGCACGTGCCTGATCCATGGGATTCAGATCCTCGCGCTGCAGATTCTCAACCAGGGCCATGGCCATGGCTGTTTCATCGTCAACATTGCGTATAATAACCGGCGCGTCCGTAAGCCCCGCCAGTCGGCAGGCTCGCCAGCGTCGCTCTCCCGCGATGATTTCATAACGATCGCCAGCAATTGCGCGAATCACGATAGGCTGCAGCAGACCCTGCTGCTTGATCGATGCCGCCAGTTCCTGCAGCGATTCGTCGTCTATTAACGAGCGGGGCTGGTATTTTCCTGGCTGCAGCAAGTCAAGCGCCATGCTTTTGGCCTGTTCGGTACCCGCCGGTTCCGCAGCAGGAGATAATACGGGAGATAACAGCGTATTGGGGGTGCCCAGCAGGGCGGATAAATTACGACCTAAACCGTTACGTTTCATAGCAATGGCACAACCTCTGTCTTAACCGGTTACGGTTTGTTTATTAATAAGCTCAGCCGCAAGAACCATGTAGGCAGCCGCACCGGTGGACGATTTATCGTATTGCAGGGCTGGTATGCCATGGCTGGGTGCTTCGGCCAGACGCACATTACGCGGCACAACCGTACGATATACCTTGTCATTAAAATGCTGGAGCAGTTGCTTTGCCACTTCAGAGCACAGACGATTTCGCGCATCGTACATGGTGCGCAAAATACCCTCCAGCTCCAGACGTGGATTAACCGACGCCTTAACCTGTTCAATGGTTGTCAGCAGGGCGGCCAGTCCTTCCAGGGCAAAATATTCACACTGCATGGGAATAAGCACCGAATCGGCGGCTACCAGCGCGTTGATCGTCAGGGTGTTCAAGGCTGGCGGGCAATCGATAAAAATATAATCGTAACGGCTGTGGATAGGCTGCAGCGCCTTGAATAAAAAGGTTTCGCGATGATCCTGCTCCATCAGACTGACCTCAGCTACGGTCAAATCACCGTTGGCCGGAAGCAAATCGAAGCCGTAAGCGGTAGTCAGGCAGGCCTGTTCGGCCAGACAATCACGCAGAATCACATCATTACAGGTATGCACCAGGGTGTTTTTGTCTACACCACAGCCCATGGTGGCATTGCCTTGCGGATCCAGATCTATCAGCAGAACCTGAAATTTTTGTGCCGCAATGGACGCAGCCAGATTAATAGCAGTTGTGGTTTTGCCGACACCACCTTTTTGATTGGCAATTACGATGACTTTCGCCATGTTGGATTCCTTGTCAGGACAGGCCTGAATTGTCTATAGTCACACAGCAACGCTCGCCTTCAAGGCCAGGAACGGTATAGGTATGTACCTGCCAGGGGCGGTTAAGAGCATTGAGTTCGGTCTCGGGGTAGCGGCCTTTCATGGCCAGCCAGCGACCCTGACTGGCGAGCAGATGCCCGGTCCAGCTGAGCATTTGGCCGAGATCGCTGAACGCTCGACTTATTACTGTATCAAAACCCTGTTGCGGGCGATAGTTTTCTACACGTGTTTGTACAATTTCAATGTTGTGAATGTTTAAAACCCGTTTTACCTCCTGTAAAAAGCGGGTTTTTTTGCCATTGCTGTCCAGCAGAACAAACTGAAGGTGGGGGTGGCTGAGCGCCAGAGGAATGCCTGGCAGACCAGCACCGGTGCCCACATCGATGATTCGTGTACCCGACAGCCATGGGTGTATGGCCAGACTGTCGAGCAGGTGACGTGTCACCATATGCTGGACGTCGCGGATGGCGGTCAGATTATAGGCCTTGTTCCACTTTTCCAGTAGATACAGATACTGCATCAGGGGTTCGCAGGGTGTATCAAGCGCGATGGCCTGCAGACCGTCACGCAGGGACATCATGGCAGTGGATTGTTCGCTCATACGGTCGCTCGCATTTTTTTGACATGAATCAGCAACAGAGACAGAGCGGCCGGCGTCACGCCGGAAATACGCCCGGCCTGAGCCATGGTGACCGGCCTGATTTTACTGAGTTTCTGTATTACCTCGGTGGACAGACCCGGCACCTGCTGATAATCAATGTCTTCCGGTAACTGGGTTGCTTCGTGTTTACGCAGCCGATCAATATCCATTTGCTGGCGCTCAATATAACCGGCGTATTTGCTCTGGATATCGAGCTGCTCGGCTACGTCCGGGCTAAGCGCCGGCAGGCCCAGCGTTGTCACGGCCTGCAGGGTCTGATACGTCACTTCTGGTCGTTTCAGCATGTCCGACGCGCGACAATCCTGGGTCAGTGCCTTGTCGAGCACGGCCTGTAGAGCCTCGCTGTCGCTGACGCGAACGAAGGTACTGTGCAGCTGTGCCTGTGCTTCAGCAATGGCCTCGCGCTTTGCGCAAAAAGCCTGCCAGCGCGTATCGCCGACCAGACCCAGCTCGCGGCCTTTGCCGGTTAAACGTAAATCGGCATTGTCCTCGCGCAGGAGCAGGCGGTATTCTGCCCGTGATGTGAACATGCGATAGGGCTCCAGCGTCCCGGAGGTGATCAAATCGTCAATCAGTACGCCAATGTAGGCTTCGTCGCGACGTGGGCACCATAATTCTTTTTCCTGCACCTGGAGCGCGGCATTCATACCGGCTATCAGGCCCTGAGCCGCCGCTTCTTCGTAGCCGGTGGTGCCGTTGATCTGGCCGGCAAAAAAGAGGTTGGCCAGGGGTTTGGTCTGCAGGAAGCCTGTCAGGCCACGGGGATCGAAATAATCGTATTCGATGGCGTAACCTGGCCGGGTAATGTGGGCATTTTCAAAGCCGACGATGCTGCGTACAAACTGAACCTGGACGTCGAAAGGCAGGCTGGTTGAAATGCCGTTCGGGTACATTTCCGTGGTGGTCAGCCCTTCGGGTTCAACGAAAATCTGATGCGACAGTTTGTCGGCAAAACGTACAACCTTGTCCTCGATGGATGGGCAGTAACGTGGTCCAACACCTTCAATTACCCCGGCATACATCGGCGATTGATGCAGGTTGGCACGAATGATGTCGTGAGTCTGTTCGGTGGTCTGAGTAATGAAGCAGGGAACCTGTTCGGGGTGCATGGCCGTGGAGCCGATAAAGGAAAACACTGGAACGGGCGTATCACCGGGCTGTACGGTCATTTTGCTGTAATCAAGCGAGCGGCTGTCGATTCGCGGGGGCGTGCCGGTTTTCAGCCTGCCCACAGGCAGATTGAGTTCGCGCAGGCGGGCGGCAAGGGCAACGGCAGGTGGATCCCCGGCGCGGCCACCGGCGTATTGACCCATGCCGACGTGTATCTTGCCCGCCAGAAACGTGCCAACGGTTAAGACGATAGCCCTGGCACGGAATATCAGTCCCATCTGTGTTTTCACACCTGTGACCTGATCGCCTTCGACCAGAATGTCGTCCACAGCCTGTTGAAACAGGCTCAGATTAGGCTGCGTCTGCAGGGCATGGCGAATCGCCTGACGATACAGCACACGATCAGCCTGCGCCCGGGTTGCGCGAACGGCTGGTCCTTTCGACGAGTTGAGTGTGCGGAACTGAATGCCGGCCTGATCGGCGGCCAGAGCCATAACGCCGTCCAGAGCATCAATTTCCCGCACCAGATGGCCTTTGCCGATTCCGCCGATAGCCGGATTGCAGGACATTTGCCCGAGTAAATCGAGGTTATGAGTAAGTAACAGTGTCTGAGCGCCAAGGCGCGCTGCTGCCAGCGCCGCCTCCGTGCCAGCGTGACCGCCGCCGATGACAATGACGTCGTAGTGTTTTTCCAGATTCATGCCAGGGTGTGCCTCTTAAAATCGCGAGAGTAAAAAATTGCGCAACAAAAGTTGGAATTATACACATTTTTGGCTGGATTTATAAGATCCTTTTAATGAGGCAACAAGGCTGTCCCATCTTAATTTGAACTGAAATTAACCAGATGGCACGATCTGCTCCCTTCTCCCTTGAGGGAGAAGGGCTGGGGATGAGGGTGGTGGGTGTGGAACGGTCTCGAGTAAATCAAGAATGCCGTCCATCACACCCTGTATTTTTAAAATACCTCATGGTTCCATATTCACAAAACTCGATATCCACAGCTTTCCAAATGAACACAAGTGTCTCATTTCCCCAGCCGGCTTTTTTGCGTAATGCTTTCAATGCAATATTTTCAGGATCATTTAACACGCCAAAATGAGACTAAAATGAGCTGGAAACATCATGATTCACTTTGCTGTATCCATCGATTAGTTAATAAAAACAGACGGATAAACCAATCAAGTACCGTATTTCAATGTATTTATTCAGGCCGTGTCGCACCCACCACCCTCATCCCCAGCCCTTCTCCCTCAAGGGAGAAGGGAGCCTATCGTGCCAACGGATTAACTTCAGTTCAAATTAAGATGGGACAGCCCTGATTTAAAGCCGGGCCCATTCGTCGTAACCAGAAGAAGAGTAGTCGTCAGAATCTTCCGGTGATTTTTCCAGTAAAGGCGTGCTCTCACTGATTCCGTCGTATTCAGGCGGCGTTTTCTCCTGAAAAAATCCACGATGCTCGCTTTTTTTCACAGGAAAACGCTCCGGTGGGTTCTCGTTGAATTCCTCGAAGGCCAGCTCGTCCGCCTCATTCATCTCTGGCAGCTCCGGCATGCCGGGTTCGAATTGCTTCATGATGATTTTGGATATAATAATTAAAACCAGCGCCGCTCCCAATACGCCGAAACCAGCACCCAGCGGCATCAGTGCGATGGAGCTGAATACGAGGGCCGGAATCAGTGCATCAATCAACACCGAGCGTACCAGATTAAAGGCCTGAAAACGCGCCATTTGCTGATGGTAAACCGATTTCGCCGACAAGGCCTGCATTTGCAGATACAGGCGTTTTCGGGTATTCAGATCGGTGCTGTTGTTGAACTCGTCCAGCAGCTCCTGACCTTCGCTGCTGGCCCGGCGACTTAATTCGCGTGATTTGGCAATTTCAAGCCCGCCATTAATGGCAGAATAGGCCACGGTCAATACGAAGCACAGCGCGGCACCCGCGAGGCCAATGGCGGCGGCTGTTGCTGCCGGGATCATCACGGGGGGGAAAAAGAAACAGCAGGTCAGGGCAAATGCGATGAGCAGGGCGCCGGCATAAAATATGTCATTTTCCATGGCCCGGCGTCGGTGTTTCCACTCAAATTCCGTGTGTTCATGCAGTTTTACCAAATCCTTGCGCTGCTGTTCAAGCGCGGCAATTTTTTCCAAATCCGGGACGGCCGCAGCACGTAGTTTCGCCAGTTCGGCCTTAATGGCCTCAAAGGCCTGGCCAATTTCCAGCATTTTTTTATTATGAGCGGTGGATTCTTCCCAATACCGCAGGCAGGACAGACCCAAATCCATTAACAGCAGGGCCGCCGTCAACACATTGCCGCTATAGCCCAGAAGCCCCGGTCCCACCAGCCAGAAGAAACCGGCCAGATTGGCTGTGGCCCAGATAAGATCGTTAAGCAGAGCAAATTTCCTTTGCTGCCACTGGGTTTTAAATCGTTCTGCAAAAGGAATCTGTGCCTCTTCCTTGCTCATCCACGGGCCTTTTATGCAATGCTTGAGCAGCAGACCGAGTTGAATACCGAAACGGGCGTAATACAAAACCCAGCTCATGTAGCCGGTGGTGGAAGAGGGCATGCTCAGTCGTCTGTTGGCTTCGACGGTATTAATACCCGTACCCTGTAAGACAGTCAGGAGAGAGCCAAGCATACTGCCACCCCAGACCCAATACAGACGTACGCCGTTCAGCTCGCTCATGTTCTCGATGACCTTGCCCGTGATATGCTCACTGAATTCGTTGTAGGTAGAGCCAAACAGAGACAGCATTGTTTGCACAAAAGAAGGAGAAAAATCACGCATGGCGGTGAATTTAAGTGCTTTGTCCGAGGCAACCGTGTCTTCAAGCAATAACGAGCCAGGTGTGTCCTTATCAACACGTACGCTCAGCTGATCCAGGAGATCATTGCAGCGTCTCATCCCATCTTTCAGCTCGCCAAGCCTGTAGCGACGACCTTCCATTTTATCCAGCTGATACTGCATGTTCAGCAGGTTTAGCGTGTAAACCAGTCTGTTTGCCAGCGCCTCTCTTTGTTCCATGGTCAGAAAACGAAAGGTCGCTTCGTTGGTTTCTGATAACTGCTGCAGGTAATAATTTAACAGGTTGGGCAGCAGGGCGCGATGGCTGTGCAGTTTGTGCGGATTGATTCTGCGTTTGATGGTTTCATCGTTTTTGCTGCGATGAAAATGATACATATTACGAGCCTGAGCGATACCATCCATGCCCAGCAAATCCACATTTGGCGTGTCAGAATTCGGATTGGCTGATGGCATGATGTCACCTCGTTTTCATCTGCTCTTGATAATGGCGTATTCGGCTGAATACAGAGTGTTCTTTTTTATATCATAGTATTTATTTAAGGAACAAGGTAATTTTCTTTAACTTTACATTTGCAGAATACAGTCAAAGCCTGGGCATTTTCATTTCACTTGCATAATATTTTTGTTAGAATGGCGTCGTTTTTTAATTTCTGGAGTTGCATATGTTTTGGGAAAAAGTAAAAGGCTGGATGCGCAGCCACTGGAAAACAGTCGCTGCTATTTCTCTTGCAATGATAGCGGCCATTGTTGTTGGTGCCGTGTGCGCAAACCCCGTTGGTGCGCCGATTGTAGCCGCAGTAGCCGCAATCAAGATTTTTTCAGCCATTGCGACCATGTCACCGATCTGGATTCCCTTTGTGATGGGTGGATTGGCTGCCGCCGCCACGCTGATAGCGGCTGTTACGTTCAACGCTGCAACCTGGGTGGCTAACTGGCTTGATAAAAAGATTGATAAAAAAGGCGCTGGCGCTGAAAAAGACGCATCTCATCATTATCCGGACATCGATGACGCGAGAAGCCGACGTGCCATGAGCCAGTTGGGTGGTCAGCGGAATGCAGCAACGCATGGCCACGAGAGTCAGGGGCATTATCCTTCCCCTCATCGTCGCTCACGCACGCCGGCCGATATAGCGGAACATACCTCGCGGTCTCCGTCGAACGGTATTGGACTCTAAGAAGCATTAATCGATTAACTGGCAGGATCTCACCGAACCGCGACCGTCAGGAAGCGGAAGTCTTACGATCCTGCTCAACAGAAAGTTCTGCACAATGCGTACCAGGAATTTCCGCTTCCTGACGGTCGCGGTTCGGAAACAGGACTCAAAACTGCGATGTCCCTGCCTCTGGATTGCGCTCGAGAGAACAAGACTATTCCCCCTCATTACGCTATAATCTTCCGATTTTATTGACACAGGTTTCATTCATGAGCAAGCTTCGCACGATTCTGGTTACCAGCGCCTTACCGTATGCCAATGGACATTTACATCTCGGGCATCTGGTGGAGCACATACAAACGGACATCTGGGTGCGTACGCACAGGATGCTGGGCCATCGCTGCTTCAGTGTCTGTGGTGACGATGCCCACGGTACACCGATCATGCTTAAAGCCGAGCAGATGGGCATCACCCCGGAAGCCCTGACTGGCGAGATGCAGGCCAGTCACGAGCGGGATTTTCATGCGTTTGCCATCGCCTACGATTGCTATCACACCACCCATTCACCTGAAAATCAGGAAATGGCCAATCGCATTTATACCCGTCTGCTGGAAAATGGCGATATTGTCAAAAAAAGCATTCATCAGGCCTTCGATCCGGTAAAGAACATGTTTCTGCCCGATCGCTACGTCAAGGGAACCTGCCCAAAATGCGGTGCCGCTGATCAGTACGGCGACAGCTGCGAAGTCTGCGGTGCCACCTACGCGCCCACCGATTTGCTGAACGCCGTATCGGCGATTTCCGGCGCCACGCCCATCGAGAAAGAGTCTGAGCACTACTTCTTTGATTTACCGCGCTATGAGAGTCTGCTCAGAGACTGGACCCGCAACGGTCATTTGCAAAGCGAGGTAACCAACAAGCTGGATGAGTGGTTCACAGCCGGTCTGAAACTGTGGGATATTTCCCGTGACGCACCGTACTTTGGATTCCCCATACCGGGGACCGTTGATAAGTATTTTTATGTGTGGCTAGACGCACCTATTGGCTACATGGCCAGCTTTCAAAAGCTTTGTCAGAACACTGATCTGTCGTTCGACGAGTTCTGGGCTAAGGATTCGGAAGCTGAGCTCTATCATTTCGTGGGTAAGGACATCGTTTATTTTCATGCGTTGTTCTGGCCGGCCATGCTGGCCGGCAGTGGTCATCGCCTGCCTACAGCGGTTTATACCCACGGCTTTTTGACAGTCAACGGGCAAAAAATGTCAAAGTCACGTGGAACCTTTATTGAGGCCCGTCGTTACCTTGAGCATCTGAATCCTGAGTATCTGCGTTATTATTTCGCAGCCAAGCTGAATGGCCGGGTGGACGATCTGGATCTCAATTTTGATGACTTCATTAACCGCGTCAATGCCGATCTGGTGGGTAAAGTGGTGAATATTGCCAGTCGCTGTGCGGGTTTTATCAACAAGCGCTTTGATAACCAGCTGGCCGCTTCACTCAGCGATCCAGATTTGTATCAGAATATCCTCAGCGCCCGCGAAAGCATCGTTGATGCTTACCTGCAGCGTGATTACGCGCGCGCCATTCGTCAGATCATGGATTGTGCTGACCGCGTGAATCAATACATTGACACCAGCAAGCCCTGGGTGCTGGCCAAAGAGCCTGAGCGTCTTGACGAGGTGCAGGCCATCTGCACCATGGGTCTGAACCTGTTCCGACTGTTGATGACTTATTTAAAACCGGTTCTGCCGGCGATGGCTGAACAGGCGGAAACCTTCCTCAATTGCGCGCCGCTTACTTTCCAAAACATTGACGAGCCTTTGCTTGATCAACGCATTAACGGTTTTATTCCACTGATGCAACGGGTAGAGCGTGAAAAAATCGATGCCATGCTGAGTCCGGCGCCATGACTGTCACGGTGAAAGCCATAGACGCGCTGCTGCCGCAGACGCAGTGCGGGGAATGTGGCTATCCGGGCTGTATGCCCTATGCCGAGGCCCTGGCACAGGGCCATGCCCCTATTGATCGCTGTCCGCCGGGTGGTGTTGCCACGGTCAAGGCGCTGGCTGAGCTGCTCAGGAACGATGCCAGTCCTTATCTGCAGGCAGCCGAGGCCAATACCCGCGCGCCGTCGCAGGCGGTGATTCGTGAGGCAGAGTGCATAGGCTGTACCAAATGCATTCAGGCCTGCCCGGTCGATGCCATCCTTGGCAGTGCTAAAGTCATGCACGCCGTGATCTCGACCGATTGCACAGGCTGTGGCCTGTGCGTGGAGCCTTGTCCTGTCGACTGTATTGAGCTGCAGGAGCTGGATGCGCCTCAATACGATAAAAACAGAGCACGCCAGCAATTCCAGCAGCGGCAGGTGCGTTTGCTGCGGGAGCAAAACGAACAGCAACAGGCGTACCGCGCCCGGCGTCGTTTGAGCGCTGAAAACGAGGCTGATCAGCGTGATATGCAGGTCAAGCAGGATTATATTCTGCAGGCTCTGGCGCGCGTGCAGAGCAAAGGAAAGCATGAATAAAAAGGCGCGCCACGAACTGTTCAGCCGGTTGCGTGCGGCCAATCCGCATCCGACCACCGAGCTGCATTACAATTCGCCATTTGAACTGCTCATTGCTGTGATGCTGTCAGCTCAGGCTACCGATGTCAGTGTAAACAAGGCCACCGGGCCGCTGTTTCAAGTGGCCAGTACGCCAGAAGCCATCCTGGCTCTGGGCGAAGACAGGCTGAAAGACTATATTAAAACCATTGGTCTCTTTAATACCAAAGCCCTTAATGTGCTGAAAACCTGCGAGATACTGATAAGCCGGCATCAGGGACAGGTTCCTGCCAACAGGGAGGCGCTGGAAGCCCTGCCTGGCGTCGGGCGCAAAACTGCTAATGTGGTGCTGAATACGGCCTTTGGCCACCATACCATGGCGGTGGATACGCACATTTTTCGCGTTGCCAACCGTACCGGTCTTGCCCCTGGCAAAACACCGCTGGCGGTAGAGCAGGCCTTGCTGAAAGCGGTTCCTCCCGAATTTCTGAAAGATGCGCATCACTGGTTGATACTGCATGGCCGTTACGTATGCACTGCGCGCAAGCCTCACTGCATGGAATGCCCTATTCGCGATCTCTGTGAATACCCTGAAAAATCCAGTGGCATTTAAGCCGCGTTTTCCATAGAATCAGCTACAACGACCCGTTTGTTCAGGAGGATGCCATGGGGTTTTGGGATGGTGTGGGAAGTGCGCTGTTAATACCACGTAAATTTGGTTCCAGCCTGGTCCAGCAGGCGTTGGTTGTGCCTGAAGTGATTTACTCTGCCGTACGCGATCAACCGGTGCGAAGAATTCCGCTGATGGTGTCGAGAATTTCGGCGGAAGATGTGGCCTGGTCTTTGCTGGTTGCCTATATCCATACCCAGCTTGATCAGGCTGTCCGAGGATATCTGGAGGACAGCCCCGAGGACGCGGAGCAGTCCAGTTCCTATAGCTGGTTCTGTTTTTACCTGTTCATACAATTTGTTTTACTGGCTGTAAACGGTCTGGCCATGGCGTATACCAAGGTTCGCAAACCACTGCAGACCTTCGTACGCAGTGAGATACTGGAACTGGAAGCAGGTAATACCCTTGTCAATATCGGCGACCGCGGCTGTCGTCTGATTCGTTTGCAAGAACGGCTTGAATCCACATCGCACGAAGAGCTGCACCGTCTGCAGGGCAATGCGCCAGCCTACGCCATCCATTCGCGTTCGGGTAAAGCCTGGTTTCTTGACCGGCAGCACCGAATCACAGAACTTAATCCGGCCAATTTCACCAGATTCAAGGATCAGTTCCCACCAGCCGAGAAAGCAGGGCAGTTTATTCCTGCTACCAGAGCACAGCTTGATGTAATCAGCGCTCTGACCGGGCGAACACACCAGCATTTGCCAATGACCCTGTGTGAAGAAGAAAAATGCGGATCGCCGCTTAACTTCCTGCGTAACCGCACCTCCTATTATGTCACGGGCTCGCTGACCTGGTGTATGAGCCGGATTGGAAAGACTGGTCATTACATTACCACGGCTCTGAAGATGCCTGCGTATGCCCAGGCGGCTTTCCTCTCGTTGTGGTACGTGGCTGAAGGCATGAGCATTGTGGGCAATGGTCGCTTGATTCAACAGGGAGCCATACCTGAGCTGTGTGCGGATCATCAGATGGTGTATCTCCAGGAATATGTGGAATCATCGCTTGCCTTTGGCTTAAGCCACTGGGCCATGAGTGAAGTGATTATCCGGGCTCTTCAGCATGTAACGGGATGGCCACGTGAGTTGTACGAGAAAGTCGTAAGAGAGTATATGCTGCTGTTCAGTATCAGCATTGCCGCGCATATGTCCAAGGCACCGGCTGTGAAAACGTCAACCCGCTGGCATGATCCTGTCGGAGCGCTGCAGGGCAGTGCCGATGTGGCTTTTGAGATTGTGCGCTTAGGAGCGAGCAAGGTATTGCCGCCGATGTTTAAGGATCGTCCGGAAGGGCCGTCTCTTGCGGAATGGGTTGCGCGCATCAAAACGGCCTGGGAACATCCCGTTGCCCGCTATCTGGAATTTATTTTTATCCCTCGCTTATTGCGCAGCAAAACAGCGTTTACGGAAGATCCGGTGATCGCACCCAGCTGGGAAGTGGTGCGGCAAATGATGATAAGATTTCTTGAGGCCATCGAGATTATCCACAAAAGGCTGGATGTTAAGGCAGCGGCCATGGCTCCGGGCGGTGCCGGCAAGTTTGCAAATAAATTTTTTGGTCTTCCGGAGTCCATGGTTACTCAGCTGCTGATTTTGCTGAGTAACCCTGAAGCCATGGAAGCCTGTCGGGCTTTTCGACGCTATCTGTTTGCCATGGTGCCTGCCGAGATACGTAATGAAGATCTCGATTTTATCATCGATCTGCCGCCACTGCGGTGCAGCGATGAGCCCCTGACACATCCGGCCGATCGATCAGTGGCTGATGCCAGCAGTACCTCGTCAGCACGTACGGTAGAGGAAGCGCAATTGCTTATTCTAGATCACATCCGGCCGATTATTCCCCCGGCGCCGGCAGCGTCTTCCTCCTCCTCTTCCGATGTGCCGGAAAATCCAGTCGAAGCGCCCGGTGACGCCAGCCCGGCAGAGACGCCTGGTCTTAAAACACTCAGACAGAAGAGTGATGACCTAAGGAGACGCCCCACCCCGTCAGACGTCATTTTAGGTGCGAGACCCTTGCTTGCCAGTAGCAACGGGTTTTTTGCCAGCGCTGCGAGACAGAAAGATCCCAGTCAGATTATTCTGGGTAAACGGCCAGCCTGGTAATTCCAAAAATGAGGGGGGTGTTTCGTCTAAATATAGGCACAATGCAAAAAACAAGATAAGTTTGCATGAAATATGCTGATGGTGTTATATTCTCGCTCATGTTTCGCGGCGTTTTCGAGTTCGGTCTCGTCGTTTTTGACAAAAGGCAGGGCGTTTGATTCGTACAGCTTCTTCGGTAACAGCATCCATACGCTGCTACCCGGTCAGTATTGCCATGACAGCAGGGCTTGCCCTGTTGGTCAATACCTCATTCAAATTGATTGCCGTCATGGGGCTGGTCTTTTCGGCCAGCAGCCTGCTGTGCCCCCTGATTACCGGCCTGTACTTATGGATGCTGACAACGGTGTCCCCGATCGGGCAGCGCCATATTTTGAATCAGGCCTTACTGGCTCTGTATCTGTTCTCGATAGGCATCTACCTGCTGTTGAATCTGCCCGCAGCCGAGGGGGCGCTGGATAATCTGGCTTATCAGATTGTTTTTGACGATCTGCCCAGAAAATTTTTTGCATCCACACTGGCTTTTGCCCTCAGCTTTTACCTGCCCCATGCGTATTTTTTCATAAAGCAGACCGCCCTCCTGCAGGCCTTTCGTGGACGGCTGCTTATCGCATTGACGGGAGGGCTGGTGTTTTTCACCCTGAATTTTTTCCTGTTGTTTACCTCTCCGCGTATGGAAGATTTTGACCAGATTTATCTGGACTCCCTGCTGTTGGCGTCCTTCTTCCTGTTGATAATCGGTATCCTGTATTTTCTCTGTGTCAGACCCGCACAGCCGGGTTTGCCAGCGGCTGACCCCTCGAGCGCGGATGATGAGCGGTATCAATATCTCGTCAGTTTCGCCGTCATCATGTTACTGGTATGTCTGGCCTGTGAATACCGCCTTGTTTCGTTTACCAGCGATATGACGCTTGCGGCCAGCAGTATTTTACTGCCTTTGCTGATGATGATCAGCACAGTGGTTGGCGAACGCTTCGGTTATCAGGCCAGTAAGCGCCTGATTCTGGTGCTGCTGTCTGTTGAATTGATCTTTGATGCGCTGCTGATGCTGGTGGTACTTCTGCCGTCCCCTGAATTTTATGATCTGGATTCGTTTTACCATTTAACCCTGCCGCGTCGGATTCCGGCGGCAACGCTGGCTATTATTCTGGCTTTTGGCAGTAATGCCTGGCTG
Source organism: Legionella navarrensis (assembly GCF_052527415.1). Taxonomy (NCBI): domain Bacteria; kingdom Pseudomonadati; phylum Pseudomonadota; class Gammaproteobacteria; order Legionellales; family Legionellaceae; genus Legionella; species Legionella navarrensis. The sequence goes on along the minus strand of NZ_JBNVZR010000009.1, from coordinate 70,855 downwards.
CAGGAGTTTTTGAAAAAATCGCTGTCGTCACAGGCATTACGCCTGTTTGTGGCCAACACGGCGGCTAATTCTCTGTTATGCCTGGTGACTTACACGATTCTGTTCTCTGGCGTTTATCCCGCTGAGCAAATCGTTGATCTGGCCATCAACGCCTGGATATACAAGATGTTGCTGTCGGTATTGGGCCTGCCCCTCATTTTGTGGGCCTGCCGCCGAAACAGGCTGTTGACTGCCTGGAGAGTCAAAAGTGCTCCTGATATGCCGTAGGTTGGGCCTTGGCCCAACATGGAGTTGGCGCCTAAGCTGATTGTTGGGCCGAGGCCCAACCTACTACTACCATTTCCATCGCCCTGTGTTTAGAGAGCAGGGAGCCGTTGTGAACTCATTTGTTATGACTTCTTTTTCTGCGGTCGCTTCCAGCCTGTCACTGTTTTCTGCCGGCTTTCGGTCAGGGTCAGTTCACCAGCCGGGACGTTCTTGCGGATGGTGCTGCCTGCTCCAATCGTAGCATGTGCACCGATGGTGACCGGGGCGACAAACTGGGTGTCAGAGCCGACGAAAACGCCGTCTTCAATAATGGTCTGATGCTTGTTGACACCATCGTAATTACAGGTAATGGTGCCTGCGCCAATATTGACGTCTTTCCCCAATCGGACATCTCCCAGATAGCTGAGATGACTGGCCTTGCTGCCCTCACCGAACAGCGCACTTTTGGTTTCGACAAAATTACCGATTTTGCAGTTATCCGCCAGACGTGTTCCGGGGCGCAGCCGGGCAAAGGGGCCAATGGCACAGTTTTTCCCTGTTTCACACTGATCCAGCACGCTGTTGGCAAAGACTTCGCAGCCAGCATCGAGGCTGACGTTACTCAGCGTGCAGTTAGGGCCAATGCGACAGCCGTCTCCGAGTGTTACGTCGCCGCTGATGACACAGTTCACATCAATGTACACATCACGTCCGCAGCGCAGCTCACCGCGAATATCGATGCGGGTGGCGTCCGCTATCATTACGCCCTCCAGCAACAGCTTTTCAGCCTGGCGCTGTTGCCACACGCGCTCGAGCTGCTGTAACTGCAGGCGATTGTTCACGCCCTGTATTTCGGATTCGTCTTCGGCACATAACGAGATGATAGGTTTTGCTTCTTCGGCAGCAAGGGCTATAATTTCTGTCAGGTAGTATTCTCCCTGAGCATTGCCGTTGCCCAGTTTCGGCAGCCAGCGTCTCAGGTCGTCTGATTGAGCGCAGCAAATGCCGCTGTAGATTTCCTGTATTTGCTTTTGTTCGGCACTGGCGTCTTTTTCTTCCACGATGGCGAGAATGCTGTTTTTCTGATCGCGGATGATGCGTCCAAGGCCAAACGGATTATTGAGCCGGGCGACCAGCAGAGCCAGTGGTGCGGTTTGACCAGGCGCCGCTTTGGCCAGCTCAATTAAGGCGAGCAGGGTGTCGCTTTGTATCAGAGGAACGTCGGCCGACAGGACCAGTACCTGGGCTCCGGCAGGAATATGAGGCAGTGCCTGAAGAACCGCGTGTCCGGTACCAAGCTGCTGCTCCTGAAGCACCCAGTCAAGCGGCTCATCCTTCAGCGCCTGTCGAATCTGTTCGCCGCCATGACCGTATATCACATGCACGGCCTCAGGGTGCAGACGTTCAGCGCATTCGATGACGTGTTTGAGCATGGGTTTTCCGGCCAGGGTGTGTAACACTTTAGGCGTTTCAGAAAACATGCGTTTACCCGCTCCGGCGGCCAGAATAATGATGTGTAATGACATGGTTGTGTTTTTTCCTTAAACGTGAGGCGCTTTCTGGATGATTGGGCGCTGATTTAAACAGTCTGCATTTCTGTTGCAGATATGACAATTACTGATATGATAAAAAAATTGCAACAAAAGGAGTAGTGCAATGACGATATTTCTAGCAAAAATAAAGCCTGAATTGATAAACATTCTGAAAAATACCACAACCGAGACCATTAAGGCAGACAATAGCCTTGCAAATAAAACCATTACCTTCTTCTCTCTGGGATATTGCGGGCGAGACACGGTTGTGGCTGGAAAAAAACGCAGCAAAGTAGATGACTGCATTCTTGCTTTACAGATCATGGTAGATCAGGGAAGCGATGAGAAAAACTATCTCCAAATGAAGCATCTGCTTGAAAAAAGCAAGGAGAATGCAACAGGTGTCAGTGATGAGGTGGGTTTTGGTGCTGGCATCACCGCATCGGGTGTTGAAAAAGCTCTGAATATACTGGAGCATGTTTATAACAAGTACAGGAACATGGCGTTGACCGATATTCCTGATGATAAGGATCCTTACCATATCTGTTGTCGATATCTCGGTGTGTATCTCGCGGATAAGGTCATTGAGGCACTGAAGCCGCCCAGTGGGCCAGTAGGCAAGGTAAAAAAAATCATAGCGGAGCATCCGCAAATGGGCGCAGGCCATCTCGTGACCATGGAAAAAGAAAAGCATATCAAGGCGACACTGATAGCATGCCGGGAAAAACTGGAAAGAGAACATCGTAAGACCGCTGAAGAATATCTGGACAGCCCGGATTATCATGCTGCCCGACGAGACATTTTGATTGCTCAACTGGAGAAATTACGCACGGATAACATCAGCGTGTGCACGTCTCATGGCGTCAGTCTTGATATACCGGTCGTGTCAACCAGCATACTGTCTGCCAGCGTTGCTACGCCTTCGGTGGGGGCAACCGCAGGGACTCTGGAAGATGCCATTGCAGGCGCGTTGAGAGATATCATGGCCCTGGACCCTGCAGTCTGTGAGGCAGAGCTCGCTGGAATGGCGCTGTAGAGCGTCGAATGATTTAACAAGGTACCTGTTTCCATTTAATTTTGACATGTGTCGTCCCCGCGCAGGCGGGGAACCATCCATGATTTGCGCACAATGCTACGCTGGAGAATAGATCCCCGCCTACGCGGGGATGACACTTAGTTGGGCCAAGGCCCAGCCTGCGTCATATCAGGATTATTGTGATGGGTACTGGTTCAATATGGCCTTGATTGAAATTACATGTATTATCTAAAGTCACTCAGCGCTCCAGGCGCTCAATTCACCGCACAGATTACTCTCCATGCGGACTTTGACCTCGTCAATGCTCAGGTCTTTGCTGAATAGATACAGCAGTTTGCAATGAGCGGCTTCCGGCGTCATGTCATGGCCGCTGATTAATCCCGCCTGCTGCAGGCTGTTACCCGTCGCGTATTGACCCATTTCCACTTTGCCCTGCTGGCATTGCGTGCAATTGATGATCACCACACCACGGTCACAGGCATCTTTCAACAGGTCGAGAAAACGCGGATCGTTATTAGGTGCGTTGCCTGAACCGTAGGTTTCCAGAATCAAACCCTGCAACGGCTGTTGCAGCAGGTAACCCAGCACATCGGTCACAAAACCAGGAAACAGACGCAGGTTGGCAATAAAATGCGGGCGGATTGTCTGCAGTTGAAACGCTGATGTCGGAGCTGCCAGCAACAAGTCCTGATTCAGCTCAATGTTTATGCCAACACTGGCCAGATGTGGGAAATTGGGCGAATCAAAGGCATTAAAACGCTGCGCGCTGATTTTCTGCGAGCGGTTACCGCGTAGCAAATGCTGGTTAAAGTAGATGCATACTTCATTAACCGGATGATGGGCGCACAGCCAGAGTGAGGTAATCACGTTGTCGGCTGCGTCGTTGCGAACCTCCGACAGAGGGATCTGCGAGCCGGTGATGATCACCGGTTTGGCCAGATTTTCCAGCATAAAAGACAGGGCGGACGCCGTGTAAGCCATGGTATCCGTGCCATGAAAGATCACAAAGCCATCAAAATGCTCATAGTCTGAGGCGATGTCGCTGGCAATACGATTCCAGTCGCTCATCGTCATATTGGATGAGTCAAGTAAAGGCTGGTATTCGCGAATCACATAATCCGGCATATCAGGATGCTTTAAGGCCGGAAGCAGAGACAGGGCAGCAGCCACGTAACCCTGGACCGGTTCATAACCTTGAGGGCTTTTCACGCTGCTGATGGTGCCGCCGGTGTTTAAAATCAGTATCCGTTTTTTCACAGTCAGCGTAAGCCTCATGATAGATTGATAATTCGACAGTTTATCCTGTCTTTACGGATATGCCAACGAAGAAAGTCCGGGCTGGTTGACAAGGCATCCCCACGATGGTGAAATAAAATTTACCATATCAGGGAGTGCGTTATGGCCGAATGGGAATTGCTGTTAAGGGAAATTAATGCGGCGCTTAATCCTCTTATTGAACGCCGGGAATATTACCGCGAGGGGTTGATTGCCTTTCGTAAACTGCTGGAAGGTTATTTTTTCAATGATGCCCTGGTCAGAACGCTGGTCGAAGCGGCAGGTCCCGGCGAGCAGATTTTTGATTTCAGCGCCATAAAAGACAGCATGAAGGCCTGTCTCAGCGACGAGAACGCCCTGCTTCATTGCGCCTGTGAATCCAGCCTGTGGACGGAAGCGCGAACCCTAAGCCTGGCAGGGGCGCTGGATACCCAGGTAGCCGCCAGCACCCTGCCCCTGCGTTATGATGAGCGGGCACATTACAGCATCGAGTTTAACCCGCCCTTTACTGGTAAGGCACAGGCGTTTATGCGCCAGTTTGCCTATGGCTTAAGCCTGTATCGTGTCTATCTGAGCGTTTTTGATGTCTATTATAATCTCTTCAGCTCAGACTTTCTCAACGTGGCGTATGCAAAATCCTGTCTCGAATATGCGGGTACATTACGGGGAACACTGCCGGAAAATGCTGAGCCTGACACCCTGATCAGGATATGGAAAGAGGCCAAAACGGCTAAAAAACATATCAAGCCCCTTTTAAACCCATTGCGTGATGAGCATCTTCGTTTTGAACAGACATTCCTGCAGGCCAGCTCCAGTCTGATTTCGTTGTTTGACCGCGGAGCAAAACAGCTCGAAGAATCCTACCGTGCCTATCCGAACACCAGCGTGACGTTTATGCTGCGTGACACAGCCTGGCAGGTATTATTGAAACAAATCGCCGTTAATCTGTTTCAAAACCATTATACCTGGTCAACCATGAGAGGTACGCTGACCATTCTGCCAGCTTTCACGAAGCGTCTGGTTGCAGAAATCACACGCTTTTATGATGTGGTTCTGGACAGGCAGCTGGACTATAAATCGGAGTTAATGCTTGAGGCCATTGGTGAGCATGATGGAACACTGCGCTCGGTTCGAAAACAGGCGACGCGTCTGGGCCTGGCGTTAATTGAGGCACCGGTACAGGGCAGGGGGAGTGTACTCGGCACCTTTGGTCATTTTGCGGCCTGGCCTGTTCGTTTCCGGTATGCGGAAGCCACGGCCTCTTCATCCACGCCTTCACCATGAAACGGCGTGTTGAGGATGTGAAACGGCTCAAACAGGCGCAGCTTATGGCGTTGTTTTAAGAAAAGCGCAGAATTATTTGCCAAGGTCTTCTACTTTATGGAAAAATCAGGGTATTGACGATTTAAGGTAAGCAGTGATGCAATGGTTATTGATCGAGCCGGTTATCGGCTAAATGTTGGCATCATTCTTGTGAATGACTCCGGGCGTGTTTTTTGGGGCAGACGCCATGGACACGATGCCTGGCAGTTCCCTCAGGGGGGCCTGGCTGTCGGAGAAACGCCGCTGGAAGCAATGTATCGCGAGCTGTGCGAAGAAGTAGGTCTGGAGCGAGGCGATGTGGATGTACTCGGCGTCACCAAACGCTGGTTAAAGTACCGTTTGCCCAAACAGTATCTGCGCCACGGCAGCGAACCCCTGGTGATTGGCCAAAAGCAAAAATGGTTCCTGCTCAGACTGGTCACCAGCGAGCAGAAAGTGCGCCTCGACCTGAGCGATTCCCCCGAATTCGACAGCTGGCGCTGGATTGATTATCACGAGCCACAGGAACAAGTGATATTCTTTAAAAGACAAGTGTATTCTCAGGCCATGAAGGAACTGGAACATTTGCTGAAAAAACGTAGAACGCCGTATGGGCCGCGTCGCTGGAGAGGTAATCATAGTCGCTAAATGTTAAAAATATTAAAACGTATCGTACAGGATGTCACAACGGCCAGTCACTTGACGGAAGCATTGACTGTTCTTGTGCAGCGCGTTCGAAACGCCGTCAACGCTGACGCCGTTTCTGTTTACCTTATTGACAACAAACACGCCGAGTACGTGCTGATTGCAACCGATGGTTTGAACAAGCAGGCAGAAACCCGTGTCCGGGTCAGTCTGGACAGTGGTCTGATTGGCCTGGTCGGGCGACGCGAAGAGCCCATCAACGTCGAACACGCCGGTTCCCACCCCGATTTTTTTCATGATCCCCTGCTGGGTGAAGAGCACCTGAGTGCCTTTCTGGGTGTGCCCATTATCCAGCATCGTAAGCTGTATGGCGTACTGGTGGTTCAACAGGCTGAACCACGTTGTTTTGATGATGCGGAAGAGGCCTTTCTCATTACACTGGCGGCACAGCTCGGCGGTATCATCGCGCATGCCGAAGCCACCGGCGAACTGGCCTCTCTGACCGAGCCAAGACCGGCTGGCCCTTTGCCTGAGATGCCACAGTCGGTATTAAGTGGTATTGGCAGCGTGCCGGGCGTAGGTATAGGCCGTGCCGTGGTTGTCTACCCGCCGGCGGACATTGATATCGTTCCACGCCACAACGTGGACGACGTGGATGCCGAAGTGGCCATATTTTTTGACGCTCTGCAGGTTGCCCGCGATGATATGCAGCGCTTGAGCAAACGCATGAAGAGCACGGTTGCCGAAGAAGAGCATGCGCTGTTTGACGTTTACGTCCGTATTCTCGACAAAGACAGCCTTGGCGCCGAAGTAGCGGATGTGATTCGCAGCGAGCATTTAAGTGCCCAGGCGGCGCTGTCGTCAGTGATTAAAAAGCACGTGCAGCAGTTCGAAAACATGGAAGACGAATACCTGCGTGAGCGGGCCAGCGATTTTCGGGATTTAGGCCGCCGCGTACTCGCCGAACTGCAGCGCTCACAGCGCGAAGAAATCGTTTATCCCCGCCGAACCATCCTTATCGGCGAAGAAATTACCGCATCGGCTCTGGCCGAAGTACCAGAAGGCTGTCTGGCCGGCGTGGTGTCTGCCAAGGGAGCCAACAATTCCCACGTGGCAATACTTGCGCGCGCGCTCGGGGTGCCAACCGTGATGGGTGTCCGCGGTCTCAAAATCGAAAATCTGTCCGGTCGCGCCGTGATCGTAGACGGATTTTTAGGGCATATTTATTTTTCACCTTCGCGAACGGTGCTGGCTCAGTTTAAAAAACTGGCACAGGAGGAGATGGAGTTAAATCTTGGTCTGGTGAGTCTGCGCGATAAACCTGCCGAAACCATCGATAATTATCGTGTATCCCTGCAGGTGAACACAGGTCTCGCGCTGGACGCCGGTCTGTCCATGAGCGTAGGCGCAGAAGGTGTCGGATTGTACCGCTCGGAAGTGCCATTCATGAGTCGCGATCGCTTTCCCTCCGAAGACGAGCAGTACATTATTTACCGCCAGATTTTAAAAGCCTTTGCGCCCCGGCTGGTAACCATGCGTACGCTGGATATTGGTGGTGACAAGGTGTTGCCCTATTTTCCTGTGGAAGAAGAGAATCCTTATCTTGGCTGGCGCGGCATACGCGTTACCCTTGATCATCCTGATGTATTTCTGATGCAGGTCCGGGCCATGATGCGTGCCAGTGAAGAGCTGGGTAATCTGCGTATCATGCTGCCCATGATTACAACGCTTGGCGAGGTGGACGAGGCTTTGCTGCTGATTGAGCAGGCGTTTCAGGAATTGCTTGACGAAGGCTGCCGTATCGAAAAACCCAGACTGGGTGTGATGATTGAAGTACCGGCAGCAGTCTATCTGGCGCGAGAGCTGGCGAAGCGCGTTGATTTTCTGTCGGTGGGCAGCAATGACTTGACCCAGTATCTGCTGGCAGTGGATCGAAACAATGCCCGGGTTGCCGGTTTGTATGATGCCTTTCATCCGGCCATGCTGCGCACGCTTATCAAGATTGTCGAGGGTGGTCATGCGGCAGGTATTGAGGTCAGTATCTGCGGAGAGATGGCCAGCGATCCTCTGGCCGTTATCCTGTTGCTGGGCATGGGATTCAACACCCTGAGTATGAACTCTGCCAGTCTGCCGCGTGTAAAATGGGTGATCCGCAATCTGACTCTGGCGCGTTCGCGCAAGGCTCTGGCTGACGTTCTGGAGCTTGAACATGCCGGTGATATCCGCACCTATCTGCATAAAATGCTCGAAGAAGAAGGGCTGGGCGGATTAATTCGAGTGGGGAAAACCTGACGTCAACGCAATTCATGCGCTCTCAACGGTAAATCATTTATGCTGACCAATATTTTGTTGTATATCATCACGGGTTCCATTGCCGGTATTCTGTCCGGTGCGCTGGGGATAGGCGGTGGTGTTGTTGTGGTTCCGGCCTTGTTGATGATTTTTCAGCATAACGGCATTATTTCAGGCGATCTGAGCATGCATATGGCGACGGGAACATCGCTGGCCATTCTGATGCTCACGTCTCAGGCTTCTTTACGCGCACACAGACAGCTGGATGATATCCTCTGGCCGGTGTATCACCGTCTGTTCGCGGGTCTGATTCTCGGTACCCTTTCTGGGGCTCTGCTGGCTGACAGCATCCCGTCGAGCTGGCTGGAATGGTGTTTCGGGATATTTCTACTGCTGGTCGCCATGAAGATCGGTTTCGATCGAAAAGTCAGCCGGGGACGGCAGTTTCCGCCTCAGCTTATCAACCATATCGCCAGCTTTCTGATTGGCCTGTTGTCAGGAATGCTGGGTATCGGGGGTGGGCTGTTGATTGTTCCTTACCTGACGTATTGTGGGGTTAATATACGAAAAATCGTCGCCGTTTCTGTCTCCTGCACCATGACGGTCGCGATTATCGGTACCCTTGCCTTTATCATCTCGGGTTATAATCGACCGGGTCTGCCGTCCTGGTCAACCGGCTATGTTTATTGGCCGGCTGTGCTGTGCATCGGAGTTCCCGGGAGTCTGACCGCGCCCATCGGCGCGCGTCTGGCCTATGTTATTCCGCTTACTTATTTACGGGCGATGTTTATCCTGCTGTTGCTGGTGACCGCTTATGGCATGTTAACCTGATAACGAGAGGTGTTATGTTAGTTTACCCAGACTTTGATCCGGTAGCCTTCAGCCTTGGTCCACTCAAAGTGCATTGGTACGGGATTATGTACTTGTTTGGTTTTGCCGCCGCCTGGCTGCTGGCCAACTGGCGGGCGCGCCATTACCACCTGCCATGGAACAGCGAACAGATCGGTGATTTAATCTTTTATGCGGCTCTGGGGGTGATTCTGGGCGGCCGTATTGGCTACATGTTGTTTTATAATACCCACCAGTTGTTTTTCAGCCCGTGGACGCTGGTTAAACTATGGGATGGCGGCATGTCTTTCCACGGTGGCCTGCTGGGCGTTATCCTGTCCATGGTTTTTTTCGCGCATCGCTATAAAAAGCCATTTCTCGATGTCACCGATTTTGTCGCGCCCCTCGTGCCGATTGGTCTGGGACTGGGGCGTATCGGCAACTTCATCAACGGCGAACTCTGGGGGCGGGTCAGCGACGTGCCCTGGGCCATGGTCTTCCCCAACGCAGGTGATTTGCCACGTCATCCCTCGCAGTTATATGAATTCGGCCTCGAGGGCATTCTCCTGTTTGTGTTGCTCTGGTGCTATGCCGCCAGGCCACGGCCATCTGGGCGCGTTTCCGCGCTTTTTTTAATCGGTTACGCGATTGCGCGTATGCTTGCCGAATGTTTCCGAGAGCCGGATGCCCCCCTGGGATTTGTGGCTTTTGACTGGCTGACCATGGGTCAGTTATTATCCATACCCATGCTTTTGGCCGGTTTCCTGTTATGGTGGAAAAAACGATGAAAACCTATTTGAATTTACTTGAACATATTTTGCAGCACGGCGTTGAAAAAGCCGATCGAACCGGCACGGGAACCCTGTCTGTTTTCGGTTATCAGATGCGTTTTGATTTACAGGACGGCTTTCCCCTGGTCACCACCAAAAAACTGCACACGCGCAGCATTGTGCACGAGCTTCTCTGGTTTTTACGCGGTGATACCAACATTGCCTATCTGAACGAACAGGGTGTGACCATCTGGGACGAATGGGCTGACAGCCAGGGCGATCTGGGTCCTGTTTACGGGCGACAGTGGCGCAGCTGGCCCACAGCCGATGGCCGTCATATCGATCAATTGGCCGAGGTTATTCAGCAGATCAAAACTAACCCGGACTCCCGGCGCCTGCTGGTCAGCGCCTGGAACGTAGGTGAGCTGGATAAAATGGCTCTGATGCCCTGTCATGCCCTGTTTCAGTTTTATGTCGCCAATGGCCGCCTGTCCTGCCAGTTATACCAGCGATCGGCCGACGTGTTTCTGGGTGTGCCGTTTAATATTGCATCTTATGCTCTGCTCACGCACCTCATTGCTGTCGAATGCGGCTTGGATGTGGGGGAATTTATCTGGACGGGCGGAGACTGCCATTTATACCTCAACCACCTTGAACAGGCCAGAACGCAGCTGCAGCGCACACCTCTGCCACTCCCGCGACTGGTTCTGGCGCGGCAGCCAGCGTCTGTATTTGACTATCAGTTCGAGGATATTCAATTTGCCGATTATCAATGCCATCCGGGGATTAAGGCGCCGATTGCCATTTAGTGTGATCGGTGTTACTGACAGGGCCTGTTGACAATAACGTGAGAGGCGACAACTTAAAAAGGGACGTTCTCATTCAATTTGTAGCGCTTCTTATTGAGACAATTAATGAATCTGGAGCTAACCCGGACACTATCAGGGAAAAAATCGCAGAATTAGAAGGCCGCTATGAGTGCTCCCTGTTAAGCACCAGACAAGCTTCCTTGCCGCTGGGAAGTTTTTTCAAACCGGAGACGGATTCCTACCGGGTTTGGCGGTCTATAGCACAAACCGCTGAAGACTTCTGTGCGAATTATCAGTCCAGCAATAGTAACAGCATCTAAATCATAGGCATGCAGGCAGCCCAATCTACCTACGCTTCGATCATCAGGCGCGGAACAAAGGTATATTGGGTTGCTTCTATTCGTGCAGTCCAGTAAATAAAAAGCGCGTGGTTGTTGTACCATCAGAGTAATCGCAATCTCAAACAGGGCTATTATCGTTTGCAAACGACCTTGAAATATCTTGTCGGCAAGGAGCTGAGCCTGGGTGAGCGACAGGGGCCTGCTTTATAATTCCTATACCCAATGCGGATGAGCCGTTCGAGTTGGAATAAATTACTTCTCATGGAAAAAGTTCGGCTCGTTAAATGATCTAATTGTAGACAGAGCGTACAATTTTCGTTATACTCCGGAGCGCAAATGATAGCGAGTCATTCTGTTAATCAGTCAATCGGAGAGTTAATGATGTTTACTTGTGAATTGCCAGATGAAAATGCATTCATGGCCAGCTTTGATTTGGCTGGTAAATGGGACGCACCGCGTGTTAGTCACTATTTTAAAAATCTGGACAAGCAAAGTCCAATTCAAGGAATTTTGCTATACAAACAGAACCGTTGGAATTATGATGTTTGTAAAGGGATACAGTTGTTCATACGGAAAGAAGCAGATGTCCCTCAGACAATTTGGGATAATTACAGAGAATGGTTTCCAAAAATTGGTGTATTGGGTTTCATCAGCTCGCACAAAACATTCGGCACGAGATTTCAACTGACTTTGCAATTAGAAGAAGCTGATCAAAAATTATTTGATATGATTTTATTAGCTGAAATATTTGATAAAATAAATCCTGATTTTATCAGATTCCTTGAGCGCGTATTAAATTCTCAAAAGCCTGAATGTTTGCATATGGTTACGCCTGTACTCCCAGCTCCCGTATTTCCTGCTATTGGTGACATACCTGAGCACAGTTTGATTAAAATGCCGGTTCCCTCGGATCAACCTTCAAGTAGTTGCAGTAGTTCGTCCAGCACCAGTGTTATTGCTAAATACTCTTCAGAATATCCGGGACACCCATTTTTTTCTTCATACAACCGGCCACTTGAACAAAAACCGCCTACTGGTGATTTTGTTGCTCCATCCTTGGCATCCACTGCTTCATCAAGCCAACCCTGCTATGAAATTGAAGATCGTTTAAAAGTGTATTTGAATATGCTTGACCAGCGGAAAGAGATATTTAGTGATTCATTTAAACGTCTTGGCATTAAACAACCAATGAAACTTACCTGTCCGCTTTCTCTCTCTGTTTGTGATAAACCGGTCAGAGTTGATGGTGATCTCTTTGATTTTGATGAGTTGGTCAGGCTGGCAAAGAGATTACCCGATGGACGATTGGAGCATCCTGTCAATAGACTTCCATTTCGTCTCGATCAAATTCAGCCAGCCAGGGATATAGTGGAAAAACTTGAGAAAATCATAAAGAGAGCAGAAGATGAGGTAAAAAATGCGGAAGCGGAACTGGTAGAAAGTTCTCACCCCAGCCCATAGCAAGCGTGGCTGGGCTGTCCGCTCAGGCGGCCAGGCGCTCAAATGCCGGTTTGGGCAGCAGCAGCCAGTAGCGTCCCTTGTTTTTCATGTGCTCGCCCAGCCAGGCGGCCCGTTTGCTGGAGCCCCAGTACACATCGCCGCGAACAGCACCCTGTATCGCACCGCCGGTGTCCTGAGCAATCATCAGACGCTGGAACTGGCGTTGGTTTGGCTTTTTGGTTGCCAGCCACAGAGGCGCGCCGAGGGGGATCCATTTTCTGTCTACTGCCAGAGAGTAACCTGGGGTCAGGGCCATGCCTTGTGCGCCCAGTGCGGCTGGTTTTTTAAGTGGCTCGAAAAATACAAAGGACTTATTCTGGTGCAGAATCCGGTTGGCCTGGCTGGGGTTGCTGTCGAGGTAGCGTTTGATGGCTGTTTTGGATGCCGTGTTTTTTGTCATCACGCCCTGTCTGATTAATACCCCGGCGATAGATGTATAGGGCGCGCCGTTCTGGCCCGCGAAACTAAGGTATAGTTTTTTTCCCTCTGGAAGCTGGATAACACCGGCCCCTTCTATTTCCATAAACAGGCGGTCAACTGGGCTTTTGATCCAGGCAAGGACGGGCGCCTTGTTTTTAATTGCGCCGTTATCAATTTCAGCACGGGTATAATAATGCCGGCGTTTTTCACCTTTTTGAATACGCGGCAGGCCGTAGATGGGGGTGCTGTATTCCTTTGTTTTAATCAGACTTCCCTGCAGACGCGGCGTGTAGTACCCGGTAAATACGCCGCTTACGGATGTTTTCTGCTTAAATTCAAGCGCATGAAAATTGGTTTCAAAAAAATCACGGGCGGAGTCATCGGTGATGTAATTAATGTTGATGGCTTTTCTGCATGCTGGTTGCCAGTCACGTGCCTTGATTTTAAGCTGCTGGGGACCGGTACTCTGAGTCGGTTTTTGATTAAGCAGGGTCTGGCAGGATCGTTGGAACGCTTCCAGAGATTTTTTGACATCAGCGCCATCCCAGCCCGGCAGCTGAGTAAACGGCACTTCTTTCAGGGCCAGATTGCGCAGGGCAATTTTATTTGGATTAACCACCTGGGGTTCAACGCGCTTTACGACGTTTACCGCAGGTTTTTCAATCGCGGGAATAACCGATACTTTAATCGGCTCAGGGTGCCTGCTCAGCCCAGTCTGCACTGGAGCTGGTAAGTGGCTGGTCTTTTGATAAGAGAGGGACCAGATTGAGATTAACGCAAGGCTAATAATTCCCGTCAGGGTGAACAGTCTTTTTTGAATCATAGGTGCGGGATTTTTGCACATCAGAGCCGAAAAAGCAACTTGTTGTCGTTTTTATTGGTGTGGGGGCGCGTTGTCTTCCCGGATTACGGCTTTGGATTAGTATTGGTTTTTTGATCGTAGCCCGGATTAGGCGAAGCCGTAATCCGGGGTGGGCTTTGTGTTTATTTAGCCTCGGCGCGGGCTTCCAATACGGCAACGGCTGCGAGCGTTTTGCCTTCAAGGTACTCGAGGAAGGCGCCGCCGCCGGTTGAAATGTAGGACATTTGCTGCGTCAGGTCATACAGGTCAATCGCTGCGAGAGTATCGCCGCCGCCGGCAATGGAAAACGCATCGCTGTTGGCAATGGCAATTGCCAGCGCCCGGGTGCCGTAGGAGAACTGTGGCATTTCAAATACACCCACCGGACCATTCCATATAATGGTTTTGGCCATACCAATAATGTCAATATAGCGGTGAATGGTGTCTGGACCAATGTCGAGAATCATGTCATCACTGGCGACGCTGGCCAGTGATTTGTTGAAGGCCGGGCAACTGTCGCTGAACGATTTACCCACGACCACATCCGTAGGCAGACTAATCCGGCAGCCATTCTCCTGCGCAATACGCATGATCTCACGGGCTTCGTCCAGCAGACCATCTTCGCAAAGCGACACGCCGGTTTCAAAACCCTGCGATTTTAAAAAGGTATTGGCAATACCGCCGCCAGGAATAAGGTAATCAACCATCGTGACCAATTGTCGCAGCAGCGTCAGTTTACTGGAAATTTTAGCGCCGCCAACGATGGCGACGATAGGTTTTTCCGGATTTTTTAATACCTGCTGCAAAGCTTCCAGCTCGCGAATCAATAAGGGCCCGGCGGCCGCGACGGGCGCGTATTCGGCCACGCCACAGGTCGATGCCTGAGCGCGATGAGCCGTACCGAAGGCGTCCATGATAAACACATCGCATAAGGCGGCCAGTCTGCGTGACAGGCTTTCGCTGTTCTCAAGCTCGCCAACGTTAAAGCGCACGTTTTCACAGACCGTCAGCTCACCCGGTTTTGCGTCTACGCCGTCGAGATAACTGGAGGAGAAATGCACGGGATAATCGAGACTGGCGGCCAGATAATTTGCCACAGGCTGCAGTGAAAAGCGTTTGTCGAAACGACCTTCTTCCGGTCGCCCTAAATGCGACAGAACCATCACGGCTGCACCGGCATCCAGCGCACGCTTCAGGGTGGGCAGCGCCGCCTGCAGGCGCTGATCGCTGGTGATGATGCCGTCTTTAATCGGCACGTTCAAATCTTCACGTATCAAAACCCGCTTGCCCTGCAGGTTGATATCACTCATTTTAGTCAGGTTCATGACCGTAATCCTTCTGTTAGAAATTCATCATACAGCGTGCTGTATCCAGCATGCGGTTAGAGAATCCCCATTCATTATCATACCACGCTACAACTTTCACCAGCTTGCCCATAACCTTGGTTTCGAGCGTATCAAAAATAGCGGACGAAGGGTTGTGATTAAAATCGCAGGAGACAAGCGGTTCGTCGTTGATCTGTAAAATATCGCTTTTGGCGCTGTGCATAATGGCATTGATTTCAGCAACGGACACCTGGCGCTCGGCCGTAAAGGTCAGGTCGATAACGGAGACGTTCAGCGTGGGAACGCGCATCGCGAATCCATCCAGCTTTCCAGCCAGTTCCGGTAACACCAGACCAACAGCGGCAGCGGCTCCCGTTTTGGTCGGGATGATGGATTGTGTGGCTGAGCGGGCACGGCGCAGATCGCTGTGACTGCTGTCCAGCAGCATTTGATCATTGGTGTAGGCATGAATGGTGTTGACGAGGCCGGACTGAATGTTCAGCGCGTCATGCAGGGGTTTAATAACCGGAGCCAGGCAGTTGGTGGTGCAGGATGCGTTGGACACGATCACATCACTGTCGCGTAAGATGTGGTGATTCACACCGTAGACAATGGTGGCATCAGCATTTTTGCCGGGGGCGGAGATCAGTACCTTTTTGGCGCCGGCATGAATGTGTTCCATGGCTTTGTCATGGCTGGTGAAATGCCCGGTGCACTCAAAAACCAGATCGATGTCCAGCTCTTTCCAGGGCAGCGCACTGACGCTGCGCTGTGCGATGATGCGGATGGGATGGCCATCGACGACCAGGTTATCGTTTTCAACCAGCACGTCGTGGTTAAAGCGACCATGTGTAGAATCGTAACGGGTTAAATGAGCGGTGGTCTGAATGCCTGATAAATCATTGATGGCAACCACATTAAACTCGTTTGCACGTCCGGACTCATAAATGGCGCGTAAAATACAACGGCCAATGCGGCCATAGCCGTTAATTGCGACACGTATCGTCATACTGCTTCTCCGAATAACAGACTAAATAATCAAATTAAATTAAAGTGAACGGACGGCTGATATCAGCTGTTCGACGGTAATACCCAGGTAGTCATAGGCCTTGGCAGCCGGTGCGGAAACACCGAAACGATCCAGGCCGATGACGGCGCCATCCAGACCGGTGAACTGATACCAGTAGGCGCTGGATGCGGCTTCAATAGCGACACGCCTGCGAACGGCATTGGGCAATACCTGTTCGCGATACTCTGCACTTTGAGCCTGAAACTGCTCGCAGCAGGGCATGGACACGACCCGGACGCGCTGATCCGTCAGCTGTTGCGCAGCAGCCAGAGCCAGCTGCACTTCCGAGCCGGTTGCTATCAATATAATGTCGGGCACGCCCTGGCAGTCGAGCAGCACATAAGCGCCGCGACTGATATCTTCTGTTGCGACACCGCCATGCGGCAGCGCGGGCAGGTTCTGTCGCGACAGCAGCAGGGCTGTGGGGCCGCTGTGACGCGCCAGAGCCTGCTTCCAGGCTACGGCTGTTTCCACCAGATCGGCAGGTCGCCAGACGTGCATGCCAGGCGTCATACGCAGCATGGCTGCGTGCTCAACCGGTTGATGCGTTGGCCCATCTTCGCCGAGACCAATCGAGTCGTGAGTGAAGACGTAAATGACGCGCTGCTTCATCAGCGCACTGAGGCGAATGGCATTGCGCGCGTAATCCGCAAACACGAGGAAAGTGCCGCCGTACGGGATGAAACCCCCGTGCAGCGCAAGGCCATTCATGATGGCGGCCATGCCAAATTCACGTACCCCGTAGTTCAGATAGTTCCCATTAAAATTATCATGGGTAATGGCTTTAGTGCCGCTCCAGTCCGTGTTGTTGGACCCGGTGAGATCGGCAGAGCCGCCAAGCATCTCGGGTAAGAGTGAGGCAAAATATTCGATACACTGCTGAGAGCTTTTTCGAGTAGCAATGGCTTTACTTTCACTGCGGCATCGATCGATGAATTCATTTGCCAGTTTATCCCACAAATCGGGCAGGCCGCCGTTGATGCGGCGCAGGAATGCCTCGTAATCAGATTTGTGTTGTTGCTGATAAGTCTGACACAGCTGCAGCCAGTCGGTTTCATCCTGTCTGCCTTGCTCCACATGATTCCATGCAGCGTAGATCGATTCTGGAATCTCGAATGGTGCATAAGGCCAGTTCAGGTTTTTGCGTACTTCGGCAATACCTGTGGCACCCAGGGGCGCGCCGTGTGATTTTTCGCTGCCGGCAACTGGTGAGGCGAAACCAATGATGGTCTTACAGATAATCAGGCTGGGTCTGTCTGTTTCGGCCTGGGCCTGGTGAATGGCCTGTTCAATGGCCACGGGATCATGACCATCGATGGGGCCAATGACCTGCCAGTGATAGGCTGCGAAGCGCTCAGCGCTGTCATCGCGGAACCAGCCATCGACCTGGCCGTCAATTGAAATACCGTTGTCGTCGTAAAAGACGATCAGTTTGCCCAGTCCCAGGGTGCCTGCCAGAGAGCAGGCTTCGTGCGACAGGCCTTCCATAAGGCAACCGTCACCGATGAAGGTGTAGGTGTGATGATTGACCAGTTCAAGACCAGGTTTGTTAAACTGGCTGGCCAGCACCTTTTCGGCAATGGCCATGCCCACCGCGTTCGCCAGACCCTGGCCCAGCGGGCCTGTGGTGGTTTCAACGCCGGGGGTGTCAGCGTGTTCGGGGTGCCCTGGTGTCTTTGAGTGCAGCTGTCGAAACTGTTTTAAGTCTTCGATGGACAGGGCGTAGCCGCTGAGGTGCAGCAGAGAATACAGCAGCATGGAGCCGTGGCCATTGGACAGCACAAAGCGGTCGCGATCAAACCAGTGCGGATTCGCTGGATTATGCTTCAGAAATTGTTGCCACAATACGGTGGCAATGTCCGCCATACCCAGTGGCATGCCTGGATGCCCGGACTGCGCGCACTCAACTGCGTCCACACTCAACATACGAACGGCATTGGCCAGTTCCTTGGAATAACTCATGGGATCTCTTTGCAAGCGTTTATCAGGGGTACTATTGTCTCTCAGAAGCGTGTATTCAGCAAGATGAGCCAGATAGAGCACAAACTGGCTCTTCATTTGAGCTTAATGATATTAAATTAAACAAGGTGTATCAAAACATGGGTTTCTTGTGGTATATTCGCGGCACACATGCTTTTTCCCATTAACCTGGGTAATCAGGGTTGTATGTCAGCCGTAATGTATCGACTTCAGTCAAGACTTGGCTTTAAGCCTTCACTGCCGAATGAGCAGGACACGAACTGCCGCTGGACGTTTTCGTCTGAACTGTCTGCTTTCACCGCCAACCCCGACATCGCCCGCGATTTTTTTCGATCTCTGGCTAAAAAGCACAGCCTCTTAGCGCTGGAATACAGCGTTTTGTGCACCCAGCTCACCCATGATTTTTTCCGTACCAATCGCAACGATCGCCAGATCATGGAACAACTGGCAACCGCACTGATGATGGCGGAAATCCTGGGCTGCCTGTATCGTGACTATCTGAATGTGCCGCGCGAAGTAACGCGTTTGCGTAATGAGCAGCTGGTTTATCGTCAGTTGCTGGCTGATATTGGTTATCAGTTTGATCAGGATGTGCCGCTGCCGGAAAAGCCATCAGACTGGATCAGTCAGAAAATCCGAACGATGACGGTGTCCACCAACTGGCTGAGGCTGTGTGCGCTGCGTACCAAAAAAGTATTGAATGCCTTTGTGCCCCTGGCCAGCAAGGCCGGCGGCTACGGTAAGTTTGTGGCTGGTCTGGACGTCGTTGCCGCTCCTTTTTTCTCCTGGTTGTCCTGGCTGTTTTTCCTGCCCCGCCTGGGTACGAACCTGTTCATGCTCTTTAAGCATTTGATTCCCGGCTGGTGGATGAGCGACGAGGAGAAAGCCCTGGGAGCCTGGAGTCGCTTCATCGCTCAGTTGCAGCGGCGCTGGTTTGAGCTGGGTAACGATGCTCTGTGGGCCGTGGCCGGTCTGCTGGGCTGTTTTTTACTCGTTGGTGGACTGTCGCCTGTCGGTGCGTATTTAAACGTGCTGTACTATCTTTATGACGTGGTGCTTGCTGTGATACGCATTGCGCTGGAGCTGAATCGTCTGAAAGGGCTGCAGGCTGATTATCGGGACATGGCCCTGAGAGAGGGTGATCCGCAGAAAAGAGCAGACATTGAGGCCTTCGAGCGACATTTGCAGGCACGCTATGATTTTGAACGCAAGCGTCTGATGGTCAGTGTGCTGAACACCACAGCATTGCTCCTGGCCCTGATTTTATGCCTGCCATTCATGTTTTCGATCAATCCGGTTCTGCCGTTGATAGGCGCTGTCCTGATTGTTACCATCACGATTGTTGCCTATTACGCAGCTCAGGAAGTTGAGAAACAGCGCCCGGCAGCGCGCATTGCTTCCCTGACGGAAGATCCTAAGGCAAAATCTCTGTCACGTTTCGGCCTGTTTTCATCCTCGTCTGATGCGGAGCAGCGGGAGCCGGATGTTGATGACGGGCTGGTATTAGGGCTTTAACGCATCAGGGGTTATGCTGTCGCATTCTGGATGACATCCCATACACAACCCGCTATGATCATTTTTTTGCTCTCAGGAGAATTCCGTGTCCCTTAACGCCTTGCCCCAGTTCCACTCCCTCGATACCGATGCCTTTGTCCAGCACCTGGATCAACTGCTGGAAACCAATCTGGCCACGATTGACCGCCTGCTGACACAGCCAGATTATACCTGGGACAACCTGATGCAGGCCATGGATGATATGGACGATGCCCTTGAGCGGTTCTGGTCACCCATGTCGCATTTGCATGCGGTGGTGAATTCGCCTGAATTACGAGCCTGTTATCAGGCCTGCCTGCCGAAGCTGTCGGCTTACGAATCGGCGATTGGCCAGAATCAGGCTTTATATGATGCGGTCAAATCCATCGATCCGGCCACGCTGAACGAGGCACAGAAAAAAATACGGGAAGACAGTCTGCGTGGCTTTGAGCTGTCGGGTGTGGCCCTGTCGGATGAGAAAAAAAAGCGCTTTGAAGCCATTCAGACGCAGCTGGCCGAGCTGTCCAACCGTTTTGAAAACAACGTGCTGGACGCGACCCAGGCCTTCACCTGGCACATAACAGACGCAGCCGGGGTCAGTGGTCTGCCAGAACACGCGCTACAGACAGCCAGAGAGCTGGCCGCAGAGAAAGAGCTGTCCGGCTGGATGCTGAATCTGGAAACGCCCTGTTATCTTGCCGTGATGACCTACGCCGATGATCGGGCGCTGCGTGAGCGTTTTTATGAGGCGTACGTAACCCGCGCCTCCGATCAAGGGCCTTTTGCCGGCCAGTTCGACAACAGCGAGCTGATTAATGAACTGCTGGCTCTGCGCCACGAAACGGCCAATATGCTGGGATTTGCGCAGTATGCTGATTTGTCGCTGGCCACAAAAATGGCCGACACACCCAGTCAGGTTCTTGATTTCTTAATGGATCTGGCCCGTCGTGCTTCTGGCCAGGCCATGGCGGATCGCAATCGTCTGGATGACTTTGCCCGCACGGAGTATGCTCTGGACGTTCTCCGCCCATGGGATGTGGCCTACGTGTCTGAAAAAATGCGGCAGCGCTACTATCAGCTCTCACAGGAAGATCTGCGCCCCTATTTCACGCAGGACAAAGTCATGGATGGGCTGTTCACCATTATTAACCGCCTCTATGGCATCCGCCTCGAAAAAATGATCGGTGTCGATACCTGGCACCCCGATGTGACCTGTTATCGTCTCCTCGACGAAGAGGATCAGGAGCGAGGGTTTGTTTACGTAGACCTGTTTGCGCGGCAACAAAAGCGTGGTGGAGCCTGGATGGACTCCCTGCAAAGCCGACGACGACTGCCGGATGGGCAGGTGCAGCTTCCCATTGCAACCCTGACCTGTAATTTTGCCAAACCGGCCACCGGTGGCGTGGCTACCTTGTCGCATGATGAGGTCGTCACTCTGTTTCACGAATTTGGCCATTGCCTGCACCACCTGCTGACCCGGGTTGACTATCTGGGAGCATCCGGCATTAACGGCGTGGAGTGGGATGCGGTGGAATTACCCAGTCAGTTTTTTGAAAACTGGTGCTGGGAGTTCAGCGCTCTGCAGTTATTAAGTGCGCATGTGGAAACAGGCGAAGCCCTGCCAGCCGGCCTGTACGATAAACTGCTGGCGGCCAAAAATTTCCAGTCGGCCATGGGGATGATGCGGCAGCTGGAGTTTTCCCTGTTTGATTTTCGCATTCATCACGAATACGAGGCCGGTAAACCGAACCTGGTCAGCGATATCCTCAGTCAGGTGCGTCAGCTGACCGCGGTGGTTCCCCTGGTGCCTTATAATCGTTTTCAACACAGTTTTTCGCATATTTTCGCGGGTGGCTATGGTGCGGGCTATTACAGCTACAAATGGGCCGAAGTATTATCCAGTGATGCGTATGCCCGTTTTGAGGACGAAGGAATTTTCAACGCGCAGACGGGCCGTGATTTTCTGCATGCCGTTCTGGAAGTGGGGGGCTCACGCAGGGCACAGGACGCGTTTCGCGCCTTTCGTGGCCGTGATGCTGAAGTGGACGCCTTGTTACGCCATAACGGAATTCAGCCTTAAAGGGCGGAATATAAGGTTAATATTCCCTTAATCTTGTTGGAATAGAATAGAGCTATATACCGAGATGTGGGAGTGCAACATGGGTGCAGCAACTGGGTTTTTCTATCAGCGTGAGCCACAGGTCACCAGACAGAACCTCAAGGCCAAAACGCTGGTTTACGCAGGGCGTGATGGGGATGCTGAATTTTGTGCGCTGGCTGCCGCCATTCTGGATAACATGTTAAGTAATCCCAAGGCTAACCGTGCCTTGTTGACCCGCATTACGCCAAAGACATCGGGGCCGGGTTATTCGTTACTGCCCGTTGAGGAGCGTTTGAAGCGGCTGGCTGGCAATCAGCAGTCTTTGACAAAACTGGTCGGGGAAATGGCGGACAGTCTGAGACAGATCGCTGTGGATGAAATGTCTCAGGATCCAGAGAATGAGCAGTATCACGACGCCCTCGTCAAATACAGTCTGGCTGCCATGCGCCAGCCCGGAGTCCCCATCGGTATCTGTGCCCTGCATGCTCTGGCAAACAGGCTGAACATTCCTGTCACGTTCAGAGAAAAATCCTGTGAAAGTGATCTGCCTCTGTTGCATCCCCACATGGGGCCAGCCAGCGGCGCGAACGTGGCCGACCCGGTGAGTCTGCAGAAAGTCTCTGATTACTATCTTGTTTCCGTACACCATTCGGAATGCTTTATGTCGCTGAGCGAGCGACGTCTGCCTGCCTCTCAGCCCCCAGAAGTGCACGACGCAGGCGATTCAGACAACACCCTGATTTCGCATAGAAAGCGCAAACATAATCAACAGATTCTGAAGGCTTATCAGGTAACCCGTAATCGCCTGACAACCATGTTGTCAGCCGGAGAAATCGATCAGGAGCAACTGCTGTCAGCCTACATACGCAGCATTAAGCCAGGTTCTCTGGGTACCCAGTCTCGTTTTACTTCGCTGATGAACGACGGTGCGCGCCCTGTCAGAGCGTCAGGCGCTCCCGAAATTCTCGACAGACACGAGCAGTTGAATCACGAGTTGATTGGCGCACTGGCCCGGCTTGCCAGCCTGGGGCTGGTTAATGAGAATGAACTCTACGAGCAAGACGTTCGGCAGGCGGTATGTCCCTGAGCCGGCTGGCTTTATTTTGTGCGCAAAAAATGCGCACAGGCGGCTTCATCAATTGCCGGACTGAAATAATAGCCTTGACCTTCGGTCGCCGCATGTTGTTGTAAAAATGCCAGCTCCTCCTCGTTACTGACCCCTTCTGCGATGACGGTGATACCAATTCTGCTGGCTATAATGAGTATGGCCTCGACGATGGAGCGATCAATGCGACTCTGCGTTACCCCCTGAATGAACGATTTATCAATCTTGATTTTGTCGAAGGGAAAAAATTTCAGATAGGACAGGCTGGCGTAACCAGTACCAAAATCGTCCATAGACAGTTGAATGCCCATTGCCTTTAGTTCATGCATCCGCGTGATGATGTCGCTCGTGTTGTCCAGAATCAGATTTTCCGTCACTTCAAATTCCAGCATGGTCGGTTTGACACCTGTTTCCGCTAAAATTGTCTGCACGGTATCGAGAAACCGTTCTTCTTTGAACTGTGAGGGGGAAATGTTAATGGCCATGGAAAAGGATGGATTAATCGTATCATGCCAGATTTTTGCCTGAGTACAGGCCTTTTTCAACACCCACTCACCCACCCTGGGCATCAGACCGCATTCCTCAATGGCATCGATAAAATCACAGGGAAACAGCAGCCCTCGTTCTGGATGGTTCCAGCGCAGCAGGGCTTCTAAGCCGGTTGTTTTGTTTGTGCTCAAATGAATCACGGGCTGGTAATAGACAACAAATTGTTCTTCCACTATGGCGCGATGCAAATCGGTGATTAACTCCTCGCGCGTCAGGAGATACTGATTGAATTCCGAGGTATAAAACTGATAGGTATTGCGGCCAAGGGATTTGGATTGATAAAGGGCGCAATCGGCGTTTTTCAGCAGGGTTTCGCCATCGTCACCGTCTTTGGGGTACATGCTGATGCCGATGCTGGCACTGATGGTCAGCATATGGCCATGGATACTAATCGGTTTTGTGAATAATTTGACCAGCGCCTTAACCTTCATCAGCAGATCTTCCTCGCGCAGACGCGGCAGCAGGAGCACAAATTCATCACCACCCAGGCGGGAAACGGTATCCGAATCGCGTACAAACATGCTCAGGCGCTTACTGATGATTTTTAACAGTTCATCACCGGCTGTGTGGCCAAGGCTGTCGTTTACGTGTTTGAAGTGGTCAATATCAAGAAGAATCAGGCCAACACCCAGGCCGGTTTTCGCCGTGCTGTTGATGGCCTGTTCCATGCGATCATACAACAGGGCGCGATTGGGCAGACTGGTCAGCGTGTCGTGGGTTGCCAGGTGCAGCAGTTCGGCTTCCAGCGCTTTATTGACCGTGACATCATGAAAGCTGAACACGTAGCCGGCAATTCTGTCCTCTATATATTGAGCGTGTATGAACAATTCCAGCTTTTTTCCGGATTTGAGGCTCCACTCCCTTTTCAGGCGATGACCCGCTTTATCGTGGTTGTTGATCTGGTTTAGAAACAGCCAGGGATCATCCGTCATCTCCGCCATTTTTTGAAAAACCAAGGGGGCATCATGCGTTTTTACAACGTCTTCGCTCAGCTCCCAGATAGCGAGTAAATTATTGTTGTACACGTTAATTTTATGCTTTAAATCAACACCTAAAATACCTTCCTGAGTAGCTTCAATGGTTGCTTTGCAGACAGAAACGGATGCTGTTAATTCCTGGGTCCGCTGCTGAATAATCTCATCGAGCTGCAAGAGGTGTTTCTGGGTCTGTTGGCTTAGTATCCATTTTTTGGTGAGGGCCGCTGCAATCTGCCTGATTTCCAGATTATCAAAGGGTTTTTTAAGAATAAGATAACGATCGTTTTGTTGCAGTTTCGTCCGGATGTCGTTAAAAGAATAATCCGAGTATGCGCTGCAGATAACCACTTCCAGTTCAGGATCCAGCTCCCATAATCGCTGAATGGTCTCGATGCCGTCCCAGCCAGGTGGCATACGGATATCAACAAACGCCAGAGAGTAGGGATCCTGGTCCATCATGGCCTGACGCACCATCATAAAACCCTCTTTGCCCTGCAGGGCCGAATCAATCCGATAGGGCATACTGTTACGAGGCTGCGCTGTTGCGGTATTGTCGTTTGAAAACAGTCTGGATTTCAGGCTTTCAAAGGTATCGTCTGAATTTTCCTCCAGCAAAACCTTGCGGAAATCCTTGTGAATTGCCTCGTTATCGTCTATCAGCAACAGACGTATCTGTTTGATTCCTTCCAAGTGTCTCTCCAGTCGTATCTGATACCTGGTACGGCAGTGATAAGGTAGCGGTAGCCCCCTTGTTTACGCCCTCACTGTGTATTACTAAAAATCCACCCAGCTCCTGTGCTGAGTTACAACTGCCGTGCAGCCCGATACCATGGCCATGTTTTTTCGTGGTAAATCCAAACGAGAAAATTCTGCCAAGGTTTTCCTTACTGATACCCTGCCCATTATCAATGATTTCAATGATGGCATTGTTACTGTCACCAGCCAGGATCCGCACGGTAAGCAGCTTTTCTTTCATTATAGACTCTGCCAGAGAGTCAATGGCATTTTTAATCACATTAACCAGAATCTGCAGTACCTTGATGCGATCAATATGGATCTTTGGAATATCTGCGTATTCTTTTTTCAGCGTAACCATGTGTGCTTTCAGATCCGATTTGCAGAAAAACAGGGCGTCATCGACCAGATCAGATACCTGGCACCATTCGTTTGTGCTGATCACCGTGCTGAGCTCCTGCTGTGAAGCAATCACCTTTCGGATGAGGTCGATGTTTTTGAGTAAATCGCTGGACTCCTCCAGTAGGGTGCTCTTGCTGTCCTGCCATTTTTTCGCCAGCAAAATAATAAAGGTCGGTATTTGTCTGCCTTTGCTGTCATACATCAGGTAGGCTCCGTAATTATCCTGATGTTTTTCCAGCAGGCTGGCGATGGCGATTAAATTATCCAGGTCGGATTGGTTGATGCTTTCCTGGATCAGATTGGCTGACACATTGACGCTGTTTAGAATATTGCCAATATTATGCAGCACACTGTTGGCAACATCGGCCATGCCGGCACGTCTCGAAGCAATGATCATGTTGGAGTTGAGCGTAGCCAGTTCAGCCTCTGCGGCCTCACGCGCTTCGATTTGTCTGTTCAGCTGTCGGTTAATATCGGTGATGTTAAAAAGCATGCTGATCAGCTGTTTCTGCGAAACGGAAATCTCGTTGAGCATTTTATTGCTGTATTCTGCCAGATTCGCAATTTCATCCCGACCCTGGACTGGAATGCGCTGATTAAAATCCTGAGTCCTGGTGATGTTGTTCAGCGCGTTCTGGAAGGCAAACAAACGATCCAGGACCATTCTTTTTATCAGAAACTCAAACAACAGAAAAATAATGAGGCCGCTGAATATCATGACGGCAATCGACTTATAAATGGAATAAAGACCAAGCATGTAACTGGTTCTTGTCATTTGGACGCGAAACATGCCAATCAACTGATAATTGAGATTTTTCAAGGGGATAAAGATGTGATTTATCTGATTGTCGACGGCCTGTACAAGGTATTCCTTATCGGCGAGTTGCTGAAAAACAGCTTTCAGGCTGGGATTACGGCTGACCTGGGTCTGGGTGAAGATTTCAATATCAGCCCGAACGGTATCGCTTAATTCTTTGGCTTGTCGGGGGCCATAATTAAAGCCCATGACAAGGTTGCCATTCGGTTTTGCACTCATGTCGTAATTGGTGATGGGAAAGGAGGTCAGCAAAATGGGGTAAGGGTCGCCGTCAATGAACCCGGTTACATCGTCATGCACGTTGTTGTGCCGGATCAGAGCGGGATTGTCGTATATTTTTTCCAGGAGCTCTTTGGGCACTGGACCGGCTTTGTCGCTCTGAAAATCAAAGGAGCGGCCATCATAAAACCGCCCCTGCTGGTCGAAATACAGAATGTAGTTCAGCGATACCTGCTTGTAAGCGGTGTCTATTTCAAGATTATCGTGAATATACTGGTTCGATTTTTTTTGCATGAACTTATAGGTATCGTTCCAGTGCCCCCAGTCGCCGGCAAACAGATTCAGGGCGTCCTTCTGGCGCTGCAGCGTTGCGTTCAGACGCATACAGGCCGCTGCGATTTGTTTCTGTTCGATTTCCTTGATATTGTTCAGCGAAATAAAATAGGACTGCGCGACGACGATGGTGATGATCAGAAGCCAGGTGAGGATCACCATTAATCTGATTTTCATCAGTAATTTCATTCAGACACACTCCATGTGGAATGAACGGCCAGACAAAATCGCCTGCATGAGTGGCATAACCGTCAAGTTAAGATAATTTTCATCCGTGTCGTTCCCGCGAAAGCGGCAATCCATCCATTACTTGAGCACTTTGCCTGATGATAAATAGATTCCCGCCTTCGCGGGAACGACTTTATCGGGCTACTCAATACTTTTTAAAAACCGGCATCCCTTGATGAGAAAGGGTTGTCAGTCTTGTGGGTAAGGATATGGCCGCAGTACGCAGGCAGTATATATTACAAAAATCCGTTTGCCTTCATCCAGTCGTCGTTAACGAACTTGGACATGTAATTACGAATGGAATCAGGCAGAATAACCAGACATTTTTGATCGGACTTTAATGTCTTCGCTGCCTGCAGAGCGGCCCACATGGCCGCACCGCAGGAGCCACCAACCAGCAGACCTTCTTCGGCCATCAGCTGACGTGCCATCGCGAAAGAGTCGGCGTCGTTGATTTTTATGTATTGATCTATCAGTCCGTTATCCAGTACGTCGGGGAAAAAATCATAACCTATTCCCTCGACCTGATAGGGTGCCACCAAATCGCCGCCGCCCAGGATGGAGCCAACCGGATCAACACCAACAATCTGAATGGCCGGATTATATTCTTTCAGTCGTCTTGCTATCCCTGTAATAGTTCCGCCGGTGCCGACGCCCACAACGACCATATGCAGATCCTTGCCAAAATCATCAATGATTTCCTGGGCGGTGCCGTGATAATGCGCGCCAGGATTATTCGGATTGGCGTATTGATCGAGAATATGGGAGTTGGGGATCTTGCGCTGCAGATCTTTGGCCAGGGAAATATGGCTGTCTGGATCATCCCAGGCTGCGGCGGTTGGCGTGCGGTAAATGGTAGCACCCAGACGCTCCAGCACGGATTGTTTTTCCTGACTCATTTTTTCCGGCATGGTGATGACAACCTTGTATCCCATGACGGCACCAGCCAGAGCCAGGCCGATTCCGGTATTACCCGAGGTGGGCTCAATCAGCGTGTCGCCGGGTTTTATCTGTCCGCTTTGCTCTGCCTGTCTGACCATTTCAAAGCCGATTCGATCCTTAACTGAACCGCCAGGATTGAAAAACTCGCATTTTGCATACAGTTCACAATCCAGATGCCTGCCGACGCGATTGATTCGGACAACCGGTGTGTTGCCAATGGTTTCGAGTATATCCTGGTAAATCATGCTATGCCTTGTTAATGAATTCGAAAATCAGTATAACCAAAGAATGCGGTGTTACTCAACGAAGCTGTTGCAGCTTAATATAATTTTATCAAGGAGTGGGTATGACATTCCGGCGGAAGCTGGCTCATGAACTGGATCCCAGACTAAAGGGCACGCTGGGTCTGTCGTTGACCAATAAGGTAATCATGGGGTTGATACTTTTTTCTCTGCTGATCGCCATTATGGCAACAGAATCGTCGTTTTATGCGGAACATGTCCAGGCTTTTCTGATATCCGAATCGATTTTGACAGGCCTGTTTGCTCTGGAGTATATCGCCCGCCTGTGGGTTTGTGTCGAGAATCCCCTCTATCGTAGCCGCTGGCATTATTTTATGACAGCTTCAGCTCTGCTGGATTTGCTGGTAGTCATTCTGTTTGTCGCTACCACCATGGGGGCAGAAGGGTTTTTGCTGCGTCTGTCCCGTTTACTGCGTTTGCTGCGCATCGCGAGGCTGGGACATTATTCAGTGGCCATCAACAACATCAAATTCGCCTTGAATGAACGGCGGGACGAACTGCTGCTGAGTCTGGGTATTGCTCTTGTCATCCTGCTGATTTCGTCGTCGGCTCTGTACTTTGTGGAAGGCGATGCCCAGCCGGAAAAATTTGGCAGCATACCGCGCGCCATGTGGTGGTCAGCCATTACGCTGACCACGGTGGGCTATGGCGATGTATATCCCATTACGCCACTGGGTAAAGTGATAGCATCTATCACCGCCATTGCCGGGATAGGTCTGATTGCCATGCCTGCAGGCATCCTCGCCGGCTCCTTCAGTGATGCCATGCAGCGCCACAGGCGGCATAAAAAAAATGAAGACAGCGCCGCATAGGTTTAGAGGGCGTTGAATGAATATCATCCGAGTAAAAGCATCGGGCTGTAGCATCTTAATTTGAACTGAAGTTAATCCGTTGGCACGATGCTGCTCCCTTCTCCCTTGAGGGAGAAGGGCTGGGGATGAGGGTGGTGGGTGTGGCACGGTCTCGAGTAAATCAAGAATGTCGTCCATCACACCCTGTATATTTTTAAAAACCTCATGGTTCCATATTCGCAAAACTCGATATCCACAGCTTCCCAAATATTTGGTTCGTAGCAAATCATACTCAATAGCATCCAGATGCTGACCACCTGCTCCGTCAGTAATACCACATGCGGTTTTCCGCATCAGGCATGTTTCGTCCCGTGCTACACCTACCACCCTCATCCCCAGCCCTTCTCCCTCAAGGGAGAAGGGAGCAGATGGTGCCAACCGATTAATTTTAGTTCAAATTAAGATGGGACAGCCCTGAGCAAAAGCCGCTCTGTACTGGGCAATTTTTTAATCTTTATATAATTCGCGCTTCCCGCATATCATTTGTCCTCCCCGCCTGCGCGGGAATGACAGTCCGGAGTTTTTGCCCAGTATAGAGATCCTGACGACCATGAGCCCGGGCCTACTGGATAACCGAGGGTTTTTTTGCTAGCATGGGGTTTCAATAAAAGCTTGCAGAACGAAGCAGTTTTTTATTCGGACAGCACATTATGACGCCATTTTCCCGAGATATCAGCATAACGCTTATTTTCAAGCTGGTCTTGTTGATAGCCCTTTGGTTCTTTTTTGTGCGAGGCATGGGCAAGCCTGTAAAAAATGCGCAGCAGTGGATGCTGGGCCCTCATATCTCCGATACAAGCTCTGTAAAAACGCCAGTCAAAGAAGGGTAAATTATGATTCCAGGTAGCGACGTTGTTGATCTCTCCCGTCTGCAGTTTGCGCTGACGGCGCTGTATCATTTTCTTTTTGTTCCCCTGACCCTCGGTCTGTCTATGCTGCTGGCCATTATGGAAACGGTCTATGTCATGACCGGCCGCGACATCTGGAAGCGCATGGTGAAATACTGGGGCCTGCTGTTTGGCATCAATTTTGTGCTGGGGGTGGCGACGGGACTGACCATGGAGTTCCAGTTCGGTACCAACTGGTCTTATTATTCCCATTATGTCGGTGACGTATTCGGCGCCCCTCTGGCCATCGAAGGTCTGATGGCTTTCTTCCTTGAAGCGACATTCGTGGGGCTGTTTTTCTTTGGCTGGGACAGGCTGAGTAAGGTACAGCATCTCTGCTGCACCTGGCTTCTGGCCATGGGCACCAGCTTTTCAGCGCTGTGGATTCTGATAGCCAATGGCTGGATGCAGAATCCGGTAGGCGCCGCCTTTGACTATAACACCATGAGGATGGAGGTCAGTGACTTCGCTGACATCATGTTCAACCCCGTTGCCCAGGCGAAATTTGTACACACCATCAGCGCGGGATATGTCACGGGCGCCATTTTTGTTCTGTCTATCAGCGCCTACTTCATTCTGCGTGGCCGTAATATTCCTTTCGCCAAACGCTCCATGACGGTTGCCGCTTCCTTTGGTCTGGCTTCTGCCTTGTCGGTGGTGGTACTGGGAGACGAGAGCGGCTACCTGGCCAACAGCAACCAGAAAATGAAAATGGCGGCCATGGAAGCCATGTGGCATACCGAACCGGCGCCAGCCAGCCTGACCCTGTTTGGCATACCCAACCAAAAGACCATGCGTACAGATTATGAGATCAGCGTTCCCTGGCTGCTGGGTGTCATTGCAACCCGTTCATTCAGCGAGCCGCTGGAGGGGATTGTAGAGCTGATTGAGCAGGGCAAGGGGCAGATTCGTGAAGGAATACTGGCATACGATGCCCTGACCCGTCTGCAGAAATCGCCGCAGGACGAACAGGCAAAAGCAGATTTCACCGCGCATGGCAATTCGCTGGGCTATGGTCTGTTGCTGAAAAAATACACTGAAACTGTGACAGATGCCACAGATGAGCAAATCAACAAGGCAGCAAACGATTTAAAACCCAACGTGCCTCTGATTTTCTTCTCGTTCCGAATCATGGTTGCCTGTGGCCTGTTTTTTATCGCTCTGTTTGCCGTTGGCTTTTACCTGTCGGTGAAACGCAGACTGCATACCTCCCGCTGGTATCTGCATCTGGCCTTCTGGTCGCTGCCTCTGCCCTGGCTGGCCGCCGAACTGGGCTGGGTAGTCGCGGAGTGCGGGCGCCAGCCCTGGGCGGTACAGGGTGTTTTGCCTACCATGATGGGCACATCCTCCGTCAGTGCCGGTCAGGTTTTAACGTCAATCAGCGGCTTCGTTGCCTTTTACAGTATCCTGGCTGTTGTCGAGGTGTATCTGATGGTGAAGTACATTCGTCTCGGCCCCGATCATTTAGCTCATTAGGAGTCACATATTATGCCTCTGGATTATGAAACATTACGTGTGTTGTGGTGGCTGCTGCTGGGCGTGCTGCTGATTGGTTTTGCAATAATGGATGGTTTTGATCTGGGCGTGGCCATGTGCCTGCCATGGATTGCAAAAACCGACATGGAAAGACGGATCCTGATTAACAGCATTGCGCCGACCTGGGAGGGTAATCAGGTCTGGTTCATTCTGGGCGGGGGTGCTATTTTTGCTGCCTGGCCAACATTATATGCCCTGTCGTTTTCCGGATTTTACATGGCCATGCTGCTGGTATTGCTGGCCCTGATACTGCGGCCGGTCGGATTTAAATATCGCTCGAAACTGGTCAATCCCCTGTGGCGTTCGTTTTGGGATTACGCATTGTTTGTTGGTGGCTTCGTACCGGCCCTGATATTTGGCGTTGCCATAGGTAACGTGCTGCAGGGCGTGCCCTTTAATTTTGACAGCAGCCTGCGTATATTTTACACCGGCACGTTCTGGGCTCTGCTGAATCCTTTTGCCGTATTGTGTGGCCTGGTTTCCGTCTTCATGCTGTTGATGCATGGTGCTTTTTTCCTGAATGTCAAAACTGAAGGTCATCTACAGGAAAGGGCAAGGGTCACCGCCCGAGTCAGTGCGCTGCTGCTGTTGATCCTGTTCGCCGCTGCCGGCGTCTGGGTTTACCTTGGCATCGATGGTTATCGTATTATGGGCATCATGCCACATGATGGCCCGTCTAATCCTCTGCATAAGGATGTCGTTCAGCAAGGCGGTGCCTGGTTAAGCAATTACCGGCTCATGCCAGTCAGCATGCTGGTGCCTCTGCTGGGTATGCTTGGTGCCGTTCTGGCAGCCGCGCTGGCTAATAAGCCAAAACTGGCCTTCGTGTGCAGCGCCGCTTCCGTCTTTGGCGTTATTGCCACGGTTGGCGTCAGTATGTTTCCCTTTATACTGCCGTCTTCATCGGTGCCTGCGCAGAGCCTGACCGTATGGGACAGTTCATCCAGTCAGCTGACTCTCACGATCATGCTGTTTGCGACGGTTGTTTTTCTCCCTCTGGTTCTGGCCTATACCGCCTGGGCCTATCGCGTTATGCGCGGAAAGGTAACGAGAGAAACGATTATTAACAATCACGAATCGGCTTATTAGGAGCAATCATGTGGTATTTTTCCTGGATACTGGGTACGGGGCTTGCCTGCAGCTTTGCGGTGCTGAATGCCATGTGGCTCGAGCTGCGTCTGGATGGTTCACAAGAAAAAGACGCCGCGTCTGAATAAAATGCCATCAGGTAACAATGTGTAGCCCGTATTAGCGATAGCGTAATACGGGAGCGAAGCTGATACACTGCCCGGAGGCGCGCGTTACCTCGGTAGGGCGGGGAACCATGCACGATTCAGCGCCGTACCAAAGCCCGTCTTTGCGGGACGATATGATGCTGTTTTATGCACGCTGATAATACGATTTTACAACAGCGTTGACAGCATATAGAATTCAGAAAGCAGACGATAAAACATCAACAAGGACGATACTATGAAACATAGCAATTTGTTAAGACTTTCTGCCGTTGCGCTTTTTGCAGCACCCGTATTACTGACCGGCTGCAGCACCATGGAAGACATGTTTGGCGACACAAGCTCGGCTTCTCATTATGATTACGCGCACCAGGCTCCCACTGTCACGACAACATCTTCAGGCAGCCAGTCCGGCACTTCCGGCAGTTCATCATCAGCCACTGGCAGCTCCGGCATAGCCAAAAAACGAGGCGTTACTGCAACAACGCTGGCTGATCCGGTTGACGCAGCCGTCATTCATCCTAAAACAAGCACCGCACCCGCATCAGTACCTTTAGCGGCGCCATCGGTTGCGCAATAAAGCGGTTTGAGGTTTTACCCCTCAGAACGGATGATTTATATTTCTGACAATAGGTTTTTTATTCTGGATTCTGAGGGGAGTGTTTATGAGTATATTAAAACAGGAAGCAGCTAAAGCTGCTCTGGCTTACGTCGAAGACGACATGATAGTCGGCGTTGGCACCGGTTCGACTGTTAATTATTTTATTGACGCACTGGCTGCCATCAGGCACCGCATCGATGCCTGTGTGGCCAGCTCCGTAGCAACTGAAGCCCGTCTGCGGGCTGCAGGCATTCCTGTTCTGGATTTGAATGCCGCTGGCGACCTCCCCCTGTATGTCGATGGTGCCGATGAAGTCAATCAGCGCCATGAAATGATCAAAGGCGGCGGTGGCGCCCTGACCCGGGAAAAAATTATCGCCACGGTTGCACGCAAATTTGTATGTATCGTCGATGATTCCAAAGTCGTCAGTCACCTCGGAGCGTTCCCTGTGGCGGTAGAGGTTATTCCCTCGGCCCGCAGCTACGTCGCGCGTCAGTTAATCAGGCTGGGGGGCGATCCGGCTTATCGTGAAGGCTTCGTGACGGATAACGGCAACATCATTCTCGATCTGCACAATCTCGAGATTCTGAACGCCGTCGCCATGGAAGAATCCATCAAACAGATAACCGGTGTTGTGGATTGCGGTCTGTTTGCAAAACGACTGGCCGATCACGTGCTGGTTGCCGGCAGCCAGGGCGTTACCCATCTTTTGAGTTAAGCGTAAGGGACCATACCATGATTGCCAAAACACCTCTTCATGCAAACCATGTGGCCAGCGGTGCCAGAATGGTTGATTTTCACGGCTGGGAAATGCCTCTGCATTACGGATCTCAGCTGGACGAGCATCATGCCGTTCGGCAGCACGCAGGCATGTTTGATGTGTCACACATGACCGTGGTCGATGTGCTGGGCGCAGGCGGACGCCAGTTTCTGCGCCACCTCCTGACCAACGACGTAGACCAGCTGCAACACAGCGGACGCGCACTCTATTCCTGCATGTGCAATGAGCGCGGCGGCATTATTGACGACTTAATCGTGTACCAACGTGCTCCGGATAATTATCGCGTTGTTCTGAACTCGGCCACACGCGAGCGCGATCTTGCCTGGATCCTGTCCAAATGCGACGGATTTTCGGTTGGTCTGCAGGAGCGTCATGAGCTGGCCATGATTGCGGTTCAGGGCCCTGAAGCACGTGCGCAGGTCATGAGTGTTCTTGACGCGGCGCAGGCAGATGCCATTTCCACCCTGACGGAATTCGAATGTGTGGACGTAGACAAGTGGTTTTTTGCCCGCACTGGATACACCGGTGAAGACGGTTTCGAAATAATCCTGCCGTCCCAGGACGTCTCCGCTTTGTGGACGAAGTTGCTGCAGGCCGGCGTGAAACCCTGTGGCCTCGGTGCCCGCGACACCCTGCGTCTGGAAGCCGGTCTGATGTTATACGGTCAGGATATGGACGAATCAACCTCGCCACTCGAATCCGGACTGGCCTGGACCGTCAAATGGCAGCCGGAAGATCGTAATTTTATTGGCATGGGCGCGCTGTTGTCACAGAAGCGAGAAGGCGTCTCCCGCAAACTGGTGGGCCTGATTCTGAATGACAAAGGCATTATGCGCAGCGGCCAGCGTGTTGTTGTTGAGGGTGCGCGGGATGGTGTTATTACGAGCGGCAGCTACTCACCAACGCTGGCCACCTCCATCGCCCTGGCACGCGTTCCGGCTGAAACCGGTGATCAGGTCATGGTCGATATCCGCGGAAAACTGCTGCCGGCACGTGTGGTGAAACCCCGTTTTGTCAAACATGGTCAGGCTTTATAACGAATAAGGAGTACAGGATGAGCGAATTAAAATTTACCCATACACATGAATGGGTTCAGGCCGGTCAGGACAGCATGACGGTAGGTATCACCGATCATGCTCAGCATCTGCTCGGTGATATGGTGTTTGTTGATTTACCGGAAATCGGCAGGGAAGTAGCGGCAGGTGACGAGCTGGGTGTACTGGAGTCGGTCAAGGCGGCATCCGATTTTTACGCACCAGTCAGCGGCGTGATTGTTGAAGTCAACCAGGAGGTGAATGCCAACCCGGCGCTGGTGAACAGTGAACCTTATAACGCCGGCTGGCTGGTAAAAATACGGGCCAGTAATCCAGACGAGTTAAATCGCCTGCTGACATCTGACCAATATGAAAAAGTGTGTGCTGAGGAATAACAATCATGCCCTATATCCCCCATACCGAGGAAGACATTCGTGTTCAAACCAGCACGATAGGTGTAAACAGTATCGATGAACTGTTTGATGAAATTCCGGCGGCGCTGCGCATTGATGGATTTCAGACTATTCCACCGGGCAGCGGTGCCATGGCCATGCTGCAGCAGGCAAACCAGCTGGCAGGCGCAAATCGCAACGGTGTCTGCTTTATGGGGGCCGGGAGCTACGAGCACCATATTCCAGCCGCCGTCTGGGATATTGCTTCCCGCGGGGAGTTTTTGACCTCTTACACGCCTTATCAGGCCGAAGCCAGTCAGGGAACGCTGCAGCTGTTGTATGAATTTCAAACGATGATTGCCGAGTTGACTGGTATGGACGTGGCGAATGCGTCTCTGTATGACGGTGCCACGGCTCTGGCCGAGGCTGTTTTAATGGCCGTACGCATTAACCGGCACAGCAAGTCCAACCGGATACTCGTGGCAGGGACCCTCCATCCCCTGTATCGGGAAACGATAGAAACCATTGTCAGGAACCAGCATATTGAATTGATTACTCTGCCCTTTGACCGCCAGGAAGGGGTTACCTCGCCTGCGGCTCTCGATGCGTATCAGGGTGAGGACATCTGCGCGCTGATTATTGTACAGCCCAATTTCTTTGGCCGCTTTGAGCCGGTTGACGCGTTGACAGACTGGGCGTCGGCCAACAAGGTTGTGAGCATTGCCTGCGTAAACCCGGTGTCGCTGGCCTTGCTGAAGCCACCCGGCGAATGGGGAGCACATGGTGTAGATATCGTGTGTGGAGAAGGGCAGCCCCTGGGGGTGCCCATGGCTTCTGGCGGCCCTTATTTTGGCTTTTTCAGTACACGCATGGAGCATGTAAGACAATTGCCTGGGCGCCTGATTGGCCGCACCGTCGATAAAGACGGTAATCCCGGATTCTCTCTGACTCTACAGGCACGTGAGCAGCACATTCGACGTGGCAAGGCCACATCCAATATCTGCACGAATCAGGGCCTGCTGGTTACCGCAGCGACCATCCACATGAGCCTGCTTGGGCCTGATGGCCTGCATCAGGTGGCGGTGCAATGCCATCAGAACACCAACAGACTGATTGATGCCCTGGTGCAGATTCCGGGCATTGAACGGGCGTTTCATGGCCCGGTTTTTCACGAGGCACTGCTGCGTTTCGATCGCCCGCTTGACGGCGTGCTGACGGCCTTGCGGGAGCGAGGAATTCTGGGTGGCTATCCCGTGCAGACGCATTATCCTGAACTGGCAGATTGCCTGCTGGTCTGTGCCACAGAAATGCGCACGGATGCCGAGATCAATGATTACATCAAGGCCTTAACACACATTATGTCTCAACGAGGTGCAGCATGATCATCATTCAAATGCAGTACAAGACAAAACTGACGGAAGTGGACAAATACCTGCAGGCACATCGTGAGTTTCTTGATTATTACTACAAACAGGGTCTGCTGGTGGCCTCAGGCCCGATGAAGCCACGTACCGGCGGTATTATTATCGCAGCCAGTAACGACAAGGCGGCAGTGGAGGCCATTTTCAAAAAAGATCCCTATTATCTGGCTGAAATTGCGGATTATCAGTTTATTGAGTTTGTACCCGTTAAACACTGTGCCGAATTAAGCGATATCATCCAAAAAATGGAAGGTAAACTATGTTGATATACGAGCGTTCACAGCCCCAGCGCCAGGCTATGGCGCAGGCTCCCAGAGACTCCCGGCACGAGCTGTCGGTTCCTGCCGATTTGCAGCGCAAACGTGCGCCACGACTGCCCAGCTGTTCTGAACTGCAGGTAGTCCGGCATTACACCCGCCTGTCTCAGAAAAACTTTGCCATTGATACTCATTTTTATCCCCTTGGTTCCTGTACCATGAAATACAACCCGCGTGACGTGCACAAAGCGGCGTCACTGGGTGGATTTCTCAATCGTCACCCACTCGCTCCCGAGGCCGGCAGTCAGGGCTTTTTGCAGGCGATATACGAGCTGCAGACCTATCTGGAAGAAATCACCGGCATGGTCGGCGTGTCCCTGACACCCATGGCTGGTTCTCAGGGAGAATTTGCCGGTGTGGCCATGATTAAGGCCTATCATCAATCGCGCGGCGATACCCAACGCGATGAAATGCTGATTCCGGATGCGGCTCATGGAACCAATCCGGCGTCGGCGGTAATCTGCGGCTTCAAGGTTGTCGAAATACCAACAGCGAAAGACGGTGATATCGATCTGGATGAGCTGCGTCGCCACGTTGGGCCAAGAACCGCCGGAATCATGTTGACCAATCCGTCTACTCTAGGGCTTTTCATGCGCCAGATCAGCGAGATTTCAGCCATCATCCATCAGGCAGGCGGTCTGTTGTATTATGATGGCGCCAATCTGAATGCGATTTTAGGGCAGGTAAGGCCTGGCGATATGGGGTTTGACGTGATGCACCTGAATCTGCATAAAACCTTCGCGACCCCACATGGCGGCGGCGGGCCAGGAGCGGGTCCCGTAGCCGTTGGCAAGCGTTTGCTGCCCTATCTGCCTCTGCCCGTGGTTGTGAAAGACGACGCGGCCTACCGTTGGGCTACAACCAGCGATTTCCCACACAGCATCGGGCGCCTGTCCTGTTTTATGGGCAATGCCGGTATTTTGCTGCGTGCGTATTTTTATATTCGCGTGCTGGGCAGGGAAGGTTTATTGCGCGTATCGAAATTTGCCACTCTGAATGCAAACTATCTGCTGAAAAAACTCGGCGATGCCGGTTTTACCCCCGCTTATCCCGAGCGCCGTGCCAGCCACGAGTTCATCCTGACCCTGAGTCAGGAAAAGAAACAGTTTGGTATCACGGCCATGGATCTGGCCAAGCGTCTGCTTGATTACGGTTTCCACGCGCCCACCACTTATTTTCCATTGCTGGTGCCAGAATGTCTGTTGATTGAACCGACGGAAACCGAATGCCGGCAGGAACTCGACGCCTTTGTAGAGGCCATGAAAGCGATACGCCATGAGGCCGAGGTAAACCCTGATCTGTTAAGGAATGCGCCACATGATTTACCGGTCAAACGACTGGATGACGTGAAGGCGGCGAGGGAGCTGGATTTGAATTATTTTCATAAACAGCCCGATTAAAATAAAAAATGTAATGATTTGTTTTCAAGTTGTAAAGAAAACACTTTGCTATTAAAAAAAAATACGCTATAAAAGAAATACCTGAATCAAGGATTGACAGGTGAACGGGTAGCGTAACGTTCCATATGCTGTGTCTTGCCAGGCAGGACGCGGCACGGTTCGCTAAACAGACTATTTTTTCATGGAGTGAAAAATGAACAGCAAGGTGTTTTCCCAGCGATTTAATCGCGAATTATCGTTGTTGGGATTTCCGGAAGAATTGTCGGAAAAAACCAAAGCCGTATCAAAAGTATTTGGTGTAACCCGCCATTTGGCTAACGCTATGATCTTTGGTCATCTGCTGCCACCTGCGGAACAATTGGACAAAATTGCTGAAGTTCTTGAAGTCTGCCCTCAATGGTTGTCCGGCGCGACTGAGAGAAAGAAAGCTTACTCTGGTAAAGAAACCGTAGAAGACGTGTAGTGCCCGGAGAAATGGATTATAATCCGCATGCAGGTGATGTGCTCAGTGTCTAGTACTGTTTCCATACATGTCAAAACTATATGGAAATAGTACTAGACACATCACCGCTCAGAGTGATTTCATCAATAGTCAAACCGTGATTGTTCAGGACGGCACGCTGAATTTTGATGAAATAGCCCTGATTACCGCCGTTATTGAAGGTTATTTTAATCATGGAATGCTTAAGTTATTGCATCGCAAACACTATCGATCTGCCCCGTTTGGATACTCTGTTCAAATCAAGCCCTGAGCGTTATCAATCTGTTAAGTCTCGCGACGTGTTGAAAATAAGCTCAATTGAAAAGCCGGGCTTTGTCCTTTTTATTTTTAAAAATGGAACGGTGGTATCCTGGGGGATTAAGCGTCACCGAATCACCGGCTATCTTGACACCATCAAACCATACTGCGACCGACTGGTGCCGTTTTCTGTCCACGATGAGTTCAGTTATCAGGTTGGTGATAAAACCGCGATTGAGCCCCATGATTATTTTGATGTGGATTGCATTACCATGGACGGCGACAACGATGATCTCAAGCTGAGTCTGTCCTACGGGTTTTCGCAGTCGGTGAAGCTGCAGTATTTTGAAACCATCATTGAAGCCCTGATTGACAAATATTCCCCCTTGATACAGCGCCTGTCGCACAAAGGGCAGATGAATATCTCCCGTAATAAGGTACGACAGATTATTGGCGAGATTCTCAACGCCAAAAGCGAAATGAATCTGATCAGTAACTTTCTCTACCATCCGAAATATTTCTGGCAGCATCCTACTCTGGAAGAGTACTTTACGATGCTGGAGCGTTATCTGCACATCCAGCGCCGCGTTAACGCGATTAATCATCGCCTGGATACGCTCAACGAAATCT
Organism: Legionella navarrensis; assembly: GCF_052527415.1. Lineage (NCBI taxonomy): Bacteria > Pseudomonadati > Pseudomonadota > Gammaproteobacteria > Legionellales > Legionellaceae > Legionella > Legionella navarrensis. Next base: position 30,580 of record NZ_JBNVZR010000009.1, on the reverse strand, counting down.
TCGATATGTTCAACAGTTATCTGGAGAACAAGCACGCGCATAATCTCGAAATTATCATCATCGTGCTGATTACCATCGAGATCATCGTTGCTTCCATGAGCATGCACTTTTAACCTGATCTGGAATCAGAATATGACAATACGTGAAACGCTGTTGGAAGAACATAAAAATAAATTATTAAAAGCTATTGCTCATCTTGAATACAGCTATAAAAAAGTGCTGCTGCTGCCGGCCGAACCAGACCGGCTGGATGAAGAAACCCTGGAAACATGGGAAAGTTTTTCAGCCCGCTTTGCCCGCGTGGCTGATGTGTATCTGATGAAATATATCCGTACCTATGTGTTAGTTGAAGATCCCGGGTTCAGCGGTAGTTTTCGTGATTTCATCAACCAGGCAGAAAAATTGAATTGCCTGGATAATGTTGATTTATGGATGGCTATTCGTGAGTTACGAAATATCTCTGCTCATGAATATACGGATCGGGACCTTGCCGAATTTTTCATTCGTCTGCGCAAAGAGGCTCCTGTTCTAATTGCCATTAAAGACAGGATTTAATAATTGTGCGCCTGACCAGTCAACAAATCGAGGATTTGATTCGCGCTATAACGCCTTATCTGGATAAGATGAGCGCGGAATTAAGATTATATGGAAGTCGGGTTGACGATACTTGCAGAGGTGGCGATATCGATTTGCTGCTGCTTCTTGACAGTCCTGAGCACGCGATGGCATTAAAGAGCGAAAAACACTATATCCTGGCTTCAATTAAAAAATATCTCGGCGATCAAAAAATAGACTTGCTAATCACGAGCAGAGGGATTGAAACAGATGCGACGTTTTTAAACATTATCTATCCGAAATCCATCCTGTTGACACAGGTCATGCCTCACGGCCGCTCTGGCCATTAAATACAACGTCTACTCATATCAGCTATCACGCTCCAGGGCTTTATAACTGGCCAGGGCAAAATTCCGTGCCTTGTTGTGATCTACCAGACGATGCGGATAATCCCGGCCCAGTGTAATCGCCAGCTGGCCGAAAGGTGCTTCCCAGGGTTTGTGAATCCATTTACTGTTGACCGAATGCAGCTCGGGAACCCATTTTTTTACGTATTCACCCGCGGGATCAAATTTTTCTCCCTGTAATACCGGGTTGAAAATCCGGAAATAGGGGGCGGCATCGGCACCGCAACCGGCGACCCACTGCCAGCTGGCGGAGTTGTTGGCCAGATCGGCATCCAGCAGCGTATCCCAAAACCAGGCAGCACCCACGCGCCAGTCAATCAACAGGTCCTTGATTAAAAAGGAAGCAACGATCATCCGCACCCGGTTATGCATATAGCCACTGTGCCAGAGTTCACGCATACCGGCATCGACAATTGGGTAGCCGGTCAGGCCACGCTGCCAGCGCTTCAGCGCTTCATCGTCCTGCTGCCAGGGAAAGGCGTTGAATTCGCTTTTGAAATTCGTGTCTGGCAGACCCGGAAAATGGTAGAGCAGATAATGCGAAAACTCACGCCAGCCCAGCTCGGCCAGAAAGCGATCAGTGGAGTGAAGGTTACAGCCAGGAAGCTGCCTCGCTTCCTGAGTGGCCTGCCACAGACGCCATGGACTTATTTCGCCAAAATGCAGATGCGGCGACAGCCTGGAGGTGGCGTCGCGAATGGGAATATCGCGTTCGCTCCCATACTGTCCCAGTTGATTCTTGATAAATCTGCTTAAACGATCTAATGCACCCTGTTCGCCAGGCTGCCAGTAGGTCTGAAAGCCAGCCGCCCAGTTGGGATTCTGCGGCAGCAGGCGCCAGTCCTCCAGACTATCGCTCTGAGCTGACAGGGGGGCCGGCCACTGCTCTATACTACAGGATACAGGCTGAGGCATCTGGAGCAGACATTGTCGCCAGTAGGGGGTGAATACTTTGTAGTATTGACCGCTTTGATTACTGACCGTCCACGGTTCATTCAGCAAGGCGCCATTAAAGCTTTTCACCGTGACACCACGAGCTGTCAAGGCCGTCTTGATCGCCGTATCGCGTTCAATCGCCTGGGGTTCGTAGCAGCGGTTCCAATAGACTGTGTCTATTGAATGTTCGTCAATCAGCTGCAGCAGGATGCTTAATGGATCACCTCGACGCAGGCAGAGATTCAAACCATGTTCATGTAGATTGGCACGGAGAGCCGACAGGCTGTGATGCAGCCACCAGCGCTGTGCGCCTCCGCCGGGCAGGCAGTCGATATAGAGGGGCAGCAGGGAGCTGTGAGCCTGACAGGCGGCCTGTAAGGCCGGGTTATCCTGACAGCGTAAATCCTGGCGGAACCAGTAGAGGGCAGACGACATATTGTTTTGCAGGTTTTAACGGGCGTGGCGAAATTGTAACAGCGATATGCCTTGTGAGCGAGAGTGAGAGAGGGGGATTTTGATGCCTGTTTTTGAGATCGCCGTCATGACAGGTGTCTGTGGAGCCGGGGCTCCGTACCCAGAACTCTGCCCGCAATGACGCGCAGAGTTCTGGGCACGGAGTCTGAGGCTTAAATCAAACCGGCTTTTCTGAATTCCGCTTCCTGTAAACGGTGGGCAAAGTCTTCATCCGATTCCCCGTGCAAGGCTATAGCCTGGTCAATCTGGTTGATGTCTATTTTGTTGTGTATCCCGCTAAACAGGCCATGTTTATTAGCCAGCAGAGCCTGTGTGTATTCTGCAACAGCTGCCTCTGCCGATGGCACTGTTTTCTCTTGCGTGGCCGGCAGGACAGGTTCGTGGTACTCCACCATTTCTTCGACAGAAGACAGAGAGGACTCCTCTTCCAGCTCTTCAACAGCTGATAAAGCAGGCTCTATCTTGTCCTGTTGATGGAACAGGGCTTCTCTCAGCGCCTGGGAATGAGTCAGGGGGCTGAAGCCACCATCCGGACTGGTAATATAGCGCCAGGCATTCAGTACATGAGTACCGCAATCATAGTCGTTAAACTGGGCGCCAGTAGTCTCAAAAGTAACGGTCTCTGTCACGCCGAAATCAGTCAGAAGTTTCTGAGTTGCCTGCATCATGGACAGCTGTCTCTGAGACAGACCCTCTTCCTGCATTTTCTGGGAGTCTCTCACGCGCCAGCTATTCTCGAACCGGATCAGATAAAACCAGTGTCCGTCATGATTTACGGGCAGGAAAATGATCGGTACGTTCTCGCTTGCAAGCAGTTTCCCTAATTCTTCATCCTGGCTTTGAGTACGCTCGGTGAGGGAAAACGGCTCCATCGTCAGCACATCCTCCGAATGATAGCCGGGGTTCGCCAAAAGAGTTTTCATGTCTTCCATCGTAAGCAGGCTTTCTTCTGCAAAAAAGCCCATTTTTGCGTGTTGATCTGCAACAGAAAGATACGCCCGGGCGTACGTTTGCCGCGTTAAGGCATCCGCCTGGGCTGAGGCTGCGCTAAAGTCGCGTCGCCAGTCTTTTAGCACTTCCGCTGAGCGGCCAGTAACGATGTGAAGCACGCGATTCAGCAGATTCTGGCCAGTAGCGAAATGCAGATGAGCCAGATTATAAAGCAATATGTCATTATCAATGCAAAAGCGTATCAACTGCTCCTTGTTATTCGCAAAACGATTAGGATAAGTAGTTAACTCGCGCAGCTCATCGTATTTTGACTGTAACATAACCTGTTCAGCAAAGGATAAAGCCATGGCAGACACCTCAAAAAAATGTTTGGAGCAGGGGTATTTTTTTCACGCAGACAGTATAACCCAAACCCGATACCTTATATAGTATCGCATCAAGATTAAGGAAACCTTAACCCAGAGCTTCTATGCTGATACGAAACCATAAACTGAGTCTGCTGCAACAGCAGGATCTTGAACAACTCGCTGCGCTTTGCCTTGCAAAAGACGGTGGGCTGCCAAAAATTTATCATGATCTGCTCAGCCAGCAACGGGAAACGGAAAGTAATTTTCTTTACTATCAATCTGACAGACTGGTTGGTTTTGCCAGCGTGTATTTCTTCTACGAAGATGCCTGTGAAGTCAGTCTGCTGGTGGCGCCTGAACTGCGTAAGCAGAGAATAGCGCGTGAGCTGGTCCGAGCCATGCTGCCTCTGCTGGTGAGTCGTGGCATGAAAAGGGTGATTTTTTCCTTTTCTGACACGTCGGACAACGACTGGATCCAGTCGTTGGATTTTGTGTATTACAACAGCGAATACCATATGCGTCGCGACAGCCCCGACGCACCACCGCTGCAGCCGCGCCAGCTGCATATTCGCCGGGCTGTTATGGATGATTTACCCGTTTTGTATTACCTTGATAAAGCCTGTTTTTCCGAACACCACGCCGATATGACGCAGCGCTTTACCCGTTTACTGCTCAATCCGGAGTACGAGATACTTGTGGCGGAAAAAGACGGGAAATGCCTGGGAAAAGCACATTTGCGCTGGCAACCCGATACGGTGCTGTTGTCTGATATCGCGATTGCACCGCCCTGGCAGGGGCTGGGGCTGGGCAGTGAATTGTTATCGCAGGTGATAACGCACGTACTGTCACTGGGAAGGCAGGTGCTGAGCCTTGATGTCGAAAGCGACAAAAGCACAGCGCTGAATCTGTATTTAAAGCAGGGATTTCGCATCATCACGCGTTACGAATACTGGCAGATTGAACTGGAAAAACTGTCGCGCATATTCCTGTTATCCTGAGTATTGCATTCTCGCGATTGCGCGGTCATAATTTCGGCCTTTACGGTTTGTACGGTGCCGTTTTTTTGATGAAGCGGCTCATGCCAGATGGACGATGTTTCAAGGGTATGAAATGAAAAAACGAGTAGTAATTACTGGGATGGATATCGTTTCCTCCATCGGAAATGGACTGGATGCCTTTTGGCAGGCCGCTGTTCAGGGACATTGCGGAATCAAACGGATTCAGCAGTTCGACCCATCTCCATATCCAACACAGATTGGCGGGGAAATCACCGATTTTACCCTCGATGACCTGCCCGAATTCGATAAAAGCAGGCGTTATTCCCTCGCAACCCGTTATGCCCTGTATTGTTCCCATCACGCGATCAGGCGCTCCGGTCTTACGCCGGCTGAGCTGGCTCATGCCGGGACGTTCATTGGCACCAGCGTTGCAGGGGCGGCTGAGCTGGAGCTGGACGCCTACCGTGCCTTTATCACGGAAAGCTGGAAAAAAATTCCGGCACTCAGCGTGCTGCGCTTTATGCCCAATTCCGTTGCCAATCAGATTGCTATCACATTCGGCCTTGGCGGTCCTAATTCTACCGTATCCAATGCCTGTGTTTCCTCTGCGGAAGCGATAGGTAACGCCTATCACCAGATTGCGCAGGGGCGTCTGGCGGTTGCCCTGTGTGGTGGTACGGAGTCCCTGCTCTGGGAAGCCATTATGGCCGCCTGGTGCAAACTGCGCGTCATGTCCACTCAGAATGAGCAGCCAGAACTGGCCTGCCGACCCTTTGATATTAACCGCGACGGCATGGTCATGGCGGATGGCGCCGGTACCTTGATTCTGGAGGATCTGGATCATGCGCGCGCACGTGGTGCTACGATTTATGCCGAGATCCTGGGGTTTGGCGCAAGCTGTGATGCCTATCATATTACCGCCCCCAACCCCGAAGGACAGGCGCGTGCCATACAGGCCGCTCTGGCGGATGCCCGCCTGTCGCCGGGAGACGTGCAATACATCAACGCACACGGAACAGGTACGCCTTTGAACGACAAGGCGGAAACTGAAAGCATCAAGGCGGTTTTTGGAGATCGTGCCTACGAGATTCCGATCACCGCGCAAAAATCGATGACTGGTCATTCCATCGGTGCGGCCGGTGTAATGGAGATCATTGCCACGGTCCTGTGTCTGCAACAGGATACCCTGCTGCCCACCATTAATCTGCATGAACCAGATCCGGCCTGTGATCTGGATTACGTGGCCAATCAGGCGCGCAAAAAGAAAATTGATATCGCCCTGTCTAACCACTTTGCCTTTGGTGGTTCCAACGCGGCTCTGTTGTTAAAAAGGGCGTAGACTGGGCTCACTGTACAGCTCCCTTCTCCCTGGTTTAAAGGAGAAGGGGGCTGCTATCTGAGCAGGCTTTGATTTATTTCGTGCTCTTCGCTCAAACACTCTTCCTCGATGTTTCTAATCAAGTCAGGGATATCTTCTCTGGTCACGTCCACAGGCACATCAATGCCTTCTGTTTCAAGTACCGGACGGAGGGCATCCATGACAAACGAACCGAACGAATGTCGGAAAAACCTTGTTTTGGGATGGCTTAGCAACAGGCATAAACGTTGTACGCTGGTGTCGTCACTCAATCTTATGTCGTTAAATTGCCGTACCCATCGATTGGCTATGGTTATTCCAGACGCGGTGTGGCGGAAAAAACTCAGATAGCCATCACTCTGACCACGATTGAGTTCCATGCGCACAGCTTTGTCTGCGCGGCTCAGCCCATGATAGGCAACATAATTATTGCGGGCGATTGTGATGGCCTCAAGCAAACGGGCGGCAAGCGGTTCGTTCGGGCCCAGGCGTCCTGGATTGTCGTAATCGCTGAATAGATGCGGCACGTCTGTGTCAGGCCCTGGTGCCGACGTGGACGAGGCCGCAGCGCTGCTGCTTCTGAAGTAGTCGGCGTGGTCTTGCCGAAAAATACCTGGATAGCGCATGACGCTGAATCGCTGAGTGGCATATTGCCCGGGTGTCAGTTCGCATTGCGCCGAGAATAACCTGCCTATGTTGTCGGCAACATAATGGGCTGCCCTTTCCCCGCCATGACCATCATACACGCCCTGTAACACCGCAAACTGTTCCTGGCCTTCTGCCGGCAGGGTTTGTATGGATACGGAAATGTTATCCCCAGAGTCATCTCTAATCGCTGCCTGGGCTAAATACTCACTCAAATCCATGTTGGGCTGTTCTATGTGATAACCGGTTAACTTATTCAGAAGATAATTTTCATGCTCTTGTTTCGTCTGTGCCTTTGCCCGTTCAGTAAAGCCATCACAGGTGACGATAATTTTGATGTCGCCTATGTCTTGTGCACGCAGGGCTTCGTCACGTGACATGATTGTTTGCCTGATGCTGTCTGTGCTGTGAAAATCGATTCGTGCGTCCGAACTGATCAGCGGTTTGTGCGAACGATCACCAATAGCCCGGCTGACGGCCAGAGCATAATTTACGCGTTGTGCGCCCAGATAATAAACAACGGTCCCACCCAGCTCCGCAATGCGCTTACGCTCACTCTCATCAGCGGCACTGTGGGTAACCTGGTTCAGGCGAACCACGCCGCGAGGCCTGCCGTTCCTGTCAAACACCGCTGCAAAAGCGACCGCGTCGGCAAGGGTTGCGGTGATAAGATTTCCGCGGCCATCATAAACGGTGGTAGATGCGGTGGTACCGTGGTCGCTAAATAATCGTATTTGCACTACCGCTTGGTCGAGCTGGCGATAACAGGTCCAGAGACGGAAGCCAATTTCTTCCGGTGTCAGATTATGCAGGGCGCCATCCGGTAAAATATGCCAGGCCAGAGCATCCTGCTGATGAGGCCTGCGTCCACGCGTTTCATAGAATTCAAATTGTGACGGCGTATGACCGCCGCTGACTGGCAGGAAGCCCGGTTTGGAAATAATGCTTTCTTTCATTGCGATTGAACCCCATGTATAATTGTTACCTAATGGTACATCGATGTCAAAAAAGGATCAATTTAAAGAAATCAACGTTCGCATGTCTTGTCATATCGCGTTATAATCGATCCATTTTGCGTGAGTGGACGATAAAGTAATGAATGTTTCTTTGAGCGAAATAGCAGACCGCCTGCAAGGCGTGGTCGTGGGTGATGCTTCTGTGATGATTGCTGCGCTGTCGCCGATTGACGACATAGCCGCAGGTGCGCTGGTGTTTGCCGATGGCGCTGATAACCTGCTGCGCGCGGAGCAGTCGGAGGCCGCCGCCATTCTGGTGAATCAGAAAACCACCAGCCAGGTTAAACCGGTTATTCAGGTCGCGCATCCGTTTCAATCGTTTATCCAGTTGCTGGGCGTCTTTCATCCCGCCAGCAGACCTGCCGCCGGCATTCACCCCAGCGCCGTCATCGCTGACGATGCCCAGGTGTCTCCAGACTGTCATATCGGTCCCTTTGCTGTTGTGGAATCCGGCTCGGTTATTGGTGAGCGCTGCGTCATCAAGGCGCATGTAACCATTGGCCGTGGGGTGAGCATTGGTGCGGATACCACCGTCCATCCCCACGTCACCATTTATGATGGTACGCAGATTGGTGCGCGTGTAATCATTCACGCGTCCAGCGTCATTGGCAGCGACGGCTTTGGTTATACCTTTGTTGACGGCCACCACATGAAAATCCCACACGTTGGGCACGTGGTGATTGAAGACGACGTCGAAATTGGCGCCAATACCGTGGTTGACCGGGCAACACTGGGTGCTACCGTGGTTGGCGCAGGCACCAAGGTTGATAACCTGGTACAAATCGCGCATTCGGTGAAGCTGGGCCGGCACAATATCCTGTGCGCCTTCACCGGAATTGCGGGCAGCACAGTCAGTGGCGATAACGTTATTTTTGCCGCTAACGTAGGAGTCAGCGATCATGTCCGCATTGATGACGGGGTGGTTTTAGCCGCTCGTGCCGGTGTACCTCCCAAAAAGCATTTAATCAAAGGTAACGTGTATCTGGGTAATCCTGCCCGTCCACGTGACAAGGCGATTGAGCAGGAATTGTCGGTAACGCGCATTCCCCTGATGCGTAAAAATCTCAAAGCGCTCAGCGAAAAAATTAACAGACTAAGTGAACGTGTGGACGAGCTGAGTGAGGCGTAATGATGACTGCCCCGGTAATTTTGATTGATGGATCTTCCTATTTTTTTCGCGCCTTTCATGCTCTGCCGCCGCTGACCAATTCCAAAGGTCAGGCAACCGGCGCTGTGTATGGTGTCAGCAACATGGTCAAACGACTAATCAAGGACTATCAATCAGAGCGGGTTGTGGTCGTGTTTGATGCGAAAGGAAAAACCTTTCGCGACGAATGGTATCCCGAGTATAAGGCCCATCGTCCGCCCATGCCCCCAGAGCTCAGCTCGCAGTTTGCTCCTCTGATTGATGTATTGACCGCCATGGGTCTGCCCCTGCTCATTATTGACGGTGTTGAAGCCGACGACGTGATCGGCACACTTGCCCGGCAGGCCGCCAGTCAGGGGCAGGCCGTCATCATTTCCACAGGCGACAAAGACATGGCGCAGCTGGTGAATGAGCACGTTACGCTTATCAACACCATGTCTAACCAGGTGCTGGATATATCCGGCGTCAAGGAAAAATTCGGCGTGACGCCGGAGCAGATTATCGATTATCTGACCTTGATTGGCGACAGTTCGGACAACGTGCCTGGTGTTAACAATTGCGGCCCCAAAACTGCGGTTAAATGGCTGGAGCAGTACAAGACGCTGGACAATCTGATCGCACATGCGGCCGACATCCCCGGCAAGGTTGGCGAAAATTTTCGCGAAAGCCTGAGTTACCTGCCTTTGTCGAAACGTCTGGTCACTATCAAGCTCGATGTTGAACTGCCGGTCACTGTAGATGAACTGCGGGCTGGTAAGGCTGATCGCGAGCGTTTGATAGAGCTGACCCGCGAGCTGGAATTCAAAACCTGGTTAAATGATCTGCTGAGGCAGGACAAGGCAGACGAGTCGGCACTGCCTCCTCCACCCGAGAGCAGCGAAAAAAGCGAATCCCAATACAGCATTATTACCACCGAAGCGCAGTTATCCGACTGGTTGCAACGCCTGCGGACCTGTCCTCTTTTTTGCGTGGACACGGAAACTACCAGCCTCGACGTGATGGAAGCTGAAATCGTGGGTATTTCGATGGCCATTGATGTGAACGATCCGGTTTATATCCCGCTCGCTCATCTCGACGGCAGTGAGCAGTTGCAGAGGAGCGACGTGCTGGCGGCGCTGAAACCGATTCTGGAAAGCGATCGTATTGGCAAAATAGGCCAGAATCTCAAATACGATTTTAACGTCTTTCAAAATTATGGTATCCGCATGAAGGGCATTGTGTCCGACACCATGCTGGAATCCTATGTCCTCAACAGTGTGGGCAGCCGTCACGACATGGACAGTCTGTCGTTGAAATATCTGGGGCATAAAACCATTTCCTACGAAGACGTGGCGGGTAAAGGCGCAAAACAACTGCGTTTTGATCAGATTCCCGTGGCAGAGGCGGCACCCTATGCTGCCGAAGACGCCGACATCACGCTGAAACTGCACCGGGCGATTTATCCTCTGCTGGATGAGCCGTTGAAAACCGTGCTGCACGACATTGAAGTACCGTTGCTGACGGTGCTTGCTGATATGGAGCGTTATGGGGTATTGATTGATACTGAAACGCTGGCGCGTCACGGCGAGCGTTTGAAGATTCGTATGAAAAGCCTGGAAGACGAGGCTCTGGCTCTGGCTGGCCGGCCTTTTAATCTGAATTCGCCCAGACAATTGCAGGAAATTCTGTTTGACGAGCACAAACTGCCGGTTCTGGCAAAGACACCAGGCGGTCAGCCGTCAACTGCAGAATCTGTGTTACAGGAACTGGCCTACGATTATCCACTGCCAGCTGTCATCCTGGAATACCGTGGTTTGAACAAGCTCGTTTCAACCTACATCGATGCCTTACCCAAACGGGTTAACCCGCGTACGCATCGGGTGCATACGTCCTACAATCAGGCTGTGGCAGCTACAGGAAGGCTCTCTTCCAGCGATCCCAATTTACAGAACATTCCCGTCCGCAGTGAGGAAGGGCGTTTGATTCGAACCGCTTTTGTGGCACCCGGAGGGTATAAACTGCTGGCAGCTGATTATTCGCAGATTGAATTGCGTATCATGGCGCACTTATCGGGTGATGCCGGTTTGTTGAATGCTTTTGCCAAAGGTCTGGATATTCATGCAGCCACGGCCAGTGAAATTTTCCAGGTTCCTCTGGCGGAGGTCAATGCCGAATTGCGCCGCCGCGCCAAAGCCGTCAATTTTGGTTTAATCTACGGGATGTCAGCCTTTGGCCTGGCCAAGCAGTTAGGCGTGGAACGAAAAGACGCACAGACCTATATGGACAGTTATTTTCATCGCTATCCTGGTGTGCTGGAGTACATGGAGCGCACGCGTCAGCAGGCGCATCGACAAGGCTACGTTGAAACCATTTTCGGGCGTCGTCTGCAACTGCCTGAAATTAATGCCCGCAACATGATGCGTCAGCGCGCCGCTGAGCGCACGGCCATTAACGGGCCCATGCAGGGTACGGCGGCTGATATCATCAAAAAAGCCATGCTGGCCGTTGCAGCCTGGCAGGCTGATTTACCCGAACCCAGCGTGCGCATGACCATGCAGGTACATGACGAACTGGTGTTTGAAGTGCCAGAGTCGTCGGTCGAATGGGCTACGGCAGCCATTCGTGAGCTGATGGAGAACGCGGTCAGCCTGGCGGTGCCTTTGAAGGTATCGGTGGGGGTGGGTAATAACTGGGATGAAGCGCATTAGAAGGGCAGGCTCCCTTAACCAGGGAGAAGGGAGCTGTTCATTGATTAAACTGATTATTAAACAGGATGTCTATGAAAACACTTACTGGCTGGCTGTTCTCATGGCAGGGCGCGGTCGATCTCGCCTGGCTGCTCTTCCTGTTCGTGCTGTTAAAACACTTCTGGAGCCAGCGTCAGTTTTTAAACAAAGCGCGTGACTGGCTCATCACCAAAGGGCGGATGACGCAATTCAGCTGGAGTCGCGACGGACACCGGCTTTGGGCAAAAATAGAATACAGCTACCATCTCTACGACCAGGATTTTGTTGGCGAGTATTTTTTCCTTGATACGTCTCATAACAACCCAAACAGCAAATACGCCCGCCAGGTTGCCTACCGTGCGGCGATGGCCTTTGAAAACGACGAGGAAATCGATGTGTATTACAACCCCGATAACCCCAGTCAGGCGGCACTGGACGTGCGTATTCCCACCAAACTGAACGTCATTATTGCGCTTTTGCTGGGGCTGATTGCTCTGCACCTGCTGGTGCTGCTGTGGCGTCTGTTTTAGATTCCTCCGCCGCACAGCACTGGCAGGGCTCTGTGGTGATTTTTGCCTGCAGACTGTTCATGGCCAGCCCCCGTACACCCTGATTTGTCGCTGCCGGGACGAAGGTAATCGTGACCATCAGCGTTTGCTTCTGCTGTTGCTGCGGGTTTTTATACATCACCAGCAACGGCATCGTTGCCTTCCACGACTGGCCGTTGTCACTGATGGTGACAGCAGGAGGAGCCAGAGCTACGGCTGAAACAGAATAGTCATTTTGTTTGACGGTGGCCGGCAGACCAGACGCGTTCAGGGCGGTGAGGTAATTCGTCCAGCCTTCGGCCGTAAAATAACGCGCGATTTCCCGCTGACGCTCCAGATAGTTACTGGCATTAAACGTGTACGTGGCAACGATCGCCTCGTTCACCCACACGGCCTTCTGTATATCGTCGGCTGCGGCGTGTACCAGATTGGCGAACAGGATAAGAAGAGCACAAAACAGGCGGTTTATTTTTGACATAAAGGCATCCTTTAGGTTTGGCAAAGGCATCGAATATCTGTCGATTGCAGGCACCGTGTGGTATACTGAGCCACGTTGTCTGTGGTGACATAAGATCGATTGTATCATCGTCGCGGCTTTGTCATCAAATCAATGGTTTTTCTTCGGTCATAATCATTCGTAACAAGCAAAAAGGGGGGCAGAGATGCGCAATACTCGTTTTTACTTTGCCAACCGTGAAAGCGTTGGCCGTTTTGTCAACCGCTGGGATTTTTTGCTGCTGATTCTGATTCTGTCGGTGCTGTTCTTCCTCGGCTGGGCCGGGCAGCAAATGGCCAGTCCCTATCAGTTGGGCGAGCCCCTGCCGATTTCTCTCGATCCGTCTCAGCTGCCGTTTTATGCTTCACGTACCGTGCTGCGCATGTTCATTGCCCTGACCCTGTCGATTGTGTTTACCTTTCTGGTTGGCACCCTGGCCGCAAAAAACCGCCGGGCCGAGCAGATCATCGTACCGGCTATTGACGTATTGCAATCGGTTCCCGTTTTAAGTTTTCTCTCCATCACCGTCACCGGCTTTATTCATCTGTTTCCCAACAGCCTGCTGGGACCGGAGTGTGCTTCTATTTTTGCGATTTTTACTGCTCAGGTCTGGAATATTGTTTTTGGCTTTTATCAATCGCTGAAAACCCTGCCTCATGATTTGAAAGAAGCCTCTGCGGTGTTTCAGCTGTCTGCCTGGCAGCGCTTCTGGAAGGTTGAAGTGCCGTTTTCCATGTCCAGTCTGTTGTGGAACATGATGATGTCCATGTCGGCCAGCTGGTTTTTTGTGGTGTTGTCTGAGGCGATTGCTGTTTCGCATCAGGACATCCGTTTACCAGGCGTGGGCTCCTACATCGCTCTGGCAATTGAACAACATGATCTGCGGGCGGTAGGTTACGCCATTATTGCCATGGTGATCGTTATCTTTCTGTATGATCAGATTCTGTTTCGCCCCCTCATCGCCTGGTCCGAAAAATTTAAAATGGAGCAGTCGCCGGATGAAAGCGAATCGCAATCCTGGTTAATTGACTGGATGCGTGGCAGTAAGCTGATGAAGCGGGTGGGCGCGCGGCTTGGCGTATTGCGGGACAAATTTGTTAATGCACACTGGCTAAGCCGGCGTACACCCACGGTGGCGCGGGAAGTCAACCCACAGCGTCAGCGCCGTATCGACTGGATCTGGAACTCGCTGGTCTGGTTTGCCATCGCCGGCGGTGCCTGGGGTCTGATGAGCTTTATTCTGGCTGAGTTAAGACTGGGCGATATCTTCCATGTTTTTTTGCTCGGCGCAGCCACGGGAACGCGGGTGATTGTCTTGATTGTTATCAGCTCACTGGTGTGGATTCCGGTTGGCGTATGGATAGGGCTTCGGCCACGAATCGCTCAAAAGATCCAGCCGGTGATTCAGTTTGTCGCGGCCTTCCCGGCTAATCTCTTTTATCCCTTGTTTGTGATTGCCATTGTGCGTTTTCATTTGAGCGTAGAGGTCTGGGTCACGCCTCTGATGATTCTGGGTACGCAGTGGTATATATTATTTAATGTGATAGCAGGCGCCTCCACCATTCCGCGTGATTTGTATCTGGCGGCGGATAATTTCGGTCTGAGCGGCTGGCTGTGGTGGAAACGCCTTGCCTTGCCGGGGATTTTCCCCTTTTATATCACGGGTGCCATCACCGCAGCCGGCGGTGCCTGGAACGCCAGTATTGTGGCGGAATGGGTGAGCTGGGGTGATACAACCCTGAAAGCGACCGGCCTTGGCGAGTACATTCAGGCGAGCACGATAGCGGGTGATTTTCCGAAGATTGCACTCGGCACCGGCATGATGTGTGTGTATGTGCTGGTGTTTAATCAGCTCATCTGGCGTCCCCTGTACCGACTGGCTGAAGAGCGTTTTAACTTCAACCAGTAACTGATTTAACTGAGAACTGTCATGTCTGATACCATCATTGCTATTGAAAACTGCCGCAAATCCTTTAAAAAAGCCTCCAGCCAGGATCTGCTGGTGCTGGATGACGTGAACTTCAAGCTGCAGGAAGGCGAGATCGTCGCGTTGCTGGGTAAGTCCGGCTCAGGTAAATCCACGCTGTTGCGCATCATCGCCGGTCTGGTTCCGCCTTCGTCTGGCACAGTAACGTACCGTGGTCAGCCGGTGTCGAAGCCGGTTGCGGGCATTGCCATGGTGTTTCAATCCTTTGCCTTGATGCCCTGGCTTACAGTACTGGAAAACGTAGAGCTTGGGCTGGAAGCACAGGGGATTGGCCGCGAGGAGCGGCGTCGGCGCGCCATCGACGCCATCGACATCATCGGGCTTGACGGTTTTGAATCAGCGTATCCAAAAGAGCTGTCTGGCGGCATGAGGCAGCGCGTGGGCTTTGCCCGGGCTCTGGTAATTAATCCTGACGTGTTGTTGATGGACGAACCCTTTTCTGCTCTGGATGTGTTAACTGCCGAAAACCTGAAATCCGACCTTCTTGAGCTGTGGCAGGAGAAAAAAACCAATACCAACGGTATTCTGCTGGTCACGCACAATATTGAGGAAGCTGCCATGCTGGCCGATCGCATTGTGATCTTTGGCAGTGATCCTGGGTATATTCGCGAAGAACTGCACGTCACGCTGCCTCAGCCGAGAGATCCGGAGTCGCTGGAATTTCGGGCGCTGGTGGATAACATCTATAAAGTAATGACCACAGGACCCTCTGAAAAAACCAGACGTTCGCACCGCGAACGGCAGATTGGCCTGGGCTATCGTTTGCCGGATGTAGAGCCTTCTGAACTGTCCGGTCTGATTGAAACGATGACTTCGTTCAGCGAACGCATTGATTTGCCGGAGCTTGCAGATGAATTGATGATGAACATCGATGATTTGTTCCCACTCTTGGAAACGCTTGAGATTCTGGGTTTTGCCAAGGTATCCGATGGTGATATTCAGTTAAATCCTCTGGGCCGGCAATTCGCCGAAGCCGATTTGCAGGCGCGTAAAAAAATCTTTGCCGGATTGCTGCTGGAAAAAATCCCTCTGGCGCGCTACATCCGTCGCGTGCTGGACGAAAAAATCGGGCACCGCGTGTCGGAAGAGCGCTTCTTAAGCAAGCTGGAAGATTACCTGAGCGAGAAAGAGGCTGAGCGGGTTCTGAAAACCATGATCGACTGGGGGCGTTACGCGGAAATTTTTGCTTATGATTTTAACACCGGTAATTTAAGTCTGGAGAACCCCGGTATCTCGGACGCTGGTTCGGTATAAAGTTATCAACACTACTGCTCCCTTCTCCCTGTGTTTAGGGAGAAGGGCTGGGTGTGAGGGTGAGGCTAATTGGAAGTCCCCGCCTGCGCGGGGAGGACAAATGATATAAAGATTAAAAAATTGTTCAGTACAGAGCACTCAGACAGGAATACACCAGGCTCTAAGCCAGTTCATACCATAGGTTCAATTGCGCTATCAGCTCATCGACCCCGGTTTTTTTCAGGGATGAAAAACCCTGAACGCTGACAAGATGCTCGCAAAGCTGGTAATGCCTTTTGACACTTAATACCGTGTTTTTTAATTCGCTGCGGCTGATTTTATCTGCCTTGGTCAGGAGAATGTGTACCGGGATCTCGCGGTTAAGCGCCCAGTCTACCATCATTTGATCGAGATCTTTCAGGGGATGCCGGCAATCCATTAGTAAAATCAGGCCGCGCAGACACTGCCTGACTTCCAGGTAATGCGCCAGATTTTTCTGCCAGTCCTGCTTTACCTGCAAGGCTACCTTGGCATAACCATAGCCGGGCAAGTCTACAAGGCGGCGCTCCGGGTCAATGCCAAACAGATTTATCAGCTGTGTACGCCCGGGTGTTTTACTGGTACGTGCAAGCTGTTTCACGCCTGTTAAACAATTCAGGGCGCTGGATTTTCCAGCATTGGAGCGCCCAGCAAAGGCAACTTCAAAACCTTCATCCGCAGGGAGTTGATCGACTTTTGCGGCGCTTTTTATAAACGCTGCCTGTGTATAAGGATTTTTTAACATTATCTTCAATTTCGTTTTGGGATTTTTGCTGAGGCAGTGTAACATTAAAACAGTAATATATTTGAGGTTTATATGAAAAAAACTGCATGTGTTGTGCTGTTTATGCTCAGTTTTGGCGTTCAGGCTACCGAACCGTCCGACAAAATACCGGAAGCAGCGAATACCTGTGTTGCCTGTCATGGTCCCCAGGGTAACAGCAGCAATCCTGAGTGGCCCAATCTTGCCGGTCAGCATGCCCAGTACCTGCTCAAACAGCTTAAGGATTTCAAGGCAGGAAAGACCCGTAACGCAGCCAGCATGACGGCCATGGTTGCTTCGCTTTCGGAAGACGACATGAAGGCGCTGGCGAGTTATTATTCCCGCCTGCCCCTGGCTGAAAACATCACACCCAGACAGTACCTGCAACGCGGGGAACAACTGTATCGTGGCGGTGATTTTGATAAGCACATCACCGCATGCATCGCCTGCCACGGCCCTCAGGGAACCGGGAATAATCTGGCCGGATTTCCGGTTCTGTCGGGGCAGAACGCGGCCTATACCATTCAGCAGCTGCAGGCGTTTAAAGATAAAATCAGGCATAATGACATGAATAATATTATGCAGGATATCAGTGCTCGTATGGACAAAAGTGATATGGAAGCTGTGGCCTGGTATGTACAGGGATTGCACTAAGGTCATCAATAACCCGATTTAATTAAGGATTCACCATGATCAAGCGTTTTTTTGTTTTTTTATTACTGTTGCCTGCTCTGGCCTTTGCTGAAACCTTCGTGGCCGGCAAGGATTATGAGGTCATCAATAACGCCGAGCCGGATACATCGGAGAAAGGCATCGTCGTCACCGAGTTTTTCAGTTACGGATGCCCCTGGTGTTTCAAGCTGGAGCCCACACTGGATGCCTGGGTTAAAAAACATCAGAGCAGCAGCGTCCGCTTCAACCAGGTTCCCGTTGTCTTTCATCCCGAATGGTCTTACTACGCCAAGGCTTTTTACGCCGCTAATCTCCTGGGGATCAGCGATAAAATGAACCCGTTGCTGTTTAAGGCAATACAGACCGACAAAAAGAATCTCAGCAGCGAGCAGGCAATGATTGACTTCTTTGTGGCTAATGGCGTTGACAAAGACACCGCTGAAAGTGCGTTCACTCATTCAACCACCATCAACATGAAAGTTGGCGAAGGCAATGCGCTGATGGCCAGTTATCATGTGAATGCGGTTCCGGCCATTGTGATTGGCGGGCGTTATAAAACCGACCTGCAAATGGCTCAGGGTGAGGAGCGGTTTTTTAAAATCATGGATTATCTGATAAGCCTCGATAAACGGAAATAAATCCAGTCGCACCGCGAACCTTCCGGACGCGGTGCCTTCTTCATTACCCATTGAACCGACTTAATTTTCCCAGCAAATTGCTGTCATAATGCCCAAAATCCTTCTATCATCATATTTTATGGCAAAAGGGAGAGGGCTATGTTTGAAGATCAGGTGGAATTTGAGGTGCTCGCGAAGGGCATTGGGGCTATTCGAGCCAAGTCACAGGAGCTGCGACGGAGTACAAGCCAATCTGCCCGACTTAAAGCCTCGGTGCTGGATGGGATGCTTCAGTCCTGGGATCAGGCCATTCTGCGTTTCAACCGATTGGACACAGCAACGCTTTCAGCTACGCAACTGGAACTGGAAAAGCTGTTTTTGCGTGCTGCCTTCATGTTGCCTCTGCTTCGTTTATCGCCGGACACCATCGACAGGCTGGCAACTCACCGGCACAAAAGGACTATCGCTCTGCGGGCGGGTGTCTGGCTGGGGGCTTTGTTTGGTGGTGCTGCCGGTGGGGCCATGCTGGGCAGCCCTTTTCTGGCCATACCTGGTGCCTGCATGGGGCATGTAGCCGGCTCTGTTGCCATCAAATCCGAACCCTCGCTGCCTGAATCAATCCAGCTGGTACTTAATTTTGGCAGATCCATACAGAGGTCTTACAAAAAACCGGAAGCATATGACGAGGCTTATCGCGCTTTTCAGAGTGACATTACAGCAGACAGGGAATTTGTATGGGTAAGCAAACCCAGTGAAGGCATGATGGCCTGCAGCCCCGGAAAACTTTATTTTTATACAAACGCCGACGGTGATTTGCTTTGTCAGGAAGGTGATCAGGTCTATGATCTCTGCCCGTATCTTAGCAAGGCTGAATCAACCCGTCCTTTTGCCTCCGGTTTTCAGGTCTTTTTGCCGGATCCCCTCGATAAATACCGACAGATCAATACAGCCATTCTTCAGGCTGCGTATATTCAGGCCGCCATAGACCAGGAATTGAAAAAAACGGGCCCGCAGTATGAGTCGTCAGAGGCCTGCTGTTCTTCGAGCACGGTTTTTGCCTGACGTTGGGCTGTCAGTGATATAGTTTAAAAAGGGGAGATGCGCATGATAGCGGGACAGGGAATGAAGTTGTTGAGATTACTGCCAGGTGTCGGACTGCTTTTTATATTGCTTGTCGCTGAAACCTCAGCCTGTACACGTATTCTGGTGGCTGATAAGGGGCAATCGGTCATGGTAGGCCGGAGCATGGACTGGGAAGAAGACATGGGCACGAATCTGCTCGTACTCTCTCGGCATCTGCCGCACGTCGGAAGTCCGCCCGGCGTCAAAGCCACGGGTAACTGGCTGACATGGGAGTCCAGATTCGGCAGTATAACCGCTACAGGTTATGAGGATTTTATTACCGATGGATTAAACGAAGCCGGCTTTGCCGTTCACCTGTTGTGGCATGAGGGCGCCGATTACGGCAGGCGTGATCCATCAAAACCTGCTCTGTCTCAGGCTCTGTGGCTGCTGTATTACCTGGATAATTTCAAGTCAGTAGAAGAAGCGGTGCAGTTTTCGCGAACCCAGCCTTTGCAGATCGTTCCGTTTTATCATGAGCCGACGCGGCAGTGGGGGAAACTGCATCTGGTGCTGGATGATGCCTCTGGTGATTCTGCCATTCTGGAGTACGTGGATGGGAAGCTCAGGATTTATCATGGCCCTGAATACGTCACCGCCACCAACGAGCCGGATTATGATGTGCAGCTGGATAATCTGAAACGATACCGAGGGTTTGGGGGTACGAAATCCCTGCCGGGTAAATTCAGTTCCAAAAATCGATTTGTCCGCGCCAGTTTTTACGCCAGTGTTTTACCTGCGTTTGTCACGGCGAATGATCGCCTGGTGGATATTCTCGCCATTTTGAATAACGTAGCCTATCCCTATACCACCATTGATGAAACAAAATCGATCTGGCGGGTTGTGAGCGACCTGGGTAACCGGATGTATTACTTTCAGGCCAGCAAAACCCAGAATCTGCTGTCGGTCGATTTGAAACGCTTCGATTTGGATACCCCTTCTATCCTGAAGCTCGATCTGGTCAATCATCCTGAGTACGTGGGTGATGTGACAGACAGGTTTGAAGCGTACATGCCGATGATGAAGCACAGCGTGCTGGTGAATTAGGGGTCATGCCACCCGTATTACTCTGTTGCTGATACGGGCGGCACGCTGCAAAGTGTTTCAACGAGATTATGTGCGTAATAAATCTTCAATAACCTGTGGATTGGACAAGGTAGACAGATCGCCCAGGTCGTCCATGGATAAACCTGTTTGATTGGCTATCAGGCGCAGCAGACGGCGCATGATTTTGCCCGAGCGGGTTTTGGGCAAATCACTGACGAACTGAATAACATCCGGTCTGGCGATGGCGCCAATCGCCAGTTTCACGCCTTCCGTCAGCTCCTGCTTTAACAGCTCGCTCGCTTCCTGATCGGCTTTCAGACTGACAAACGCATGAATGCCCTGACCCTTCAGCTCATGCGCAATACCAACCACGGCTGCTTCCGCAACGCCCGGATGCGCGACAAGGGCACTTTCTATTTCTGCGGTTCCGAGGCGATGTCCCGATACGTTTAATACGTCGTCGATGCGCCCGCTTAACCAGTAATCACCCTCTTCATCGCGCCTGGCGCCGTCGCCCGTGATGTAGTACCCCTGATTGAGGTAGGTGTTGATATAACGCTGATGATCACCGGCAACGGTTCTGGCGATGGAGGGCCAGGGGTATTTCATAGCCAGCGCCCCTTCGCAGGCACCCGTCATTTCCTGCCCCGATTCATCGAGAAGAACCGGATAAATGCCAGGCAATGGTTGTCCGGCTGAACCCGGCTTTTGATGGGTCATGCCACTTTGCGGGCTTATCATGATGGTGCCGGTCTCCGTCTGCCACCAGGTATCGACAACAGGGCAGCGGCTGAAGCCAACCTGCTCACGATACCACGTCCATACCTCAGGATTGATCGGTTCGCCTACGCTGCCGAGCAGGCGCAGCGACTGGCGCGAACTGCTGGCCAGCCATTCATCACCAGCCCGTTTCAGGGCGCGAATGGCTGTGGGGGCTGTATAAAAAACACTGACCTTGTGTCGGTCGATGATTGTCCAGCAGCGATCCGGGTTGGGCCAGGTTGGAATGCCGGCAAACATCAGGGTGGTCACGCCGTTACATAATGGGCCATAGACCACGTAGCTGTGACCGGTAATCCAGCCAATATCTGCGGTACACCAGAAGACATCGCTGGCATCGCAGTTAAAAACCTGATGATGGCTGTAGGCCGCCTGAACCAGATAGCCGCCTGTTGTATGCACCAGACCTTTGGGCTTACCCGTACTGCCCGACGTATAAAGCAAAAACAGCGGATCTTCGGCGTTCATCGCTTCGGCGGGGCAGTTGGCGTCAACGTTTTCCTTTAATTCGTGCCACCAGTAATCACGGGTTTCATCAAAGGAAACCGGCGTGTTGCTGTGCTGGATCACCAGCGTTTTGACATCCAGACTGCGGCTGGCTTCATCCGCCTGAGCCTTGAGAGTGAAAAATTTTCCACCGCGAAAATAACCGTCTGCGGTGATCAGGAGCCTGCATTCGGATGCTTCCAGGCGCTGCTGCAGGGCAATAGCGGAAAAACCCGCAAATACAACCGTGTGCACCGCGCCGATGCGTGTGCAGGCCAGCATGCTGATGGCAGCTTCCGGGATCATGGGCAGGTAAATCGCGACCCGGTCGCCTTTCTTAATGCCCAGAGTCTTGAGCACGTTGGCCATCCGGCACACCTCGGCATGCAGCCCGGTAAAGCTCAGCACACGCTGTTCTTCTTCGCTGTCACCTTCCCAGATGATGGCGGCCTGATCGCCTTTTGTAGCCAGATGCCTGTCCAGGCAGTTGGCGCTGACGTTCAGCGCTCCTTCTGGAAACCATTGAATGTCGCCTTTGTCAAAACCACCGCTGCGAATGGTTTTCCATGGCTTCATCCAGTCGACGTACTGGTTGGCGGCTTCGGCCCAGAATTGATCGGCCGGATTGATGTTGTTCATGTCTGTTTGTTCCTTCCAAGTATAATGGCTGAAAAATCCAGATCGCCGAATCCAGCGTCATAAAACTCCTGATAACGGGCAGTCGCCTGTGCGGCCTGGGGCGTTTCTACGCCGACCTGCTGTGCGGATTGCTGGCTCAGCAGCAGATCCTTGAGCATCATGGCTGCGGCAAAACCTGCCTGATACTGATGATTGGCCGGCGCATTGGGAAGCAAACCTGCGGCAGGCGGGTATTGGCTCATCACCCAGCATTGCCCGGACGAGCTGTTGACCACCTCAAAGAGTTTTTGGGCTGACAGGCCCAGTTTTTCGGCAAGTACAAACGCTTCGGACACGCCAATCATGGACATGCCGAGAATCATGTTATTGCAGATTTTCGCGGCCTGGCCACTGCCTGTGGCACCGGTATGAAATATTTTTTTACCCATCGACTCCAGAATCACTCTGGCCTGCTGAAAGGACTCCTCATCACCGCCCACCATAAACGTCAGTGTAGCTGCGCTGGCTCCGGAAACGCCGCCCGAAACCGGCGCATCCACCATTAACAGATCACGCTGAGCAGCCTGCTGATGCAGTTCCCGCGAGCTGTCTACGTCAATGGTGGAGCAGTCGATGTGCAGACTGTGACGGGGAGCATGGGCATACAAACCCTGATCGCCGAGGCAGGCCGTGCGTACCTGTTGACCGTTTTGCAGCATGGTAATCAGGATATCGCTTTGTTTCGCTACCTGAGCGAGATCGGCGGCGACGTGACCGCCTGCCGCTGCCAGAGATCCTAAAGCGGCGGCCTGCAGATCGAATCCCGTAACACGGTGCCCGGCCTTGATCAGATTGATGGCCATGGGCAGACCCATGTGCCCAAGCCCCACAAATCCAATGTTTGCCATTATTCGTTTCCTTCCCTTATTGATTGGTGGGCATGATAAAGGCACTTTCGCTGAGCGTGCTCACCGGCCATCGGCTGGTGGTGGTTTTCAGACGGGTATAAAAATGAACGCTTTCCTCTCCATGCATGTTGGTATCGCCAAAACAGGAGCGCTTCCAGCCGCCAAAGGGATGGCTTGCAACAGGCACCGGAATGGGAATGTTAACCCCGACCATGCCGGCCTGAACCCGGTGGCTGAATTCGCGGGCATAGTAGCCGCTGCGGGTAAAGATAGCTGTGCCGTTACCATACTGGTGACGATTGACCAGCGCCAGTCCCTCGTTAAAGTCTTTAACGCGCACCATCACCAGCACTGGGCCAAATATTTCATTCTGGTAAACGGACATGCTTTCATCCACCCTGTCAAAAAGACAGGGGCCAACAAAATAACCCTGGGGGTGTTGAGGGTGGCGATAGGCGCGACCGTCTATCAGCAGACGGGCGCCTTCGGCAACGCCCTGGTCAATGGCAGTGAGTACACGCTGACGATGAGCCTGGCTAATCAAAGGTCCCATGTCACAGCCTTCCACGTCGCCGGCGTCAATCCGTATGGCGCGAACCAGCGGCAGCAAGTGTGCGAGTAACTGATCCGCCGTGTCATCACCAACCGCCACCACCACGGAAATGGCCATGCAGCGTTCACCGGCCGAACCGTATGCGGCGCCCACAATAGCCTGTGCTGCCTGAGCCAGATCCGCATCGGGCATCACCAGACAGTGATTTTTAGCACCGCCAAAGGTGTGCGCACGTTTGCCGTTGGCGGTCGCGGTGGTGTAAATCGATTCGGCTACCGGGGTGGAGGCTACCGCGGTAAAGGCGGCGATGTCGGGATGGTGCAGCAGGTAATCAACAGCGTTTTTATCACCCTGAACACAGTTCACCACGCCGTCTGGCAGACCGGCATCGCTTAAGAGTTCAACTAGACGCAGAGCCGCGGACGGATCCTGTTCGGAAGGTTTTAAAATAAAGGTATTGCCGCAGGCAATCGCCGGCGCCATCATCCAGACGGGTACCATCACCGGGAAATTAAACGGGGCAACGCCGGCACAGACGCCCAGGGGCTGGCGGATGGTGTGGCAGTCAATGCCCGTCGAGACATCAGCGGTATAGCGCCCCTGCATTTGAGTGAGCAGGCCGCAATGCAGTTCGACGACTTCAATGGCGCGCGCCACGGAACCTTTGGCATCGTCTATGGTTTTTCCATGCTCGCGGGTCACCAGACGGGCGAGGTCTAGATGGTTTTTTTCCAGCAGGTCACGGAAATTAAACAGGATGCGCGCGCGTTTAACCGGCGGTGTCTGCGACCAGCTTTCCCAGGCCTCTCTGGCTGTCTTGACAGCCAGATCGCACAAGGCATGATCGGCAAGGCAGACGCTGCCAATTATTTCGCCATGAGCGGGGTTATAAATGTCGTGTTTTCTGTTGCTGTTGTCTGTTACAAGCTGGCCACCAATATAATGGCGTACGGAATAAACCATCATCAAACTCCTTTTATGGCTAATGTTACCTGGTAAAATCGTTTTTTGTCGGACAGTTGAGAGCTCTGGGTTTCGATAATTCTGACATGGCTGTGGCTGCCGGCTTTTTGCAGGGCATTATGTATGGCTTCGTCCATGCTCGATTCAGAGTATCCCGTAAAATCATTTTGCTTTAACTTCATCATCCTTAAACCGTTCATCCTGAGTTATCCGGCTGGAAAGTTTAGCACAGCATGTTAAGAATATCTGTAGCCAGATGAACGCAGCGGAATAGACACCTTCATGGTTTTAAAGTTCATTAACTATATGATTTAACATGTATAAAGATAAAAAAAGCGTGATCAAAAAAAACTTATTGCAAAAATGATCAGCAATAAATTGTTAAGTCAGACATTTTATTCAATAATAAATACACCATAGTATGCAAGGAATAGTAACGATGGGAAAAATAAGATTACGTATTGGTCAGGGAGTCCGGCTGACGCCCGAACTGTTAAGCGAGCTCGCGAAACGTTTTGAGTGCCTGGTTGATGACATCGATATAGAATACTACGGCCTCCAGGATGATTTGCAGAAGGTTTATTCCACAAAGAAAGAATCCATAGCCAGCGCGTTACGCTTCGCCATGCAGGCCCTTCCACCCTCCTGCGATGCCGAGAGTCTTGAAAAATATCTTGCCTGGTGTGATGAGCAGACCCCACTTCCAGATGCCACCAATAACAATGCCTTTGACTACCAACGTATTCTTGGTCAGTATTTGACTAACGTGCTCAATGGTGTGATGGATTTTTGGCCCGTTGCCAGCAAGGAAGCCGCCATCAAATTCCTGAATAAGGCGGATCAATATAATGTAATGAGTAATGGTCGTCCTGACCTGGCCACGCTGAGTCTGGCGGGTGACGGTAAGGAAATTATTCTGCGCTGGGACAGGCAGCTGCCCGCCTGTTCCGAAATCACATTGACTGAGCTTAATAACATCAAGCGCGGCTATCCAGGCCTGACTCCGGATTGGTTCCGCAAGCTGCCCGTGTCGCAGCAGTTGTATCTGCAGAGCAGTGACGAGCATCTGCTCAGACCGGATCAACTGATTGGCGATCTGTATACCCTGCTGCAGGAATGGTCCAATCAACAATCAAAAGGCAGAGAGGCTCTGTTCAAAGATCTCATGGCCATCAGGGAGCACAGTCAGGAGCCCGCCTGGTACCTTAATCTGTCGCCATCTCATCGGCTGTTTATTCGTGAACTGTCCTTTGGTGTCAATGCGGCCAGTGAGCTGCCGGGGATAGTTGACAATAAATTTGTCAAGCTGACAAAGGCCATCAGAAGGCTTAGCGCCACGGAGTTGTCTGAGCTGAGCACACTGCGTCGTCTGCCATACTGGTACACGGTTTTTCCTGAGTTTGAGCAGCAGTTCCTGCAAAACGCGCTGGCTAAAGTCGGGCATGTTGCAGACGCGGTATTTTTCATTCCCAGCCGCCTGCGAACCATCCCGGCCCTGTCCAATTTCCGTGAAAGCCATTCGTATCTGTGTAGCCCGACTGGCGGTCTAATCAGGGATTTTGGTGAGGAGCTGTGTTTCAGCCATGTCGCATCGCGTGATGTGAAAGATCAGTCTCCGCAGGTCAAGGATTTGCATTCCGACCGTAACGTAGGCCGGCTGATTGAAGAGGGAAGGAAAAAAGGAAAAGTTGCTCTGTTTCTTCAAACACTGGTGAGCCCGTCAAAAGTGCTGGCAGCCTTTATTCCCGACTTTGAGCTGACAGAGCAGCTGAATCGAACGGTTGGGCGGTTGAAAAGTTTTTTCAACTCGCTGATTTTTACAAGTAATCACCCGTTTAACGCCTATAAATACTGGGGTTACACAACAGAAAAAGACAGTGGATGCAACGAGTTTCTGACTTATGCCAGGGAGCATTTGCGCAAAGCCTCTATCCGGGCGGAGTGGAGTGCCTTATTTGAGCAAAGCGAAAATGTTGATCCAAATGGCGTGCTCGACCAGAGCCTTCATTTTATTAATGCATGTCCTGATCACCGCATGTTTGGACAATTACTGCAACTGGTCAAAACTCTGGCGCCAGTTGGCCGTGATCCGGCTCATTGTCTGGCCCTGGTCAAGGCCGCCTGGAACGATGCTCTGCTCTTGCAACAGTCTCCCGAACGCCTGGCAGGGCGCTCCAGTCCTGATACCCCTGAAGCAAAAGCGCATGTGGCACTGCTTGAGTTTTTTATCGGGAACATCGATAACCTGTCGAGAAAGGATTTACCCGACTGGTCGGCCACTCTCGCAAACCTTTGGTACCTGTCCGGGCATGCAGATAAGCCAACGCCCGGGCGCTTGAGTCAGCTCGAAAGTATCACAAATATTGCCGAACTGGTTCGTGATTACTCTGATTTATTATTGAATAAATCCTTTTTGGAAAAAACAATAAAAGAGCATAATGGCCGTGAAATGATGCTTGCCATGCAGGAGGGCCTGCTGGCCCGATACCTGGGCGACGTGCAAATGTCAGGCTCCTGCATCAGCGGTAAAGACAGGAAAGCATTGTATCTGCTCTACGTTTTGGCAGCAGAGACCTACCATCATCGTTTTGGCCACTGGCCAAACTATTCCGATACCGGAACTGAGCGCGAGCAGTTTGTTGATATCCTCTCTGATTTGTATATTTCACGCCACGATGCGGTGCACTCTGGGCAAAACGCACCCGGAGCCGATGGTATAAAACATCCACATAATTATTTTCCTGCTGATGTGGTAACGGCTATTGAAAGGAAGATTGGCGTTGGCGCGCTGGTAAAACACGATCGCATTGCCTCAAACAATGAGCTGAAGGATATTCCTCTGGTTGGGGCCGTTGAAAGAAATCGTGCCAGTTGCGTGGTAATGGCCCTGAAACTGGGTGAATCCGGTCGCAAGGCCTTGCTTGAGCAGATTAAAATTATCAGCGAGGAACGCCGGTTCTGGGCCAGTAAAGTGGGCATTATCAAGCGGGCCAAAGCCAAGACCCGGAGTTTGATATTCTTCACTGAGCCCATGACCTCTGTCCCGGCACCTGCGGGCATCGAGAATTCGCGAAACGTCTTCGCCAACACGGCATCGAGCAGCCTTGATGCGATGGTTGAGCTGTGTATGACCTTTTTGCAGCGCCCCGCGGAAGATGACACATGGGGCACCCGGGATCCGGATACTCAGGAATATTATGATTGCCTGTTAAGTTTAATTAAGGCCGCGGATCCCTTGAGCTGCCTGCCTCACACCCTGGCGAAGCTGGAGGAGATTAAACAGCGGGCCTTTTGGTTTAACAGCAAATCGCCTGAGCTTGCCTCTGTGCCTTAGTCAGAAGGGTGGGAGTGGCTGGTTGACAATTCATTGTTGGAGAGTAGAGATGAAACGATATGTTACCGGGCTTGCCCTGGTTGTGTTGTCGATGTCTGCGCAGGCATCCGTCCCTCCTGACTTGCAGTTTTCAGGCAAGCCGATTGATGCCCTGTGTTTTTCTAATCTGGAAGATAACTCGGATAAGGTTAATCTGAATCAATGCGGGATTAAGAAGGACGCAATGAAAATCAAGGGCCATAACAGTGATCTGCTCAAGCAGGGCTTTATTGGTTTTGACTGGCAGGCAACGAACACGTCCTACCCCTCGCAGGGCTCGAGCTATTACAAATGGTTTGAGGCCGGTCATCAGGCCTTTTGGGTGTATACCCTGAACAATGGTGGCGGGAGCGGTGATTTTACGGCAATTAATCAGGTAAAACGCCTGTCTCCCAACAAGTTGCAGGTTAAAACGATCGCTTCTGGGGATCGCTGCAATGGCGGAATTCAGGACGTCAGCGTAAACGACACGCGCCTGAGTTTCAGTGTGAACCTGACGGCTGCAGACTTTCTGTCACTGGCTGGAGACAACCCACACAATCTCCAGGCCTACGATGATTTATCGGCCTGTGCTGTCTGCTGCACCGCCAAAGCCTTCTACGAAGTCGGCAGCTCGCTGGATCCCAGGCTGAGCTGGATTGATTTCAGCGGGCATGGCACTAATCTGGAAGAAATGCCCCAGCAAGGCAAATATCAGGCCTGCTTCAACAAACTGTTTGCCCGTTACGTCAGCAAAGGAACGGTAAAGCTCAACACCGCGCAACTGAAACAGTTTGTGAAAGACTTTAATACCGGCTGCGTAAAATAAGCAGGAAGTGCAGTCCCGACGCAGAGTAAGCGCATAATCACGTTCTCCGACAGGAGTCCGAATGCTTTCCTCCCCAAACGGGGTATGATGACGTAGGTCGGGCGCTTCGCCCGACGTTCAGGTCTTCATCAGACACCGATATGTTTACCTGATGATCTCTTTGATGTTAAAATGGCCACTCGGCGCGATGCTCGATATCCTGTAACAGGCTCGCGTATGGCCATGGGTTATTTTAATTTTAGGGGTGTTTATCATGAAAAATGTATTAGCCGTTACCCTGTTTGCCGCCAGTCTGCCTGTCTCTGCTTATGCAATGGAGCAGAGCTGTTATGTTCAAGTGGCTGTTTCAAGCAATGCCGGTTCAGGACAAAACGTAGCCTTTAATGTGACAAATACAGAAATGGGATTAAACCGCTCTTTAACGGTATCCGGTAATGGCAGCCCACAGATTATCCCCGATCTTCCCTGCGTAGCGTCGGAATATACTATCAGTGCAACAGGGTATACGCCGCAGCATATCGCTCAATCCGTTGGTATCTGTGCGTTAAAGTCAGGCGCTGTGTTCCTGTCTAATGCGGGTGATAACGTTTCAGTGGTGTTTCCGGAAGATTTTGTTTGCGATTAATTAAATAACGCATGGTGTGTTATCAAACCAGGCGTAGGTCGGGTCAAAGCGCCCGATCTACGTCAAATAAACAAACGCCACGCTCCTCCGCGAAGCGTGCATAAGTACGTTTCATCATAATCTATAATAACGAGTACTGTTTTTTTCCGGCTCCAAAACTATTTGTTGTACTTTCTCAAACGCTTTTTTTGCAGAATATCGAGCGCCAGGGGCTGCTTTAACGCATTTGTCGATTATGGGACAGAAAAAAGCTGATCTGGGGTAACCGGGATCGGATTTTGCCGCATGTTTATCCGCTTCAAATGCTTTAAATTTACCTCTGGATATCTCCTCAATTGTACGTTCTGGTACCCGCCCTGTTGCCAGCTCCCATAGAGTAATTCCGGCGCTGAATACATCCGATTTCAATTCTTTAGACTCTTTTCTATCACATAGGGCTTTATAAATTTCTGGGGCTGCGTAAGCGAGAGTTCCGCCCACGTTACCGTGATGTACTTCAGCCAATACGTTGCCTAACAAAGGAGCCGTCACCAGGTCTATCTGTCTGGCAAGACCAAAATCAGTAATCTTAAGCTTAATCATGGGATCATCGGTGAGCCGGTCAACCAAAAGATTAGCTGTTTTAATATCTTGATGAACAATCCCATGACGAGTAAAACGGGTTGAACTCAAACAGTGCAGGTAGGCAATCCCGCCTAATAATTGCCTTGCGAGCGACAGCTTTGTGTTCCAGGATAAGCCGGGATTGCTATCCAGCAAATCACGAACGGTCCCTTTCATTAAATCCATCACAATCCAGGTCATATCATTTACTTCAACCGAGCAATGAAATGTTATGATGTTGGGATGCGTTTCAATCTGTTTCATGTGTTCCAATAATTCAAGCTCATGTTTCTGCATGCTGGTGTATTCAATTCTGGTCGGGATCTTGACTGCCACGGGTATCCCATCAAGCCTATACTCGCGCACGGTGCTAAAAGCCCCACCGCCCAGATCTTTAACGGGGCCAGTTAAAAAACGCCCATCATCAACGCGGTGTTTTTCAAGGGGGCTGCTTGAAGAAGGAGCACGGGCAATGGGGTTTTCCTGATTAGAAAAAAGCAAGCCTCGTTTAATGCAGAATATAGTTATGAAAACAGCACTGATGGAGGCTAAAACGATAATCAGTTCAGCACTAAGCAGGCCTTCAGACAGGAAAGAATACAACATGACATAACTCCTCATGAATTATGAAAAAGAAGCGCTTACGCGGTTTTGTTGTGATCAAGTCAAATATCATACGCGCAGTAAGGGCGTTTATCCAGGGTGTGTTGACAATGCATGGACCTCTAATGAAGACTAAATTTAATCCATATTAATCATAATGATCCTGATATGATAGGTTGGGCCTTGGCCCAACATGGA
>NZ_JBNVZR010000008.1:0-114967 GCF_052527415.1 Legionella navarrensis | reverse complement strand
AAAGATCTTAATGCATCAATTCGACGTATCAGCAAATCACTCTTTCTATTTTGCAGATTGATTGTAAAAAAATAAGTCGCATTAGGAGCCAGTGTTCTACGATAAACTCGCATAGGTTGGTCTGTATAAATTCCATGTGGGTCTTGTAACCGCTTTTTATGTGTAATTCAATAGAGTTGCTGGGCTTTTCAGCCCAGCCTACGCTTGCTTGCCATTCTGAATAGCTGATATGATACATCAATATTGCGATTATTATATCGATTTCACAAAAAGGCTCAACTATGGCAGCCGGCGAAACTGACGTACATAAATGCATTGACGAAATAAAAATTCCTAATCAGATTCATATTATATGGT
Organism: Legionella navarrensis; assembly: GCF_052527415.1. NCBI lineage: Bacteria > Pseudomonadati > Pseudomonadota > Gammaproteobacteria > Legionellales > Legionellaceae > Legionella > Legionella navarrensis. Next base: position 114,610 of record NZ_JBNVZR010000008.1, on the reverse strand, counting down.
TTGGAAGCTTTTTACGAAAATCACATCAAGACCGCATTATTTTATGGAAATTGAAAAACCCCTTACATACTGTCAATCTTTGGATCTGTAAGAGTATGCTCAATGAAGATACTTGTGAAAAATTTGATCGATTTTGTTCTGAAAATAAAATATCTCTCCATGATGTAAGCAAGCTAAATTTCTTAATGGAGCCAAGTGTTAGTGAATCTTTATACAGGTTAATGACTCACTCTCAACCCAATTATGCAGCTATCTCTGATATTTATCGTTTTTATGCGTTGAAATTCCTTGGAGGTTGGTATTTTGATACGGACATCGATCCAAAGTTAGCATTACCTGTGGACTTATCCTTGAAGTACGGCTTTGCTATCCATGCAAAAATCCTTCTTTCAACGGTAATTTCATTTACTCCTGCTATTATAGTATCGAGCAAGGAAAGTTTATTTTTAACCGCAAGTCTCTCTATCATAAACAATATGACACTGGCTTCTTCTGATCAGCCAATACCATTTATCGATCATTTTAGCTCATTAATTCATAGCAGAGATGCCGTACAAAGAATGATTTCTACCCAAATAACAACAGGATCCATTGGGCAAGCTGCTTGCAGTTATTTATGTGTAGATAATAATCCTTTATTTCCTGCTCCAGGCTCCATGAGCACAGAAAAAACTAACGTTCTTTCGAAAAAAATTTTACTGGGTTCTTTGCGGTTGGATAATACATTTGTTCAAAACGAGGAAAACTCTTGGCTTCTTAATGAAGAGTCTGAATTAAATGAAGGTCTTCAAAATCTGGCAGCCTTAAAACAATGTATATTTACCAGAGACAGATCGGCCTATACTCATTTTTTTGATGATCTTCTATTGCATAGAAATAAAATATTTTCTGAAATACTACCAATAAACCTATCAGAAACTCCTGAAAAAAAATCCGATTATTCTAAATCTCATTCTGTTTTTTTCCAATTAGATGTAACTGAGGAGAAGAGATCTGCCTCTCCTTTCGACAGTGGCGTTGATATAACTCTTTAAGTCTAGTAGCCAATCCCCATTACTGAGGAGCAACCCTCTAAGAACGATGCGGGCTAGTTTCCCAGCACATCGCTCAAGCCCTCATAAGGCTGATAGCAGGCCAATATTATACAAACAACAAAGCAGGTTGGTTTTAAATGCAGAGCTTGCAAACATGAAGTGTGTCCATCCATTCACTCAGCCATGCAGCCCATGATCAGAAGACGAACCCGGGGTCGGATTAACCTCTTCCTTTGGATGATGAAATAGTAAAAATGGTCTTAGCCCGGCTCGGCCAACCGCTCGCTTTTTCTTATGTACAGGTATGTCTGGCTGCTCCGATACATCCGGTGCATGTTTGTTTTTATCCGACCTTTTTTTGGTATAAAAATTCAAGTGGGCATACGGTTTGATTTTCCAGGGTAGCGTGTCTGAGTTGGCTTCTGGTTTGGCCAAAACAGGGGCGTATATCTCTTTGGCCTGCTCCAGGCTTTTAACCCGAATGTATACACGAACGGTCAGAAAGCAGTACGGTGCGTATTTTGGCGCCGTGTTTTCAGACGTTGGTGCGCTATATTTGAATACAATGCTGGCTGCTGACTGGCCGTGGCTCAAGCTGTTTTTGATCTCCTGACTCAACTGGCTCAGTGTCTTCGCCGCTTCGGCTGATGGGAAAAACTGTCTGTTGCTGGCCTCAAACTCATCGATGCAGTCAATAATACTGCTGTTTGCGTTAGCATGTCCTCCATAAGCAGCGCAATGTGTAACTGGATCACCGGCAAAACGTTGTCGTGTGAAAAAACCAATATTTTGTCCGGTCTGTTCATCAACCAACACCAGCAAAAAGCCAAGCCCTGGATTAATGGGAAGTCCATTTAAAGTGTCCGAATACAAAGACGTGTAAAAATTGGGTAACAAAGCCAGTGGTAAACCGGTATTGTCAGGCGAGACAAATTGTTCGCGGAAAGACAGTTGTTGTGCCGAATGGATGTTGTTAACAAGGCGTGGCAGCTCATCTGTTGGAGCCTCTTGCAGCAGCTGTCTGTTCTGTAAGGTAATTTTTGATGAAACCGCAAGCACACGGCTGTTACTTTGTGGCGCGCCAATCGAGCGGCATAAGTCTATCAGGCTGAGGCGGTCTTCCACTTGAGCGCTATGCAGGAGCATAAACAGCGTCAGTTGATTTTTTTGCACAGGCGCCACAAGCGCATTCGGCAGCGAGGGTTGAAATTCTGCAAAATTTCCCCGGAATTGTACGCGTGCCACCCGTTGCTGGATGACCTCTTGCAGGCTGGTCGTTTCGGTAGTGTGATCAGTGACGTCTGGTGGATTGGTTCTGTTGTGATAAAACTCGATCAAGGCCCGTGGGATGTATGTCATGTCTCGGTGTTGAAATTGTTCGGGAGTCGGAAAGAAGTGATCCAGAGCATTCTGAAAGTGCTCGCTGCTGCCAAATTCTTTTAAAATAATACGTTCAAATCGATCAAGCAATGCGCTCAGGTTATGTTTATTCTCTTCGAGTCTGTTCAAAATGGGTGTACGTTGAGATGCTGTTGGAAACTCATTCAAGCTGTTCAGCAAATCAATCAAACAGGTTAGTAACGACGACAAGTTGTTGGTAGCCGGGTTACTGAGGTCAGGCTTGTTCAATATCGTTTGGGCATGTTTTAATGAGTTGATGAGCGCCGGAATTTTAGACTGATGATCACAGCCTAAAATATGGCAATTGAACACAGACTCAAGCAAATTGGTCAGGGGTTGAAGAATATAATTGGTTGTCGAATTAAAGGTTCCCCGCGCCAATGCGTAGGTTTGAAACTGTGCCAGGCATTGCACCAGTTCAATCTGATCCGGTTTGGACCAGGCTCCGGTGACATCCAGAATGGTGCCTATATCAACGATACCACGGCTGGCGCGCTGCATAAAACGTGCTAATACATTGCCCTGGCAAGACAGCTCGTTGTCTAAAAAATAGAGTAAATGTTGCGATAGCTGGCCGACTTCCCTTGTTTCAATTGAGGGCTTTTTTATGCTGGACGCCAGCGCCTTGTCTACCTCGGCTTCAACGTATTGAGCATTAAAGATATCACTATCAGGATGATAGTGAGTCTCAATGTGATGCTTCAGCTCGTTGTTAATCATGGCGTACAGTGCGTCAGTTCTTACGCCGGCATCAAACCATGGCGCCTGTTGGTATTGTTCATTTTGCAAAAATCCGCCTGATTTCTTCCAAAACAGGGTAAGGAATTTTTCCAGGGGAGGGCGGGCGGCAACTCTTGCAGGATCATTCAGCGTCAGCACAGGCTCATATTTTACTTTTCTTTTTTGTACCCTTGCCGGTTTTGGGTTTACCGGTTCGGAGCTGGAGCCAGTTTCGGCGTTGTCTGCTGAATTGGATTCTGCATGTAGCCATGAGTGCATAAATTGTCTTACCGGGTGCGCTTCTGGCAGCGTCAAAATCTGTTGGATTGACTGGTTGCCAACCTCGGCTCCGGAGCGTTCAACGAGTTTGGTTATACTGGAGCAAATGTTGTTAATTTTCCTGGTGTTGTGCACGTTTTTGACAGCGTAATCGTTGTTATTCAATATAAAAAACGTGGTTGCGAGGTCGAGGGGATATTGTCCTGACTGGTTTGCCTGGTTGATTGTCGTCCGTATTTCATTCCAAAATTCGATAATATTGATATGCACCAAAAGCTGCACAATATCAAATGCGCCGAGGTGGCAGGCTGCGTGTAAAGGGGTATTACCCGACCCGTTCATAACTGACAAGGTTTGTACGGGTAACTGCTCTCTCTTTATTTGTTGAATAATGATTTCAACGGTACGAAAATTTTTGTTAAGAACGGCTGCGTATAATTCATCATGCTGCTCCGGCAGCGTAAAAAACGCGGGATCATGTATATCGTTGGAACTGGATGCTTGCACATGACGAGAGGACTTTCTTTTAGGCATTTTATGTCTTTAAATTGACTCGATTGGTCTTTATTTTATCATTTTATCTTTTTGTTGTATATAGGCTTTGCAATGCTTGTTGGGTGACCTGCCCTGGAATTTCTAAACAAAATAATAGTTTATTTGCATGCATATAAAAAATACAGGGGACAAGCGGGACAAGTGGGGATCTAACATAAATAATTATTGTTATATTTATTTTTTCGTTATTTTCCTTTGGCAAATTTTCATAAATAACGCAATACTATTATACTGGAATTTTTTTTAAAAATTAACCTTTAATTTAGCGACTTATTTAACAATCATTCTTACTGAAAAACTGGGCGCTTGATATGCTCAAAACTAATCCCATAAATGTATGCTAGTATAAATATTTATAAAGAGATAAAAAAAACAAAGGGGGGCTTGTGAAAAATACGTTACAAATATTTATTCATCTAACTCCTTCTTATTCAGGAAAATCCTGAATTTACAATAAGGAGCTTAACAAATGAACATCCCCTTGGAAGCGGTTGTCTCTGAAACAGGAGATGGTCAATTTACACAGAAAATTATTGTAGGGAATCATGTTTTAATAGCCGATGAGCCTATTATAAATGGAGGAAAAGATACTGGTCCATCGCCCTATGATTTTTTACTTGCCGCATTAGGCTCATGTACTTCGATGACGTTACGTATGTATGCAAACCTTAAGAAATTTCCTCTAGACCATGTTATTGTGAGATTAAGACATGAAAAAATTCATGTTGAAGATTGTATTGGATATGAAAAAAATAATTCAAAAATAGATCACATTGAACGTTTAATTGAGCTGGAAGGAACACTGACTCAAGAACAACGTACTCAACTATTAGAAATAGCTAATAGGTGTCCAGTGCATCGAACTTTAACGTCCAAAATCATTATTACAACAAAGCTGGTTGAAAACCAATCCAAATGATCTTAAGGAGCATCGTGATGAACGCACTCATATACCAGGGACCAGGAAAAAAATCTTTACAAAATCGTCCTGCTCCCGAAATAATACATGCAACAGACGCTGTAATTAAGATCACAAAGACTACAATTTGCGGCACTGATCTTCATATTCTTAAAGGAGATGTATCAACATGTCAGCCTGGCCGAATTCTTGGCCATGAAGGTGTTGGAGTGGTCGATAAAATCGGTTCAGGAGTTACTGGATTTAAGAAAGGAGATCATGTTCTTATTTCATGTATTACATCCTGCAGCAAATGCGACTATTGTCGCAAAGGAATGTTCTCACACTGTGTAAATGGTGGCTGGATGCTTGGGAACTCAATTGACGGTACACAAGCTGAGTATGTTCGAATACCTTTTGCAGATACCAGTCTTTATAAAATTCCTGAAGGAGTAGATAAAGAAGCGCTGGTAATGCTGAGTGATATTTTACCTACCGGTTTTGAGTGTGGCGTACTCAACGGCAAAATACAACCAGGTAATACTGTAGCTATTGTTGGTGCAGGGCCTATTGGCCTGGCGGCTCTTCTTACTGCCCAGTTTTACTCTCCTGCTGAAATTATAATGATTGATTTGGACAATAACCGTCTGGAAACAGCAAAACGATTTGGAGCAACAACCACAATCAACAGCCAGGAAGGCAACGCTGCAGAAAAAGTAATGAAAATGACTGATGGGCGTGGAGTAGACACGGCTATTGAAGCAGTTGGAATTGCGGATACGTTTCTTATCTGTCAGGACATTGTGGCACCTGGTGGTACTGTTGCTAATATTGGTGTCCATGGTGCGAAAGTAGATTTACATTTAGAGAGATTGTGGTCACAAAACATCGCGATTACCACTCGGCTTGTTGACACAGTCACTACACCCATGTTGCTCAAAACAGTATGTGCAAAAAAGATTAATCCTACATTATTAATCAGTCATCATTTTAAATTTGAAGATATTATGGATGCTTATGAAACGTTTGGAAATGCAGCGAATACCCATGCGCTAAAAGTAATTATTGACGTAGGATGATGCTGTTTACCAAGGAGTGGGCAATAAATATAGCTAACCCCCTCGTTCTCGTTGCAGGTAACTTAACTCAACTTAATTTTGTCTGGATGCGCTTTAGTTAGAAGAAAGGGAGCCTATGTTGATTTGGCAGTATCAATAAAAATGATCTGTATTTTACAACCAGTCTAAACTTTGCTTTACTGATTGATTAGCTGCTTTTTCCAGGGATTTAGAGTCATGCCAAAAATTATTATAATGGGCTGTGGTATCGGTGGATTGACGGTTGCTCACGAGCTTGTTAACGCCATAGACTCAAATTATGAAATTCATCTTTATGAACGACATGACGTAATTGGTGGTATGGCCAGAAGTGGCCTGAAAAACAGATGCGGCACCATGTTGCCAACAGAATATTGCTGGCGTATTTATGGGCCCAATTATAATAATTTACGGCATATTCTGAAGCAAATACCCTTAAAGCATGATGCAAGCAAAACAGTTCATGATAATCTAATTGATATTTCCAATTATTTGATAGCCGATCAACAAACGATAGTACATATGAACAATCGACCCGGCACCTTATTCGAGCTGCGACGTGTTTTAAAAAAAATTCCATTAAAACAAAAAATTCAGGTTTTAAATAAAATAATATATTGTTTTTTGATTTCGACTAAACGATTAAATGATCTGGATAAATTTTCCTGGGCTAATTACATTAATCCCGATAATTCGCTTTGTCATGATATGAAAAAATATATCATCGATATTATGGGGCCATATCTAGGGGCTGATGCTGAAAAAGTTAATGTACCCTCTGTTGCTAAAACCCTGGAGTCCTTTAAAATATTAAATCGCCCAATTAGTGTGATGAATGGACCAACGAATGAGGCGTGGTTTGAACATTGGAAAATCTATCTTGAGAGTAAAGGCGTCATTTTTCATCTAAACTCTGAAATAACAGCAATTGATGTTAAGGATGATGAGATAAAGCATATTCTTTTGGCTGATAATACCCAAATATCTGGAGATGTCTATTTCTGCTCGCTACCAGTAGAAAGTGTAACACGTCTTGAGTCATTGAAAATTCCTGAAATAAGTAAGTTAGCCAGGCGTTCCTACCAACTTATGATGAGTATCCAATTTTATTTTGATAAAAAAATCAATCTTCCTAATCAAAAAACAGCAATGTATATACCAGATAGTCCCTGGCAATTAGTCATTGAGCCGCAAGGATCAATTTGGAACAAAAACTACAATGAGGTTGCTGATTTATGGTCAATTGGCTTATGTAATTCAGTTCATCCGGGACTTTTAATTAAAAAGCCTTTTGTAGAGTGTTCGCATGAGGAAATTAAAGAGGAAGTTTGGTACCAAATACTACAATCCGAGTTCAATCAGTACTTGCATTTAGATACGGTTAAAATCACTGATTACAACGTCTGGAATACATATGTTTATAATGGAGAAAAGTTAAATACTTATGAACCTAAATTCAGCACGAATAAAGGTACATTTTATTTGCGACCAGACAACAAAACTCATTTAAAAAATATGTATTTTGCAACCGCTTATACAAAAACAGATACTGATATGTTTGAAATGGAAAGTGCTGTTGAGTCTGGGCGACGAGCTGCACAGATTCTTGAGCCATCTATACAAGTAATTGGAATTAATCGACCTCTATTTTTTAGTATATATCGCTTAGTTGATAAAATAGTTCCTTCCTTGAATATATATCAATCCAGTCCGATTTTTTGGTTTCTAGTGGGGGTTATTCCAGCTTTAATAACATTTCCCTTCTTGTTGCTGTACAGGAAAATAAGATAGGAAAATTTAAATGGATAAGCGTTAGAATGCATATTTGGTGATACCATATTTACAACAAAGAGTCGAAAGTATTATTTGATATCAAATAAAATTATCAACACCCTCTATATGAGTTTTAAATTATTTCCTCCTTCTGATTTTACGACATAGAGTGCTTTATCAGCCTGTTTAATGAGAGTTTTTAGGTCATCCCCATCTTTGGGATATATGCTGATACCAATACTGGCCGTAATTGCAATCTCATGCCGTTCTGTTTTTATTGGTTTTGATACGGTACTGAGAATTTTTTTGGCCACATCGATAGCCTGATCCGAACCAGTGAGTTCGGTGAGGACTATTATAAATTCATCCCCCCCCTGGCGGGTAAGAATATCAGTTGAACGGGTGTTTTTTTTCAGGCGTGCTCCGACCTCTACAAGCAACAAATCACCTGTGTCATGTCCCAACGAATCGTTGATCTCTTTAAAGTGATCCAAATCCATGAACAAAACAGCAATCTGGTTTTGGTGTCGCTGTGCATAGGATAAGGCTGCTTCAAAAGATTTTTCCAGTTGCTTTCTGTTGGCTAATCCTGTCAAAACATCATGATAAGCGATGTACTTAAGTTCATGCTCCGCTTGTTTCTGGGTATCGATATTTTGAATTTGCGCGATAAAATAAAGAGGTTGGTTTTGGTTGTTTCGTATTAACGAGCCACTAAGTAAAATCCAGATAACATTGCCATTCTTTTGGATATAACGTTTCTCCAAATGATAGGAACTGATTTCGCCAGTTAATAGCTGTTGAGCATAACTCAGATCCAGCTCTAAATCATCAGGATGCGTGATGGTCTGAAAATCTAATAACAGTAATTCTTCTTCAGTATAACCAACGAGCTGGCAAAGAGATTTATTTACTTTTAGCCACTTTCCGTCCAGAGAAACTATAGCCATCCCAATGGCGGCGGAGTCAAACGCAGAACGAAAGCGCGACTCACTTTCCTCTAAAACAGCATTGTTTACAACTAATCTATCTACTAAATCTAAATTTTCATAGCGTAATTTAAAATTAGTATTAAGCAGCTTATGTCCCGTCCAGGAGACCATAATGACAAAACAGAAGTAAATCAGTAAGGCTATTCCAAGTAAAAAATAGATTGGGGCATTTTGCAAAAATAACCAGGCACTTATCGGTAGAATGATTAACGTAACAAACAGGATGTTTGCGGTCGCATTCGCCTGAAGAGTATGGATTCCCCCCGATACAATGCCTATGCTGATAATGATGATCATCATTTGACATAAGAGGTTATCAGGCGGTATGAGGATTGAGCCGGATATTCCCCAAAGTGCCCCATAAATAATTGCCAGACCTATCAAAAATTTTAAATAGTATTGAGCTGGTAAAAAATGGTTGCGATGAATGATAAATACACTGCTATGAAATATAAAAGTAAGTAGTGCCGCTATAAACCATATCGCAAGGTATGTATGATTTGCCTCATTATAAAGCCCGATAAAGACGATCAGGCAACATAAAAAATTAGCAGGAATACTAAAAAACAGACTATCATTAAGCAGCGCGACGCGGTCCTCATCGATTTTTTTTATCACTTTCTTTTCATGTCCAGGTCTTTCATTGGTCATTTTAAAATCACTTAGAAATGATCGTAGTAATACACCATTTTTAACTGATACATCAAACAGAAGGTAACGCGGCCACTGGTGCGCTATCAATATTGAATCCCATCCTGCACCAGGCCTTCATTACTATAATGATTATAAGACCAAAGCCTCTGACCTGCCCGTTTTTTTTGAAATACCGGTCAGATCAGCTTTCAACCATCATCTTAATGAACCATGTAATAATTTAAATTCCACATAATCCATAAGGAACCAACAATAATAGACACTAAAATCACGCCGGTGAATAAAAGGGTCATGATATTTATTCTACCTTGTTCTGTTTGTGTGCTTAAGCGAAGAAAGAAAATCACCTGCAGCAGAAATTGAATGCACGCTGAGCTTAAAATAATGGCTAATGCCTCTAATTTAGAAAAGCGCTGAGACATTACTGACCAGAAAGAAATCAATGTCAGTACAGAGCAACTTATAAAGCCAATCAGATAGAGGCCCAGTTTTTTTTGTCCCGTTCCATAATCAGGCTCGTTTATTCCAGAATGATCCATGCTAAATTGCTCCCATCAGGTATACAATTGTAAATACAAAAATCCAGACAATGTCTAAAAAATTCCAAAACAGTCCCAGGTAGGTCATGCGGCGGCGTTTAATATGATTTTCCTTGATTAAAGGAAGTTGAATAATCATCACGATAATCCACAAAAGCCCGAAAGAGACGTGCAATCCATGAGTACCAACCAGGGCAAAAAATGAAGAAATTGCGCCACTCACATCCCAGCGAAAACCCTCATTAGCCATGTGAATGAATTCTCTGATTTCCATCACGATAAAGCCCGCGCCAAGCAAGAAGGTACTACCAAGCCAGAACTGAGCTTTGTGTAATTTATTCTGATACAGATTTAACACCGCCAGGCAAAAGGTAAAATTAGATGCCAGCAGGAGGAATGTTTCGATGAGTACATCATGTAAATTTACATAATTCTTTAGTACCGGGCCTGGGTATCCTGGATTATTTAATACTAAAAAGGTTGCAAACAGGCATCCAAATAATATGCAGTCCGTCAGTATATAAATCCAAAAGCCAAATACGTCTGTTGAATCACTGTCATGATGATGAGTGTCGGTGAGAATAGCCTCGTTATGCATTACACAAGCTCCCTGTAGTGAGCTAATTCAGTTTTTTTCACTGTTTCAGCATCGATATAATAATCAACATCAGTTGAGAATGTTCGAGCAATTACCGTTGCGATAACACCCAGTAAACCAACAATTCCTGGAATCAGCATATGCCAGACCAGGGCAAAGCCGGTAATTCCTGAAAAAACAGCAATAATAAAACCAGCAGATGTATTTTTTGGCATATGGATCGGGTCGTAATGAATTTCTTTAGGATGAAAGTGACCTTCTGCCCGATGCCGCTCCTTATCTACCCAGAATTGGTCAAGCGCGTCTACGGTCGGTAATCTGGCAAAATTATATAACGGTGCAGGCGATGCAATCGACCACTCCAGTGTCCGTCCATTCCAGGGGTCACCGGTTCGGTCATGCAGCGCATGACGGTTTTTTATGCTTACAATTAACTGGATAATCTGAAAAACAATACCGGTTAAAATCAGCAGGGCACCCATTGCGGCGAAAATAAAATAGGGCTGGTACATGGTGTTTTCGTAATGATTAGTTCGACGCACAAATCCCTCAAGACCCAAAACATAGAGGGGCATAAAGGCGCAGTAAAAGCCTGTCACCCAAAAATAAAAAGCTCTTTTTCCCCATTTTTCATCCAAACGAAAGCCAAAGACTTTAGGAAACCAGTAAATGATTCCTGCGAAATATCCAAACAGTACCCCACCGATAATCACATTATGAAAATGGGCAACAAGAAACAGACTGTTATGCACCTGAAAATCAACAGGAGGCACAGCCATCATGACCCCGGTCATTCCACCTATTGCAAACGTAGTAAAAAAGGCGGTTACCCACAGCATGGGGGTTGCCATGATAATCCGGCCCTTGTACATGGTAAACAGCCAGTTAAATACTTTTACGCCGGTAGGAATTGCAATGATCATCGTTGCAATTCCAAAAAAGGAATTGACATCGGCTCCCGCGCCCATGGTAAAAAAATGATGAAGCCAGACAACAAAAGATAAAAATGTGATCATGGCGATAGCCCAGACCATCGTGGTGTAGCCAAACAGTTTTTTTTGACTGAACGTGGCAACTACCTCAGAAAACACACCGAATGCGGGCAAAATGAGGATATATACTTCTGGATGACCCCATACCCAGATTAAATTGATATACATCATACTGTTTCCACCTGCGAAATCAGTAAAGAAATGCATATCGAGCATGCGATCTAAAGATAAAAGTGCAAGCGTTACGGTTAACACAGGAAATGCCAGCGCCACCAAAATCATGGCGCACAAGGCAGACCATACAAAAACGGGCATTTTCATTAGCGTCATGCCTTTGCAGCGCATTTTTAAAATAGTCGCAATAAAATTAATGCCTGCAAGTAAGGTTCCAACCCCTGAAATCTGTAAAGACCATATATAATAATCAACACCCACATCCGGGCTGTAATACAATTCAGATAAAGGCGGATAAGCCAGCCAGCCCGTTGACGCAAACTGCCCTACTACCAGGGAAATATTGCACAGCATCGCCCCAATAAAGGTTAACCAGAAACTGAGTGAATTCAGATAGGGATAAGCCACATCCCGCGCTCCAATCTGTAAGGGGATTATCATATTGAGCAGGGCAAAAACGAGGGGCATGGCAACAAAGAAAATCATAATAACGCCATGCGCTGTAAATATCTGATCGTAGTGATCGGGAGGTAAAAATCCCAGGGCTCCCCCCGCCGCAACGGCCTGCTGCGATCGCATCAGGAGTGCATCTGAAAAGCCACGCAGCAGCATCACAAATGCCAGGATTAAATACATAATCCCAATTTTTTTATGATCAACAGAAGTGACCCATTCATTCCAGACATAGCCCCACTTCCGGAATACCGTCAATAAAGCCAGGACCCCTGTAAATGCCAGTACCATAAATACGCCTGCGCCCATGGCAAAATGATTGTGAAATGGAATGGCATCCAGCGTTAATTTACCAAATAACAGATTTTCAAACATAACTATTCCTTATGGAATTTAATTGCATTTTCGCGGGGATGCTCCGGGCCTACACTGGTCATATAGGTCATGATGACCTTATCGAACAAATCAGTCTGTATGCCGGAGAATAGTCTGGGTTTATCAGCAATAGAGGGGATTAACAACTGATTGTAAGCCTGATCGGTTAATGCATCAGCTGATTTTTTTGCCTGAGCAAACCATTGTTGTAATTCCTGAGGTTCAACCACCTGGACTTCAAAGTGCATGTCTGAAAATCCATTTCCGTTATATTGAGTGTTTAAACCATCATAAGTACCGGGTTCGTTAGCTAAAAGATGCAGGCGGGTACGCATCCCAGCCATCGCATAAATCTGACTTCCTAACTGTGGGACAAAAAACGCGCTCATAGGCACATTATCAGCAGTAATCCAATATTCAACCTGCTGGCCTAATGGAATTTTAAGATAATTAACTGTTGCTATATTCTGTTCAGGATAAATAAACAGCCACTTCCATGGTAAAGCAATCGCCTGAACCAGCAGTGGCTTTTGATTCTGGCCTGCAATCGGCTGATAGGGATCCAGTTCGTGCGTCTTTTTCCATGTCATGATCCCGAGGACCAGTATAATCACACAGGGAATACCCCACCATAATATTTCCAGATAATAATTATGGCTCCAGTTTGGCTTATAATCGCGGGTACGGTGTGATACCTGATAATGATAAACAAAGGTAATACTCATTACGATGACGGGCAGCACCACAATCAACATCAAAGCCAGCGTATCAAAAAACAACTTGCGCTGTTCGTATGCAATCACCCCCTTGGGATTAAGCATGCCAATAAAATTCTCTTTACAGCCGCTCAAGGAAAGCAGTACCAGCACACCTGAGATGATGAATACAATATTGACAAGCCAACGAAAGGCATTCTTATTAATTTTAGCTGCTCGCGTCCTTGCGATCATAAACACTCCTGGTTGCGATACTTTCTAAGATTCTGAGATGATGATACGATTTAAAAGAAAATACAAAGAATTTATTGTAATTAACGTTTAATAACAAGGGATTGGTACTGTGACCTATATAATATTTGCTCGGTGGTTCGGATTGGTATCAGTTATACTTTCTTTAGGCATTCTGTTTAATCTGGAAGATGCCAGGGATATGGCCAGACACATGGTTAAATCCGACTCGGGCTACATCATGGGCGGAGTTCTTCCCACTATCTTTGGTGGATTGTCCTTAATGTTCGTCAACAGCTTTGAGCTGGGATGGACCTTAATCATCACCTTAATTGGAAGCAGTATGCTCCTTATTGGGATTTTCAGGGTGATTTTTGTCAGGCAATGGAAGGCGCTTCTGTCACAATACATTGAAGAGATACCTTTTTTGTTCAGCTTATTTGGTCTGATGTTCGGTGTGATCCTTCTCTATGTTGGTTTTATTGCGAATTCATTTAGATAGTAGAGCTCTTTTGATTGCGAGGTGGCTTAGCTCATGAATGAAAAAAATGTCCTGGCCGCACAGGTGCTGACTTACACCGGGATTATACCTTTTATATTCTTCGGAATGGCGCTTGCCCTCCACGTGGGCGGTTTCGATTATCGTTTGGCTTTATTCGCCTACGGAGCCGTCATCATCTCATTTCTTTGCGGAATCCATTGGGCGGTGTTCCTGTTTTTTTCGCAGAAGTGTACTCGCAATCTGCTGTTTCACAGCAACGCCATAAGCCTGCTGGGGTGGTTATCCGTGCTGCCCGTCATGACTTATTTAACGTTCGCCATTCAAATCGCATGTTTTATTTATCTGCTGATTCTTGACAGGGATCTTTATCGCAGCAAGGTTATTCCATTATGGTTTTTCCGCTTGCGTGTTAACGCGACGACAGCTGTTGCTTTGGTACTTTTGCTAACGGCGTGCTTCTCATGACAGTTCATTGAGTCATGTGTTAACTAATCGGCACGTTGATTTTCATTCATTCACTTCAGCTGTCAATGATTCAAAACATCCCGCCTTCACTTTATCCCGATATAAATCGCTACGTGATCAGTACCACTATAGTCTTCAAAATCGCTGATAAAATTACGCTGATATTCCGTACTGGCCTCAAAAAATTCCCACACTCGTTTCCACGTTTCAATCACTGTGGCAGGCATTGGGCCTGTGCCTTGAAAAACAAGATACTGTCCCGCCTGGATACTCACGGTGCCTGATTCTGCCTGTACGTCGCAGGCTTCCGTGCCGACAGTAACCGTGTAATAGCCAGTCGCATCTGAGTCGTAGCTTGAATAAACACCATAAACATTAGAATTTATATTGGGCTGACTGGCATAAAACTGATGCCAAAGGCCGGGTAATTTTGCTGTGTTTTCATTAAATTCATCCTTATTTTGAGTCCTTACACTAAACCCAGTCACCGTAAAGCCATCTACTTGACTTAATGCGGGTGATACAGACATATCAGTTACTCCTTCTCATTGTTAATGGACAGGCACAAACGGCAGTAATCGTTCCTCTGTCAAAATCGCGCCCATCATAACGAAGAAAATTAAAGATTACATCCTGACCCGCGATCTAAAAAACTGCCGGCCAGAACGTTCGGTATGCGTGAATCCATACCATAGATATCATGCCGGATTATAGTTTATATAAATCCTTAATCAGCAAACGAATATTTTCCCGCGCAGCCCCTTCATTTGCCAGCTTGACCCGCGTTACACCTACAACTGCGTCGTTCATTGTTGCGGTGTGTGACGAACTGATGGTTTTACTGTATATCGTATTATGCGTTAACGAATCGTTTAGTTTGTAATGGATGAGAAGGGTTGATTTGAAATCCAGACCGATAAGCGGGCGTTCGAAACGAACTATATTCGCGCTTAATGTATATCTTGCCTCAGGTTTTGCTGTAAACAGGCTCGCACTCTGCAGTGATTTTTCCAGCGCCGCCTTGAAGCTTTCATCGCTTATTTCCGGTACCAGAAGAGGATTTACGCAATGACCACCACGAACTTCCGATACCTTAATATGATTGATCAGACTTTTATTGGCCGGCTTGTCTGTTGTGTTATAGGTGTAAGTCATAGGCTCAACAGAGGCGTTGATTCCACAAGCCGTCAGACTGAGGCAGCTTAAGGAAACAATAAGGCAGGAGCCGATTTTTTTTAACATTGATATTCTCCATGATTTTTATAGTTGGACTGTCGTACAGGATGTTCCGTTATACGATATTTTTCCTGCAGCGGCATTTTACCGATAATCAAAGCGAATACAAGGACCCACCGTTACATTTGTCTTAAGCGGCGCATTGGTGTTAATGCGCCGGATGATGGGAGTACGGATCAGCAAGAGCTTGAAGCGTAGCTGCAGGATGGTTCGGATCCATCCGCATGCGGAGCCAGTTTATGCTCTACCTGCGGCAGGAGTTCCCAGATGGTATGTAATTCAGCGGCAATTTCTCTCAAAATTCGAGCGGTTTCAAATTGACTGCTGTTGAGTGCATCATGGAACGTGACGCAGGGAATCGTTATGCCGTGCTTTTCCTGTAACAGGCCGGTCATGATATGCTGCCTTGCGGCGGCATGTGCCACAGAGTTCTCTGAAATATAGAAGAGCGCTTTTGAATCGGGTGATGGACGGTGGTTCTTTAAAAAGGCATGCAGCATTTCCCAGGTTTTTGCCGGAATGTATCGACCGCCTTCTATCGCTCCTGGTACCAATACCATCTGCAGTCGGATACGATCACTATCAATCTGCTCTTTCAATAAATGATGTATCAAATGCCCAATATGTGGCCATGTGTTGTCCATAGGGTCGCGTTTCTCCATCTCCGCTGCAATGGCGTATTCCACTGAGTATATTTCACCGCCAGGGGCGCAGGGAAACTCTGTCAATGCCAATCCGCATTGTTCATTCACTTCGGCAAGAATTCTGGCACGCAGAAGTCTGAGATCACAAAACCAGTCGGGCTTGAAGCTTTTATCGTCAAATATTGCCTGAATGCATTGAGTAATGCGTCCCTTCAGTTCGCTGTCCTCTGTAAACCAGCCAGCCAGAATTTCTGCTGTGGGTTTTTCTGTTTTGCTGAGTCCGCGCGGATTGCTGTAATAATAAATTGTTACGAGCTGTGTCTGCGCGGCAACAATACTGGCCAGCGTTTTTATCCTTGGTATTAAGGCGAGTGCCGTTGCGGCGTGCAAAAAGATCTCTGTGACAGGACCATCGCTTTCCAGATAATCACGTTGATCACAAAAACCCAGTTTTTTGACCAGCTG
Organism: Legionella navarrensis; assembly: GCF_052527415.1. Taxonomy (NCBI): domain Bacteria; kingdom Pseudomonadati; phylum Pseudomonadota; class Gammaproteobacteria; order Legionellales; family Legionellaceae; genus Legionella; species Legionella navarrensis. The sequence goes on along the minus strand of NZ_JBNVZR010000008.1, from coordinate 97,817 downwards.
CTGAACAGCAAGTGGCACCTCTCTGCGATCGTCCAGTTCGTAAAAATTCGTGCTTCCAGTGACATAACTGAATTTCGGCGATTTCACCAAAAACTGCAGCTGAGTGATAGCAACCAGACACGTAAACAAATCTTTATCGGACATGGGAAAAACGTCGTCACGGTGCAATACACTGTTAATGACATCTGGCGACTGCCATATCTTACCTGCGCACCGGCTTTGCCATTCCTGCGGAATAAGGGGTGAGTGCGCTTTCAGCATGCTAAGCCAACGATTTTCCTGAGCTGTTGGCGACTCTTTTTGCAGCAGTTCAACCAGGTTATCAAAGCTGTTACTGCCTTTTTCATCTTCCATTAAGAGTGATTGCGCTAATCCCTCTTTTTTTTTGTCAGAATATCCCAACCGGTGTAATACTTCATAGATTGTGCTCATAAAACCTCTCCAATTTTTAAAGAGAGGCAGCATAGCCCTATAAAAAAAAACGAATCAGCTTACCCGGTCAGGTGGTTTTGGCAAAACATGATGATGCCGACATTTGGGCCTGCAATTGCTCAGCCAGTTCGTCCAGCTTCGGCAATTGGGAATCTTTAGCGCCGGCTGGATTGGCCTGTAAGGCCTCTGCCCTGCGCAATGCTTCGTCCAGAAAGCTTTGAGACAGGCTTTGATCGGGTTCTATTTCCGCTTTGGCCTGCAAGGCAAGAATGGCTTCCATGCGGGAAATGAAATAGATATTGTGGCTGATAAAGCTCTCCCGCCCGGGAGTGCTTTCATTCTCAAGCACTCGCGCAATCGCTGCTTCGGCATGCTTCAGACAAAAATCCGGATCTTTCTCGCCCGGTTTTAAACGAGTGAACTCAGCCAGGTTGTTGTGTGCCTGAATAATATGAAAGTCGAAACCACAGCGACAGGCCTCCTCCATCTGGGCTGAAATCATTTGCAGCGCTTCGTCATGACGCCCCAACTGGCTAATCGTTATCCAGACTGGATTCATAAAAGTAATGATTCTTTCCGGGTAATAATGAGGATCGCGAAAGCGCCTGCCCTGCTCCCTCAAAGTCAGGTGTCGGGCCAGATCAAGGGCCAGCGTCAGCAAGGGCAGCCGCTCCTCTGGTGTGGAGCCTGCCTGATATCGTCTGAATTTACCCAGATAGTGCATCAGCATGGCAATACTGGACAGCAGCCTTGATTCCTGTTGAAAAAGAATATCTCGACAGGGATTGCTGATTAATGAGTCCAGTTCCGGTAAACAACGTCTGGCAAGAGTATACGCCGCTTCAATCCAGTCAATGATGAGCTGTCGTTTGCCTGGCTCTATCGCGGTATTGTCAACTGTCTGCTGATCAAGATGGTTGGCATGCAGGGTCAGGCTGTCTATGACCGCCAGCTGATCGTCTCTATCAAAGCTCAAACGGCCATTGTGTATATCCGCGACCATGTCATTCAGGATGTCGCGTTTTGCCTGACTCACCCCTGCGCGCAGATTATTGTATTTTAGTCCAGGCGAAACCAGGGGCTCCAGCAGCAGTACCAGCTGATTCATCAACTCGCCAGCGACCGACATGGCATAAATCGATGAAGGATTATGAAAGTCGAAATACAGTTTATGCAGCAAAAACATGCCGGCCGGCAATCGAGTCACCGGCTGACTTTCCAGGCCCAGATTGTGCAAAACAGGCAGCAGTTCGTCGGGATTGGCCCGGCATGAAAAACTCAGATCGGCGAGCGGCCTTTCATTCCAGCGAATGATACAGGTGATGGAGATCATTTGCTTTTTTTGCCTCCCCCGCTCGACCATAGATGGTACGACTGATTTATGCCTTTTCGGTATTGAAGCGCTCTTCAATCCCTTTGCCTGAAAAAATCCATGAAGACTGGTAACGTGTTCGGCAGGAGCGGTAAAACTTACGGCATAGCGCCTTGAGCTGCGAATATCTTCTTCGTGAGCGTTACGAATCAGGTATTCAAACAAAGGTTTTTGTTCTGATTGTTGTGTTTGCCAGGCATCTGGAATCGAAAGGCTGCTGGCTGTTTTCTGAGTAACACCCAGAATCCGACAAAGTAAGCCTCGCTGGTCCGGGATTTTTTCAAGGGTATAAAAAGGGGTGAAATCCCTGACATGTGCCGGAAAATGCTTTAACGGATCATGGGCTCTGCTCCAGTAATTATATAACGCCAATTGTGCTTTCTGTGTCGCCTGTAACAGTTCAACGTGCCCCGTTCCCGCCTCGCGTCCAAAGGCATAAATCAAATTATCAAAATAAAGGTTCCAGCAATACATCATTCTCAGTAAAGGCCAGCGCTGCAGATTTGGAATACGCGACACCACAGAGAGGTAGGGCATTTTTTTATTCGTCGTGTACAGCTGAGCCCAGACAGGCAGGCGTCTGGGAGCGGCTGCCGTTTGTGCGAACAGTAAATGCTGGCGCGCCAGGGCCAACACCGGTCTGGACTGTTGATTGCGGACTCGTCTCAGCAGATGGTCGAAGAGCCGGTTTATTTGCTCCTGAGGCGCGCTCTCCTCGATACTTTGATAACGAATCTGTTTCAACTGTTCTCCATAGTATTTGCCATTGAGGGTTTTAATGACAAAACTGGACAGCTCTCCCAGCATTTCGGCATGCTTCTGACGCGGCAAAAGCTGGTATACCATCGGCGGCAGCCCGTCGAGGATTTGCAGGCTTCTGATAGTATGGCCGTTATCCAGCAACACCTCGGCAACGTCTCTGGCAATCGTGGCGCCGTAGGAAAAGCCCAGCAAATGGAAGGGCCCTGCCGGTTGAATCGTCAGGATGGTCTGTACATAACGCTCGGCTGATTCGCGCAGGGTTCTGGGAAGTAAGGCCTCGTCATAGATGGCCGGATCCGATAAACCATACACATTGTATTTGTGCATTTTTTTAAACATCAAGACCATATTTTTATAGGTAATGTATCCCTCGCCTAATAAGGGCGGCAGGAAAAAACAGTTCGGGAGTCCGTCTTCTATTTCTGTTAACTCTTTATACAAGGCCGAGGCAGTGCGGCCATCTTCGTCGGAAAACAAGGCCTGATGTATGTTGTGCAGGTTGACAGCCGGCAGCATCAGTAGTTTGCGATAACTGAAACCAGGACTTATTTCCTGCTGAATGGTGTTGCAAAGCGTCATCAGTGAAAAGGAGTCACCCCCGGAAAAAATAAACTCCTGCCTGTTATTGAGAGGCTTAACGCCGAGAACGCGTTCCCATATAGCCTGTAAACGCCGCATCATCGGGTCGGCACCGGTATGGTCGAAAGCCGCCTCATTAAAAAACAGCTCACTGTCGGCGTCTACTCGCCTTATCAGCGCCTGTCTGTCTATTTTATCACTCGGAACCAATACGGGTAAGGACGGAATTTTGATACAGACCGGGATTTCTTCCGCTCGTAACCGTTGCCTCAGCCAATCAATAAAATGCCATTTGTCGATGGGTTCCTGCTCAAGCAGATAAGCAACAGGCTTTAGCTGCCCACGCCAGTTTTTGATAAGCACACAAACCTGAAACAGCTCGCGTCCCATTTCCAGATTGTATTGTTTAAAGCATTCTTCTATTGCATGCGCTTCAACCTTTACTCCGGCAACCTTGCAATGTGCCTCAGCGTTTATTCGTCCTTTGAAAATCAGGAACCGACCATCGGCACTCAGGGAAAAGCGGTTTTCAGTATTGAATACGCGCGTTTCCCTGCCATTAATCATCAGGGTGGGAAAGTTTTTTGCGCTGCGTTCATCGTCATTTATATAACCAGGTGAGAGAAACGGGGATTCGATATACAGGCATTCGTCAATAAGATGGAAGCGGATAAACTCGCTGTTGGGCAGGCCAATGGGGACGATTTGCTGGCCATTTTCATCACAGATATCGAGGTTATTCATCAAACAGATACTCATGCCCAGTGTTGCTTCGGTAGGGCCGTAGCAGTTCCATAGTGAAACATCGTGTTTTTCACATACTTGTTTCAGCCTTAGTGAGCAGGCATCGCCTGTAACCAGCAGGTGTTTCAGGCCGGCCCGGGCCAGACGTTCAATCACGCGATCCAGCGTCGGAATGGTCAGTTGAGAGGCGATAAGAATCAGGAACGTGCTGCGATGTTGTTCACAGGCTCGAATAATAGCCTCTAAATCCCTGCGTTGCTCCTGAGAAAGCATCACCAGCGTTCCTCCACCGGCAAATGCTCTGACATACTCTGAAATTCTGGCGTCGTAAGCCGGGCTTCGGGTGCACAGAACACGATAAGGTGCCCGTAATGGAAAGCAGTCTTTTTCTATTTTTGCCCATTCATATAAGCCTGCCGACAAAACCGGGATCCATTTTTTGCTGGCGCTGGTGCCTGAAGAGGCAACGATATAGCTGGGAATTAATGGATCTCGAACGATGGCCGGAAGCGCCGAACAACCTGCGCCGGTTACGTCCGGTGGAGAAAGCGCCCCCTGCTGCAGCAGGATGACATTATTTTTCACACAATCATGCCATATTCCCGTATAATCCATAAACAACAGCTTTATGTCGGGTAAATGCTTCAACTGTTCGCCGGGTATCGCTGTGTCAAGGGGAACAACGGTAGCATTGAGCCTGTCAAGCGCAAGATGAAAAAACACATGCAAATCTTCATTCTGGACCAGCAGGGCGATGCGGTCTCCAGGTCTGATGTCGAGGCTCAATAGATAATACGTCCAGCGCTCCACCAGATCATTCGCCTCCTGCCAGGTCATACGGACCCCGTTGCTGAGGATAAACCCTGTGTCGTCAGGACGAACGACAACATTACTGTAAAACATGGAATACATAATTCTTTTGGACTCACCGGGCAAATATGTCAAATATTATACACCGTGATCGCATTGCGACAAATAAAGAAAATTTTTACTCTACCCCTGTCGATATTCAGGAGACGATATGAGCCTTTCTTCTGCCCTGTTACAGGCTGATTTTTTGGCCTTAACTGACGAGTATTGTATCGATATGCCGCTGATGGATCTGCTGAGCGTGTTTGAAAAAGGGCCTGTCTGTATATCCATCAAGGATCAGAACGGTTTATATCGTCATGCCAACAAAAATTTTTCCCGGTTAATGGGACATCTTTCAGGCAAGACCATTTTGGGCAGGAAAGACGCAGAGCTGACCAACAACCGGCAGCTGCTAAAAACCATACGCCGTCACGATGAGCAACTGTTTGACGAGGCAAAATCCTTCCAGGTTAATGAAATACTTCACCCCCTGGCAACACCAGCGTATCAGCGGGAAGTCAAAGGTACGTTATATCCTGTTTTTACCAAAAACAGAGAAACGCATTGTGCCATTTTAGGTGTTTTTCAACCTGTTAACAAACTGCTGTATCTGTCCGTCGATGTTATCACCCACCTCTCTCTTCCTTCTATTCAATCACTGCTGATTAATAAAAGCTATGCAGTCACATTCAACAACCTATCATTTTCCTTGAGTCGTCAGGAAATTATGGTTATTACGGGTATGGTTAAGGGCATGAATGCTCAGGAGATCGCGGCCGCCCTGGCTTTGCAGCAGACAACGGTTGAAGGCTACTCACAAAATATCAAAAACAAGCTGGGTGTCAGCCGTAAAAGCGAAATCATAGCAGCCGCTCTGGAAGGGCGCCTGCTGGAAGAGATTCTGATTTGACATCGATTGTAAAAAAAGCCTATACAAATACGTCACTTAAAATGGCCTGAGAAGGCACACCGGCAAGAAAAATATGCTTTTTCAGTTTATCAGTTGTGTCCTTGGGGCCGCAGACATAAACGCGGGTGTCTTTCGGGTGGTTTAAATGCCGTAATGCCCGCTTTTCTATACTGGCCTCCGGATACCCCCCAGGGCTTTGCAGTACGCAGGGATCATATACAAAAGACGGAAACAGCATCGCCAGCGTTTTAAGCTCTTCTGCGTAGTAAATATCTTCATCTGAAAGGCCTCCATGAACCAGGGTAATGCTCCCCAGATGCCCCTGACTCAGCGCACTCTTAATAATTGCAACGAGTGGCGCAAGCCCTGTTCCTGTTCCCGCCAGTAACATGTCAAACGCCAATTGCTCCGGGTTGTGGTAAAAGCAACGACCAAAGGGGCCTCTTAATGTTACGCTGGTATGTCTGGCGGCCTTGTTCACCAGCCATTGCCCCATGCTTCCGCCGGGATAAATCTTGACGTGTAACTCAATAAATCCTTCCAGCCGGGGAATGTTGGCTATGGAATAACTGCGTATCACGCCTTCTGGATTAATCAGACTAAGGTATTGACCGGGAACCCAATGCTCCAGATTCTCCGCATGAAGTGTCAGCTGCATCACATTGTAATTAAGCGGCTTCACGTTGATTATTTGCGCGCGTACCTCGCATTCAGCACTGTCAGGGGCCGTCAGTTGAATGGCGTCCTCAGGCCTTGCCAGACAGGCCAGGAAATAACCCTGTGCTTTCAGCGTTTCGGGCAACCCTTCCTGCCACGAAGGATTAACATCCCCTTCCCTGGCCTTAATCAGGCAGGATTGACAAATACCGGCCTGACAGGAGTTTGGATAATCAACCTCATGACGAAGCAGGCACTGCAGCACGCTTTCCTGAGGCTCCAGGGTGTAGAGCTGATTTTCAAATGCCAGGGTACTCATGTGCGCCCCAGAACATCGTTTCGAACACTGTCGGCAATGGCAGCGACACGCTCAATATCTTCTGCCGCAACCCCCAGCTCAGCCAGCGTTACGCCAAGATGCTCAATAACAATGTCTACGTGCATATCATTTAACCCGCGTCTGACCAGATGAGCATGCCCTTCGCGCATGTTTTTCCCGCTGTATTGATTAGGCCCGCCAAACACCATGGTCAAAAATCCTTTTTGCTTCAGTATTTGCTGCTCCATATCCACATCATCAAAAAAATGACTGACCCGCTCATCCATCAGCATTTTGCGATAGAACACATCAACCGCGGTATTGACGGCGTCCTGCCCTCCCAAACGCTTAAATAATGACTCTGACATAGTGATCCCCTTAAAGATGTATTTGCAATACATCTTATAAAAAGAAATAATCACCGTCAATAACCCATCAGGAATTCATAATGCAACTGACACAATTTACCGACTATTCGTTGCGGGCTCTGATTTATATCTCACTGCAAAAGGGATCCTGCACGATCAAGGACATTACTGCAGCCTACGACATATCGAACAATCACCTGGTTAAAATCATTCATAATCTGGCCAGACTTGGGCTGATAAAAACCATTCGAGGAAAAAACGGAGGAATTTTAATGGCGGCACAGCCTGAAACCATTAATCTGGGGCAGCTGATTGTTCAGCTGGAGCCTCATTTTGATTTGGTACCCTGCTTTAATAAGGAAAAGGCTAACTGCTGCATTGCGCCTGTATGTCGGTTAAAAGGGGTGCTACATGAAGCTCAGGCTGCTTTTATGAGGGTTTTAGAGCGTTATACGCTGGCGGATGTGCTGCATAACAAGCCTGATCTATCCACGTTATTGAACATCAAACCGCCGGAGAAGTAAGGCTTTATCAGGAAGACTGGGCCAGGAGCACAGAACAGCGTTCAGAATGAGAGCGTGGTTGTGCCTGGGGTCTTTTGATGCGTAAAACAAAGTAACAGGAGCCTGCTCGGCCATGTCCAGAATGCGCTCTATCAGGTCGCCTTTATGGCTTAATTCTGCAATATAGCGCTCAATAAACTCGTGCCAGTGCCGGTCAATATCCTCGTGAAACCATTGTCTTAAGGCTGTACTCGGGGTGATCTCTTTCAGCCACAGATCAAAAGCCAGAGCATCTTTTTTAATGCCTCGAGGCCATAGCCTATCGACCAGAATCCACGTCCCCTCTTTCACTGCTGGTGGCGTATAGACCCGGCAAATGGCTATCCTGTTTTGATTATCTGCGTTCATGGCCAATCATGCATCCTCAGGCTGTTCCGTGGTCATTGGGTAAATCAATTTTAATTTTAGTGCCAAAAGCCAGGCGTAAGGCATTAAGAATGGCAAGAATATCAATCACTTCCTGCAAAATGGCTCCCATAACCGGGCCTATGTAACCTGCTGCCGCAAACCCCATTCCAATAAGACTCAACACCATGCCTCCCAGCGCGCTCTGTGCCGCAATGGTTCGGGTACTGATGCTCAAATGAAGCAGCTCATCCACTTTGCTTAATGTATTTTCCATAATAACCGCGCCTGCGGCTTCCGCCGTCACACTGCTGTGTTGCCCAAAGGCAATACCAACCGTCGCAGCCGTTAAGGCCGGAGCATCATTGATACCATCCCCCATAAACACCGTCGGAGCTTTTTTTCTTTCATTGCGTACAATGGCCAGCTTTTGCTCGGGGCTTTGTGATGCGTATACCTCGGTAAACGGAACCAGCTGGGCGAGGTAATTAACTTCTGATTCCCTGTCTCCTGAAACCAGCATGATTTTTTCAAACTGATGTGCCGGAATCAGATGACCGATAAATGATTTGCTTTCTGCCCGTGGCGCATCATGAAAATGCAGCGTGGCCGCATATTGCCCGTCTAATAAAATAATGCATTCCAGGCCCGGAGAAACAGCTGGGAGTAAGGGCTGACATTCTGGCGCCTTCTCTAACAGCTTTTTTCGACTTGTAACGGCTACTGTCCGCTGATTAATAATGCCAGTCAGGCCCTGCCCTGGCTTTTCTGATACGTCCGTCGATTCCAGTAAATCAATATGCCGCTCCTGCGTTGCCTTAATGACGGCGCTGGCCAGAGGATGCTTTGAGTAGCGCTCAAGACTGCCAACATATTGCAGTATCTGATCCTGCGTATGATTTGGGGCCGCAAACACGTCGGTCAGGGTCGGCTGTCCATAGGTCAGGGTACCTGTTTTATCAAAAACAGCGGTTTTACAGGTGGGTAATTGTTCCAGTACAACCGGATCTTTTATAATGATGGCCTGTTTTGCAGCCCGCGAAATAGCACTGATAATCGTAATGGGAATGGCGATTAATAAAGGGCACGGTGTTGCGATAACCAGCACCGATAGAAAACGGATGGCATCATTTGTAAAATACCAGGTGGCCGCGGCAAACAGCAGTGCCAGAGGCGCAAAAACAGCGCCAACCTGATCGCCCAGACGACGAATCGATGGGCGTTTTTGCTCCGCTTCTTCCAGTACCTGTACAATAATCGCATACCTTGAATCCACTGGCAGCCGGGTTGCCCGAATAGTAAGTACTGACTCGCCATTGATAGCTCCCGACAAAACAGAGGCACCGGGTGCCTTGGATATTCGATAAGGCTCCCCGGTAAGATACGACTCATCCATGGAGCCATTCCCCTCAATCACGGTGCCATCAACAGGACAGGTTTCGTGAGGATAAATAACAATTTCATCATCAATAAGAATGTCAGTGAGAGGAATATCTTCAATGTCACGCCCAGTCTTTCGATGAGCAACCGTCGGCATTCGTTTTACCAAAGCCAGTAAAACAGAAGACGCTTTATGTCGCGCATAACGCTCCAGTGTCTGCCCACTGGCCAACATGAGAATAATCAAGGACGCCGCTAAATACTGTTGCAGGACAACCCCTGTCACCAGCGCAATGGCAGCAAGAGAGTCTGCGCCAAAGTTTCCTCTCAACAGCTTCAGGAAAATCTGTAAAAACAGGGGGATGCCACCGATGACAATTAAAAACAACAAAGGAGCATTAGCGTGGGTTGTATGCAAGGCGCTTAAAATAAGATGGATACCAATAGCGATAAGTGAAAGAAAGGCAATAAACGATTGCCATCGGGACTGTAAAAAATTTATCAGTCGTTCACTTTTCATTCCGTATCCGGGCATAATTTTGCAGAGTCTAAATACGCAGGTATTTCACATGTCCAGTGAAAGCGCTGTTCTATTTTGGTTTTGAGTGCCTGTGCGGCCTCTGCTTCACCATGCGTGATAAACACTTTGCGGGGCGCTTTTTTCAGATGCGCCAGCCAGTCAAGCATTTCAATAGAATCGACATGTGCTGAAATCGTTTCCATCTGAGCCACTTCCGAACGCACGGGAATCATTTGCCCAAACATCTTTATTTCCCGCTCACCGCGAAGCATTCTGTCGCCACGGGTGCCACCGACCTGAAAACCACTGAATAAGATCGTATTAGCGGGGTTGGGAGCAAAATGACGGATATGGTGAATGACGCGGCCTCCAGTCGCCATGCCGCTTGCTGAAATAATAATGGCAGGAAATTTCTGGTGATCCAGAGCCATGGATTCATCAACTGAATTAATATAATGGGCTGTTTCGCATACCGCTTTATTTTGTTCCGGTGTCAATCGATTTTGTTCAGCATAACGGGCAAAGATTTGTGTAGCATTAGTCGCCATTGGGCTGTCAACAAACACAGGGATATCGGGAATTTCTTTTTTTATCTTTAACTCATGCAGATAATAAAGTAATGACTGCGTTCGCCCCACCGCAAAGGAAGGAATGATAACGGAGCCACCACGCTTTACTGTGCGGTTAATGATGGCCTTCATTTGAATCAGAGGATCCGTATTATCGTGTATGCGATTACCATAGGTAGACTCAATGACCAGATAGTCAGACGATGGGGGTTCTTTTGGGGCAAACATCAGGGGATCACTGGGTCGCCCCAGATCCCCTGAAAATAATATGGATGTATCCCCCTGCTCCAGACGAATAAAGGATGCACCAAGAATATGACCACCGTAGTAAAACGTGGCAGACAGACTGTCAGCAATGGGGATACGCTCTTCAAAGGGAACGACCTGAAAAAAACGCAGGGACTCTTCCGCATCCTGCCGGGTATAGAGTGGTAAGGCCGGATGATGTTTAGAATAACCCTTTCTATTGGCGTAACGGGCATCCTCTTCATGCAGATGACCACTGTCAGGCAATAAAATGCTGCACAAATCCCTGGTGGCAGCTGTACACAGGATTTTTCCACGAAAACCATTTTTTACCAGTAAGGGAATATAACCACTGTGATCGATATGGGCATGGGTCAATAGTATGTAATCAATTTTACCAGGGTCGATTGGCAGACTGGCCCAGTTTCGCAATCGCAACTCTTTGTATCCCTGAAAAAGACCACAATCGACCAGGATATTCAGTTTATTGGCCTGTATGAGGTATTTCGAACCTGTGACGGTTTGCACAGCACCTAGAAACTGAATTCTCATAATGACTCGGATAAAAGGATGATATAGTCATTATAGATTTGTTTTTTGGGTTTTAATAAACATTATTCTACCTTTAGCCTGTCAACGAAAATCAATGGACAATGATTTCTTCATGATGGGGAGGGGGGGCACTGACAATGCCATTAAAAAATAAACGCTATGATTTTGACGTATTCCCCCCTTTTTTGAAGGCCTGCTTCCAGAAGGCATTATGCTTGAAGCCTTGCTGCGTAAATATAAAATAGATAGAAATGACTGTTTTTCTCAATTGGTATTGGTTGGCCAGGATGTTGTGGGTGCTGTAACGATTGAGGAAAAATGAAGACATGCATTTAAAAAATTTTTCTCTGATTACTCAGGATGGGAAAGTTTCCATGTCACCTGCCTATGATTTATTAAACTCAACTATTGCCCAAAAAAATACAAAGGAAGAAATTGCGCTGCCTCTGAATGGGAAAAAAAATAATTTAACCCAACATGATTTTCTTAACTATTTTGCCAAAGAAAAACTAGAACTCGCTCCTAAGGTAATCGATGGCATCATTGAAGAGTTTCATCAAAGCATACCCGAATGGCGAAAACTGATTGGGTTGAGCTTTTTATCGCAACACATGCAGGAAAAATACCTCCAGTTGCTGGAACAACGCTGCTCACGATTGCATTTTTTTTGATTAGGGCGTAGGTAACAATTAATTTGAGGCAATTCGAGGTCCAGGAACATATTGACGGTTTAATAATTTCTTAATCTATTTAATGTACAATGTGGCTAACCCTCTTAACCATAAGGCTTAGTTCACTACCATGGCAAACAATAATCCGCATTACCTGGATCACCGCGCCCACAGCTCCTCTGAACCTGTGCGTCTGTTTCTGTTCGACAGAGATTCCACCCTGGTTCCTGGCGATGGTCATAATTTACCAGAAAATCAGCTCCTGAACGAAGAGCAAATGACCCCAATGCTTCGTGCGATTATATCGAATGGTCACCCGTGGGGTATTATTTCCACGGGCAATATCGATGGCGCGGAAAGCAATGCCCATACTGCCATCAGGAATGCCGGCATTGATTATTCAGCAAATCCGCCCGTCAATCCCAGTATTTCCAAGGGTGTAGAGGGCGTGTTGAATCAGATTCCCGGCTTACCGGACGAAAGATCTGCCCGTGTACGGTTTCAGCTGCACACGCTGGGCATTACGACTTTCGCTGACAAGCCTCTGGAACAGTGCTCGGAACAAGAGATTGATGACTGCATGAGCGTAATCCAGTACGGCTTATACGACCATGACGTCACCAGTGGCCAATCTGTTTTGAGTTTAACGGACACAAGGGGCAAATTTGTCGGTCAGATTGAAATCAATCCAGAAGCCCGGTTTCAGATTCAATTAGGGCAGACAACTCTGACTATTCGTGTATTGCCATTTCTGCAAACAAATGCATTACTGAGAGAAGGGGATAACAAATTTTTTCAGGCACTGATGGCCGTCGATTCTTTACAGCTTGAGATGGAGTTGACTGAAGGCATTCAAGGACTCGGCGTAGTTGGTATCGAAGCGCCTGAATATTATCGTAAAGTCGCCCCTGCAAATGTCACCATGCTGGATGATAAGCTGGGTGTAGTTTATTTGATGCAGGCGGCAGGATTCATGGCTATTCTCGCTGACACGCCCGAAAAGAGGCATAAAAACAGGTCAGAGAACACATACCTTCCTATACTGCATGATCGCCTCAACACATTGGGACTGAAGATGCCAGTCAATGGCAACCGTGATCGCCTTGAGTACGACCACGATTCTCAAATCCAACAGAGACCAGGCATCTATGCATCTTTCCTGAACAACAATATATTTAAGATGATGGGGGGATTCCTGGGTTTTGTCTGCATTGGGGTTCTTACACTGGGTTTGATCTCCATGTTCCCCCCGGCTGGTCTGGGTCTGGCGGCTGTCATCGGCATCGGGGTGTCTGTTGCCATTGTCGGCAGCCTGGCTGGCGCAGGGATAGGCTGGATTTTCGACAATAAGCGCAAAGAGCACAGGTCTGTTGGTGCTGCGCGCCATCAAGATATTGATGACAGCTCACCTGCACCTTTATACGGCTCCTCTGCGTTGAAGCGTCAGTCATATCAACCGGTCAGCCAAAGGGTGGGTCAGGCATCCGTCTCAAATGATTATCAGCCAGACCGCCGATCTGCACCGGGTTCGAGTGTCAATCCTGATTCGGCTTCGGCTGCGGCAATAGATGGCGAAGGCGAATCCACTCAGTTTGGTTTTAAGTGAAACTGACAAGCGATTTCATCAAAATGGAATTATCCTGTCGTCCCCGCCCAGGCGGGGACTTCCAATCAGCCTTAAGTTTGCCTGACACGCTAAAGTGATAATGTGATATCATGGCTCCTTTTAAATTTCAGGCCTGACGATCACCATGGATACCCTGCAACGCTTTATGTTTGAACATGCCAGCATTCGCGGCGAAATTGCTCATTTAGGCGATACCTACACCAGTATTCTGAACCAGCACCCCTACCCTGACATGATCAGACAATTACTGGGCGAGGCGCTTGTGTCTTGTCTGCTGCTGACCGGCAGCATCAAATTTGAAGGGGATCTCAGCCTGCAGTTTCAGGGGGACAGTCGCCTGCCCCTGCTCCTGGTTCAATGTGATCACCAGCTGCATATGCGCGCCTTTGCCAAATATCAGGAGAATCTGAGCACCGAAGAATATGCTCAGGCGTTCTTGCAGGGGCAGATGGTTCTGACCATCAGTCAGGATAAACAAACGCAGACCTATCAAAGTATCGTACCCATTCAGAGTACCGCCATGAGCGAAAATCTGATGCATTATTTTGCCCAGTCAGAACAGATACCAACGCATGTCTGTCTGGCAGTTGATGAGAAACAGGCAGCCGGCCTCCTGCTGCAGCTGATGCCGGGTCAGAATATTGTGGAGCGCGAGAATTTCTGGGAATACGCTTTGATGATCGGTCAGACCCTGAAGCCTGAAGAACTGCTGACACTGGACAACGCCGTGCTGCTGCACCGCCTGTATCATGAGACCGAAATACGCCTCTATGACGCACGCTCCGTACGTTTTCAATGCCGCTGCAGCGTCAGTAAAATGAAACAGGTTTTAACCATTCTTGGCGAAAAAGACGCCAAAGAATTGTTAAATGAGACAGGGCATGTCGACGTAAGCTGCGATTTCTGCAACCGGCATTACCAGTTTGACGCCATTGACATCGCCCTGCTGTTCCCCAACTCACTGGGTGCGGGTTGAGGGGCAGCAGGCGGTTATAGACGCGACATCCTGAGGCCCGGCCACACCACGCATGGCCTGAAGAATCGCCTGCATGTTTAAAAACTGCGCGCTTAACTGGAAGTACAACTCACCCTGCTGCTTTTCCTGTAATTCACCCACGGTCAGGTACGCAGACTGCCCCATATCGGAAAAATAGCTGAGATTCAGTTGGCGCCGTTCGGCGATGCCAGGAAACAGGCCGCAGAACAACAGGCTTTTGTCTCCTACATCGCGCAGCAGATCAACCTGGCGTTGACCACTGACGTTCATGGAGTGGAGGAAGTCAAGGGCAATAACGGATTCCATCAATTTGGAACCCTGCGCAAAGCGCATCAGCAGAAAAACGAGATAGCTTTCCGTACTCTCATTGAGAACCAGGCGCGTTGTGGCCTGAGCCTCGTTAACCAGAGCGTACCATTGACTGGTTTCGGTGGGATGCAAAATCAACCTGTTCATGCGTATGACCCCTTTTGTTACCTCTCACTTTTAGTTTAGCAAACAACATGCCAAATGCCGCAAAATTTGTCACAGCTGATCAAAAAACACCACGCGTTGAGAAACATCCGGGCTGGGCTTAGCCATGGGTATCACAAAGCAGTTAACCAGCGCGCGCCAGAAATCACGGTAAAGATGGGCTTGCAGACTATGTTCATCGCTGATGGGAAAACAGGGACCGTGATTGCATTCCAGCAGCCACACGCGGCCCTGCTCGTCGACGATAAAATCAACACCAAACAGCGCCAGAGCATCGGGCTGATTTGGGTCAAACGCCGCAGGATAACGTGCCCGCAATCCAGCGATGAGCTGGGTGAGCATGTTTTTTATCTGAGCATACAAGGGCGGAAAAAACTCGAAGCGTTCCGAGGGGATCTGAATGGTATTGGGCGCGTCTGCGTACAAATGCTCATTACTCACATGCGAGCGGATATCCTCGTAATTATCGCCGGCGAAAGGATGCCGGGCGACATTAAAATAGCCTTTGGGATACAGCCAGGCACCGGCTTTGTGGCTCAGGATCATAAACAGGCGAATGCTGTATTTGCGATGATCACGCAGCAAATGTGGTCTTGCAATATACTGTTGCAGCACCTGCTCTCCGCCCATGCGCTGTGAAGAGGAAAAATGCGCCTCCAGTTCATTCAGGTCATGGAATAAATGGATGTGCTGCCCATTGTTGAGCATGGATGGTTTCAGAATCCAGCGAAAACGATCCAGATGTGGAAGAGAAGCGGCAATTCTGCCGAGTACCTGCGGCCAATTATGGTCATTAATGCGAAAGGTCAGCGGCATAAGTTCCGGGTTCTGCGCGGCAATCAACTCAGCAAGAAGGTGTTTGTATTCCAGACAGAGCGCAGCCTGTTCATGAAAATCGAGTTGCGCGATGGAAAAATCTGCTGGTGAGGGTCCAGGCAGCCAGCCGGCTTCCTGTAAATAACGGGCAAGATTATATTGCGTTGGGGAATTTTGTTCCGGTAGATAATAAAATAGTTGTTGTCTCGCCGACATGTTGCTTCACTCAGAACAATAACCCGTCATCTACAGGATAACGGGTTTAGAGTTAAATTAAAATCCTGAGCAGGGTGGGCAAAGGAGCGCAGCGATATGCTCACTCTACCCTGGGATTTAATATTGATAGAGCTCCAGTGCTGGTTCGGGAAGCAGTCGTCCCCGCCTGCGCGGGGACGACATGTAATGGCATCGCCTGCAATATCGCTACCTGTCAAAATTAAATGGAAACAGTACTAGTTTAGCATGCTCGCAGTAGACGTTATCTGATTCAACTGACTTCCTCCGGCCTGCAGCACAATGGCGTCGGTGATTGAGTTTCCGTCTTTTTTCGTTGAGAAGAAGGTCATTCCGTTATTCTCTTTCGTTAAGAAGCTGGTATCGCCAAGACCTGGCTGTACAAATACCGGGTTACGCGCCTGCTTGATGATTTCTCCTTGTGCGTCGATGCGCATCAAATCATGAATGACCGCCGGTGCATTCTCAGCCACGTCCTTCAACAGGCGGATTCGATGGGCTTCGGCAGTCGATACGCTGGTAATGGCTTCGGCCTCGGCTCGCGCCTTAGCCATGATTTGATCAGACTCGGCTCCGGTCTGAATCGCCCGGACCCGGGCTTCGGTTTCTGCCCGCACAATGCCTTCCCGTTGCTCAATCTCAGCAGCCATTACCTTGGACTCTCCCGCTTTTGCCGTAATCTGCGCAATGGCGGCCTGACTTTCCGCCAGTCGGCGATTGGCTTCTGCCGTTGACTGCTGTGAGCCCAGATTACGTATCGTAGCCAGATACTCCTCGTCCGCCGGAAGAATTTCGGTAATCTGCAGCTCAGTTACGCATAATCCCCAGGCCCTGGCTTTCTCATCCAGTGCCTCTACGCATTCCTTGTGTAAATCACTCAGTTTACTGCTGCGAATGGTGCTGTGATGATCATCATCTACGTGCAGAGAAGGAGCAATGTCAGATGAATTGAAACGACTGAGAATGGTACGCAGAGTACCATCGGCAAAAACCTTTAAAAACTCAACAATACGATCAATACCCAGACCCACGGTTAAAAGTGGCTTTTCAACATGGAAAATCAGAACCGACTCGGCGCGCATTTCAATCTGATCCGCACACATCACCGTCAGAGGAGGCAGACGTATGCCCTGAGGACAGGTGTTGATGATGGAATTAAAATAATTGCCTTCTGTCTGGCTAATCAAGTGCTTGCCTGGCCCTCGCTCAACAACACCATTCTCGGTATTGACAAAGGCCACCTGCCCTTCTTTGACGGTCACGACTTTCAGAGCGCCCAGATCAATTACGTCCGTATCTACCGGTACTTTTTTTTCAAAGCGATCCGTCGAAGGCAAAACATGCGTTCCTGGCTCCAGATACACAAAAATACCGTTCCGATAACATTCTCCTGCCTCACCATTACGGATGGTCACGTAGCGTTTGTTGCCCAGAACAAAGTCATCCTGGCCTATGTTCTGTATGCCCGTGGCGGCGTCGAATGTTTCACCGGCAGCACAGTCAATTTCATGTATGCCCGGTGGCAGCTCAATGTAGCGTCCGTCCGCAGCGGTTTTAACCCCCAGAAACCCTTCACGGATACGAACGATTATTTTGGCACCGAAATCGTTTATATCCTGCTGTCTGTCTTTAATCTGAGTATGGCGGTCAAAGGTTTCATTTTGAGCCGCATGAATCAGATGAATACCTGGCTGTAGCAAGACCAGCTGACCGTTGGCATCGGTTTTATAGGCAAGTTCATTTGCCTTGATGCGCACACGCTTGATCGGCCCAAAATCAATGAAATCCACCGCTTTGTTAAAAACCGGCCCGAAGCTGTCGCCGGGAAAGGGGCGAAACCAGATCCCCTCTTCAATCAGCCTCACCTGACCGCTGACGTCCTGAATCATCGAAATCTGGTCGGATTTAACGCGTTTGAAACTTTTGTACAACATATACCATCCCAAAACAGGTACCGCTGCGTAGGCAACGCCCAGCAAAAAACGCCCTAATGCTTTCATATGTTAATACTCCTTGTTAAGTTGCATTTGTGTAAAGCACGTAAAGTATAAGCATACTTTTCTTAACGAAACATTAACAAACTTTACAATTTAGGTATTTTATTCTGTACTGGACAAAAACTCCGGGCTGTCATTCCCGCGCAGGCGGGAAAGGCAAATTATATAAAATTGTCCAGCACGTAGCCCGGATTAGGCGAAGCCGTAATCCGGGAACAAGGGATAATAATCAACGGTATCACTCTGATATCCACCCCCCCGTGTTGCGCACTATCCCTGAGACAACGATACGGTCTGATTGTTGATGGCATGATCCATTTGTACGCGCAGAAAAAACGATCGTCCGTTAACATGGCGATTGATAAGGCGCCCTAGAGAACCCTGTTTCAGGGCATTAATATCACGCTCACTGACACCTTGACTGACCGGTTCGTTTTCCAGTATCGCCAGCAGTTTGCTAACGGCATTGATTTTCTCGGTTTTGGTAAATTGCCTGAAAAAGCCGGGATGATATCGCTCATCGCCCCGTGCTCGCATGTCCTGGTAAGCTCGTAAGGCACGTATGAGCGCAGGCCGGTTCATTTCATCAATAAAATCATGAACGGATTGAAAGTGATATTGGCTTGTTACACCATTAAGGGCGTTGAACAGCTGCCCATCATGCAAGGCCGCCCGTTGCCTGTGAGTTATAAAGTCATGGTCTGGAGTATTTTCTGAGCATACCCGCTTAAGCACCGATGTTGCTGCATCGATTTTGTCTGCCTTGTTAAACTGGAAGGGTAAAATTGGGTCTCGCTTTTGCCTTCGCTGTTCAATATACGCCAGCATCACCCTCTTGAGCTCCTCGACCATCGGATTCGATTTGTCTTCTGGCATCAGGGGTTCAGGGGCGCTTATTTCCTGCAAAACAGGACGCTCATCGTCACTCTCCAGCGAGGTATCATCCCTATCCTCCATTGTCAGGGAGTTACGCTGTTGCGGCTCGGTTGACGTCAGGCTGAGAGCCTCGAATAAGTGGCTGAGCTGTTCCTGTTGATCAAAATAGTGTGTAGATAATTCAAAGGCATCTAAATCAGCTTTGATGGCCATCAGTTCAGCCCTGAGGGTCTCATTGCCAGACAAAGCATATAAATGATCGTGCTCATTAACCTGTTGAATAAAGTGCGTGATGCGGGGTTCCATTTCCTTTATGGCCCTGTCCATGGCCATGAGTGACTCCGCCAGGTCGTAACGATACGAGATCGCTTTTAACGATCGGCCATTCAGGCGCATCTGCTGCTCTATTTCCATGATGAGTTGCTGCAGGGCATGGCGGTGGTTTACAAACACTCTGGCAAGGATCAGGCGACTGTTGTCCAGCAACAGCGCATTGAGCCCGGCGCGCAGATCCTTGTCAGAACGTTGCATGGTATAATCGACCAGCTCGATAAACAGCGAATCAGCATGGGGCAGCAGCCTGTGCAACAGATCATCTGATAAGTCGCTCATCTCCCTGTTTTGTAACAAGACGATCAGGACTTGCCAGTCCTCACGCTCAATCAGAAGGGAGATGATGTCATTAAAGGGGTATGGCTTCATCAGCGCCCGTAAAAAAACCGGTTGACTGGCATGCTGAATGATAAGCTCCAGACCGCCTTCATGCAGTGGGCGTGGCGCGTTTAACTGATCAATAAGTTGCCTGCCGTGTGCTTCATCCGCGCCGTCCAGTGTATTGGCAATCACCAGCTGACGCAGGCTCGTAGAAGAAGAAAGTCCCTCGTCGAACACCATATCTTCTATCGATAGATTCAGCTGGCTGAACGTAGGGCTGTAATGATGCGTCGCCATAAAAGCAGAAAGGTGATTTAAGCTTTTTTCATAAACCAGCTCCGTAATCTGGTTCATGTTTAAATCTGCAAATAAGGTTTGCAGCGATTTTTTTATTTCCTGCTCATTCGCAAAGGATATTGGCTGAGAGAGCAGTTCATTGCTGATCCGCAGACTGTGTTCACGACAGGCTCTGATAAATAAGTCGGCGGGTAAAACATGGTTCAAAAGGCCTGTGCTGTGCAGCATGTGAAAGAGGCGCCGATCATCGGTTACAAACGCATAGTCGAGCAGGCGCTCAATGTGCTCATTCAGATCCAGCGTATTGGCAAGGATGTATACCATCTCTTTTATGAGCGTCAGTAAAGGAGATTCCCTGCGTGTCATAGCATGATCCAGCAGGAACAGTTGCGTAGCCGTATCACTCAGGCGATGTTGCTTCAGGTAAAGGGCGAGTAATTCATAATGACCCTCTTCAGCCAGTCGCCGATAACTATCCAGATTCTCTAACAGTGCAGGGCAGTGTTGGATGAGGAATTCAAGGTTATCCGTACGACCGGATTGCATCGTTTGCAGCTGTAACCGATAGTGATCTTCCGGGGTCAAATAACCGGGCTCAAGAAAAGCTGCTGCGAAATCAGGCATATTGTATAATAGCATGGCGTTTAACGCAGGCAGCAGCGATCCTTGTTCATGGCGATGATACTTATCTAATACGCGCTTGATGTGTGGGGGGCTCACTCGCTTAAAAAGCACGTAGGCATGAAAAATATTGCAAGGATCCAGGGTGGAATCGAAGCGCTGTAATCGGCGTTCAAACAGTGAGGCACCCACGGTATCCAGATCATAATGCCTGCCAATGAGATCAAATAGAGGCAGATTCCCTCTGCTTAAAGAATTAGCGAGGAGCTGATCCTGCTCTTTTTCCGCCAATAACGGCCAGCACTCCACAAACAGCTGATTTTTTTTATTAGCAAGTAACAGCATCAGCAGTTGTTGATTTTCCTTTTTAAACAACTCCCGGGCTTCAGGTCTGGATGCAATAACCGCATCAACTATGTTTGTATTCCCTGCTTTCAGGTTGTCTTCCAGTAAACGGAATTTGGTGTCGTTGCCCGTCTGACAACCCAGGTTCATCAGTAGAGAAACCAATGCCGTATTCCCAAGCTCCATGGCGGTTATTAAGGCCTTTTCTTTATCCCCCTCCTCGATAACATCAGGTAGATTATCCTGAATTAACTGATTCTCTCCAAAACGCGCCAGCAGGGTAAACGCGGACAACCCATCATGCTCTGCAAATAAAGCAATGGGTTCTGAAACAGGCTGTTTATCAATAACCTGAATAATGAAATCTTTCCAGGCAGAATCGGGCAGGTGCAGGGCCAGCTCTTTTATTATGTGCGGATTGGATTGCTTCATGGCATGTGCTATCAGAGCAGGCTCAACTGTGAAGCCATGATTCAGGAGCAGCCTCAGATTAACAAGATTCGTACGTAGAACAAGCTTAGGGCTAAGCGTTGGCAACCCGGTTTTTCCTCGGATCTTTTTCAGCCAGAACCGCAGGGTGCTGCTGTTATTTTTAACGGCAGCAGAAAAAATATAATCAACGATTTTTTCTGGATTAACTGATAACCTGGGGATTGCTGTCAATCGCACAAGCGAGCTGGACTGACCATGGCCACTTATTTTTTTCAGCAGGCGGTAAAAATTAAAATTATACAACTCGTTGAAATGGATCCCGGCGTAATCATAAAGATCCAGAATAACATCATGATTTTCAGGATTGAGAGAGCGCGCGCCTGCTTCCAGGAGTGAGGGATTATTGGCTTCTAACAGGCTTTTTAATTCATTCTTGCTTTTGTCTTTAAACAGCGTAACGGTATTTTTCAATAAATCAGTCCGTGCTGTCTGGGCTGTAATAACAAGCGCCTCATATTGAAAGGTGGCATCAAACTGATGAAAGTTGCGAAGCACGAATTCAGGATTATAGACGAGAGCATGATATAAATTAATCCGCGTGACGCGGTTGTTTTTAAATATGGTATCGATGGTATCGTAATCATAGGCTTCAGCAGCAAAATTAAACGATTTATTATCCTTAATCGGGTCATTAGAGCTTGACGCAACTGACTCTACTGCCTCACTCGGCCAAAAATCATGTTTTTGAGGATAGCGGCCCTGTTTTAACTGCCTCGGACTGGCAAAGCAGCGAATAGAAAATCCCGACATTTCGTCGGCTTTGTAGCCAAAAACCCTTCTCAGCTCCAAAATAAGCTCACTGGCAGTTAAAACGATTATTTTGTTTTTAGCTCCGGTGTCGGTAAAGCTGTCTAAATTATAGTTAGAGTCGACGATAGACCACTGGTTATTTTCACATGACAGAGCAATGGCATGGCCCATCGATGAAATATAATAGGCGCGGCCATTATTTTTAATGGCATCAAAGAATGTAGTCCACACACTATCAGTGGTTTGAAAGCCAAAATTAAATTCATTTTTTATAGGTTGTCCCTCGATGGTCAGGAACTTTTCCAGAGACGATTGTCTGGCTCCAAGGATGAATGTATTGGGTGAAAAGGCCAGTTGAACTTCATAAATGAAGTAATCCAGCTCTTCATCATCGCCAATCCTGTAATGCGCGGGAGGATTAGCCAGCTTATGACATAGCCTGAAATAATCAGACTCCCTCCCTGACAGGAAATATTTAATATAAACCGAGGCGATGCCCGAACAGATACCATCCTCATTCAGGCGAATGGAGTGATCAGTCTGTTTCAGCAGTTGATTGGCGGATGAGATAATCAGGGCTTGTTCAGGCATGGTATTTGGACATAAAAAAGGACATGATGCATTATGAATGATCACCTATAGTATGGCAAGCTGCTTACAGGTTACCTGAGCGGTAGCCATGGTGACGTCAGCAACGCACATTTTCCGTTTGAAAAAGCAGCAATGTTTCCTTCAAAACGGGGATGGATGCCAGGAGTTTCATATGCGCCCGAATGGAAGAGGGAAATGGAATGGGCATTTTCGCGTTCAGTACTACATGACTGCCCGGATGCACTGCCAGTAATCGGCACAATTCCGTTTGATCCAGCGTTGCTTTGGTGCGCCCCCGGGAATAAAACTGTGCGGAAAAGGGAGCTCGGTCGGCCCAGTAAATCAATAGACTGTTCACGGCAGGCTCTTCTGTATTCCAGAGGGCGACCAGTGGTTTTTGTGACTTTGCCACCCACTGAGGTTCCTCTGCAAACAATAACAGTGCAGCCAGCATCAATGTGCCCGTGATGGATGCCGCAGTCAGAAACAGTCTTGTAACCCGGCTCGATAAACTCAGCCTCTGCGCCAGTTCAGCAAAGGCCAGCGCAAATGCCGGCAGACTGGGAAACACATAAGGGTAGATAATGTTTCGGGCAAAGGTAAAAAAGAGCAGGGGAATCAGCGCAAACAGCATCAGATAACTGACCCAGCCATGCTCATCCAGACACAGGACCGGCAGCTGTCTGCGGTAGCGAATCAGGGACAGCAGCACGTTTCCAGTCCAGGGTAATATGGCTATCAGGGCATAGACCCAGATCATGCCGCGCCGCGTAACATGAGCAAAACCGTATTTATCGCCCTGCCAGGACGGCTCCAGAAAGCGCTTGATGTGCTCGCCAACGATAAAATAATTAAGAAAACCCGGTGTGCGCCGCTCGGCCAGTACATACCAGGGTATGGAAATGGCCAGCATCAGCAGGCCGCCGGTGATCCAGGGCAGTTTGACCCATAGGTTTCGCCATTGTCTGCGCAGCAGCACCCAGAAAAACAAAGGCATCCCGGTCAGCACCAGCGCGATGGGACCTTTGGCCAGCAACCCGAGACCCAGTCCAACAAAAAACAGATAGCCCCACAGGCGCTGGTCTTCGACAACGGCCAGCCAGAAAGACACCATGCTTAAACTGATGCAGAACAGCAAGGCCGGATCGGTCATCACTGTTCCGGCGTCCAAAAGAAAAAATGCGCAAGTCGACAACACCAGCACAGCATTCAGACCGACCTCACTCGCGCGGCTTCTGGCCACCCGCCAGACCAGCCACAGCACCCCCAGCGAGAGCAGCAGACTGGGCAGGCGCACCGCCAGTTCGTTCACGCCAAAAAACTTCATGGACAGTGCCGACAGCCAGGTAGACAGGGGCGGCTTGGCCCAGAAAGGAACGCCGTAATCATGCAGAGGCGTGACCCAGTTTCCCGTTTCCAGCATCTTACGGGCAATTTCTGCGTAACGTGCTTCGGTGGTGTCATTGAGCGGAATAAGCCCCATCGTCAGCAGACGGCATACCAGCAGAAACATCAGGCCAGCAATCAGATAGCTCCGCCGTACCCCGTTTATAACATATTGTTTTGCTGTATCAGACATGAATCGGCGCATCCGGTTGTACTGCTGATTTTTTTTGTAAGTGGCAGCCCGCTTCCGCCATGTCCTGACAAAACGCATCACTTTGCAGATATTGCCATTCATGCTGACGATATGGGCTTAAAGGATCCTCGTGATCGGAGGAGGGATACCCCGGATGACACATAATCAGGCCCTTATCCCCCGTTATCGCCAGAAAGCGGCGGAAATACTGTCGATAATGTTCAGCCTGGGTAAAATCATAAATACCGGCAAAGCTCTGATTGGCGGGAACGGATTGCTGACGCAGACGGCGTCTGAACGTCATTCCTCCCAGCAGGGCTATGGCCTGGCGCTTCGGAAAATCGGTCCAGCCGGCCAGGCAATCGGTCAGACCGTTGCTGGTGTTGCGAAAGAACAGCGCTGGCTGCTGCCTGGCATACCAGTTCAGCCAGGCATCACGAATCACGGGCAGTTGATGCACATGCTGATGCCCGTCAATAAAGTCCGGTAAGGCTCCTCTTGCCTCGCAAAAGGCATCAAGCTGGGCCTGGATTTCTGCCTCAACGACCTGCCGCGCCATTTGACCGGAATAACAGCGTTTCAACAGCGCCCCCAGGCCCGAAAAACAAGTGCCATAGCGCGCCTGCCAGGCGGAGCTGAGCGCGGAGCCCAGCGTCAGATTAAAGTGCAGACCAATAGAGGTACTGTCCTGCACGGAGGTCAGCTCCTGTTGCAGTTCGCGCCAGGCTGGTACATTGACCAGACAGCTGACCGCATTGAGCCGCTGCTGGCGGATAAGTGATAAAATACCGGCGGAAATATCTGCATTCTGCGCATAATCATCAGCACAGAGAATAATCGCCTTACTCATGAGCTGACCTCTGGCGTCCGTCGATAAACGAGGAAATTACTGGCCAGAAATCCGGCCAGCACGTTCCAGGTCATGCCGCAGACAATCGCGAAAATCTTACCGGAATCAAAGCGCTCAACCAGGGTAAACTCAATGTACTCCACCAGCAGCAGATTAAACACGCCAATCGCTGCAAACAGGGTCAATCGCTTCATCAGCTGTCCTTCGACCTGAAAGGTAAAGCGCAGATTCATGAAAAAACTGAACGCGATAGTAAACAGGTAACCAAAGGCTGTGTAATACAGATAATTCATACCCCACAAATGACCAAGATACATCAGTAGAAAACAGAGCAGGGTATTAATGGCACCAACGGCCAGATAACTGGAAAAACGGTTAATCAGGCCGATTAATGCTGTCATAGCTGATTTCCTGTTTGATGTTGTATAAAGGCCGGTTTTTGGTCTCGACCAGAATCCGGCTGATGTATTCCGAAATAATGGCCAGAAACAGAAACAATACGGAAAAAAGACCGGATGTCAGGAAAATAACCGAAGCAATACCATCCGCCAGCTGTTGATGGGTAAAGAGCTTCTGAATCAGGATAAAACCGGCATAACACATCATGATTCCGCTGATAAACACCGATATAAACGACATGGTTCTCAGCGGTCTGGCCGAAAAACCAATAATGGAATCGAGAGCCAGATTTATGAGCTTAAAAAGATTGTATTTGCTTTTTCCGGCAATACGGGGCGGACAATGATAGGAAATGGTTGCCGTTTTGTAACCAACGTAGGCAAACATCATAATCAAGTGACGATTGCTTTCTTTCATCTTCCTGAGCGACTCCACCACCTTTTGGCTGAGCAGACGAAAATTCCCCTGATCGGCAGTTAACTCAAATCCCGTCATTTTGCGGGCGAAGCCATAAAACGCCTTTGAGGTTACCCGTTTCAGCCAGGACTCCTCCTCCCGGTTACTGCGCGCCGCGCATACCACGTCATAACCCGAGTTGGCTTTGCTGACCATTTCCGGGATCAGCTCAGGCGGGTGCTGCAAATCGGCATCCATCAAAATCACGTAATCGCCCGTAGCATGATCAAAACCCGCGGTTGATGCAATTTCGTGACCGTAATTGCGCGAGAAGGAAATCAGGCGGATGGCTGGATTATCCTTAATATAGGCGACACAGCGCGACACCGTGTGGTCGGTCGAACCATCATCGATAAGAATCAGTTCATAATCGACAAAATGGGTGCGCAACACATCAATTGTTTTTTCAAGAAAGGTCTCGATAACCTGTTCTTCATTAAACATGGGGGCGACAACAGAGATTTTAATCTTGATCAGCTCCTTAAAAATTTACTGAATTTTGCAGCTTATACCTCTGTTTTTCAAGTATTAATGTCAATTAATGGTTAAAAAATGAGCTGCTCATTGTATTTGCCGGTATAAAATGACATGCTTTGTGCCGTACATCCATTCAATCAGCCTGGAGAACCCGTGAAAAAATTACCTGTTAATCGCTTACTGGCCGTCACCTCCCTATGCCTGGCTTTGTCATCCCCGGCTATTGGATGCAGCGACGTCAAACTGACAGCGGAAGACGGCACCATGATGGTAGCCCGCACCATGGAGTTCGGCGCTGATCTGAAATCCAACCTGCGCAGCTCACCCCGAGGCCGTGAGTTTAAAACAACCACACCCAACAACAGACCGGGTCTGAGCTGGAAATCAAAATACGGCTACCTGTACCTTGATGGCTTCGGCATTGACGCCAGCTTTGATGGTATGAACGAAGCCGGTATGTCCTTTGGTTATCTGTACCTGCCAGGTGAAACCCAGTATCAGACCATTCCAGAAGGGAAAGACGCGCAGGCCATACCCTATTCTGTATTTGGTGACTGGATACTCAGTAATTTCAAAACCGTGGACGAAGTGAGAGAGGCCTTGAAAAACGTCTACGTCAGTACACAGGTGATTCCTCAAATCGGCGACGCGGTATTGCCCGCTCATGCCACTATTCGCGATGCCAGCGGCAAGGGAATCGTCGTTGAGTTTTATAACGATAAAATCAACGTGTTCGACAGCATGGGTATTATGACCAATGCCCCCAGATACGATTGGCACGTCACTAACTTACGTAACTACATTAATCTGTCATCAGACATTCCTCAGGCCGTTACCCAGGGAGGCATGACCTATTCCGCCACCGGTCAGGGTTCTGGCGCATTCGGTCTGCCTGGTGATGCCTCACCACCGTCCCGTTTTGTTAAACTGGCGTTTATGGCAGCCAACGTATACAAAGTGAAGGACGCAACCGCACTGGTCAATCTGGCTCAGCACATCATGAACAACGTGGATTTGCCGGCTGGATACGTGCGCTCAACGGAAAACGGCAAGACCGAAACTGACATCACCCAGTGGGCCGTATTCAAGGACCTGACGCACAGGATGTTTTATTATCGCACCTACAATGACCTGACCCTGCGCGTTATTGATATGAGCAAAATCGATTTTTCAGAAAAGGCTGCACGACTGATCATGCCAGTGGAAGATGCTCCACGTCTGGTGAACACGACTGACGCGTTTTTGAAAGCGACAAATCCCGCGCCTTAAGGTATCGGTCAGCGCCTGGATCGCAGAGGCAGGGTGGGCAAAGGAGCGACAGCGACGTGCCCACCAGGCATTGGCACAGCGCACAACCATGGTGGGCACGTCGCTGTCGCTCCTTTACCCACCCTACCCCTGTATTTAATCTTGACAAGGCACCGGGACTGGCATCGATTAGCCGTTTATTATGAGCCGGGTTTACGATACGTTTTTTTAAGCGCCCCTCAGGCGTTTTTGCATCCGAATCAGATAATCAACAGCACGGTATGCTTCTTCAACCCGTTCGTTGTTCTCAACGCGCGAACGTAGAATCTCCATGCTGGGGGCTGAAATAATGCCATTGCCAATCAAAATTCCATCCATTGCAAACTGAATAAAACAGGATTTCACGTGCTCCCAGATAAATTCATAATGATCGGTGCTTCCTTTCAGCAACAAGGCGAGAGGAATATATCCATTATACGGCTTATTTTTATGAAAATACTGAATAACAGCAGGGATTTCATAGGCTCCTGCGTCGACTATTTCAAGGTCGAAGAGATAAGGAGAGCGATCCAGTATTTTGCGGCAGCTATCCAGCTGTATAGCAGACAAATCCTTATAATAATTGGAAGATACAACCAGTATTTTTTCACGTGACATACAAAAAATTTTCCTTATTTAAAAATGAGTAAAGAGCAGGCTGCGTCTGACTTCCAAGAGAATCATACTACATTAAAAGACAATCCAGCCAGTTTTTCGATAAGAAAAATACTTGCGGTTTGCTCTAAAAATAGACTATTATTTCACCTTAGTGGCTTATAGTTAAACTGAAAACGCATAAACAAAACAATAAGGAATAAATTGTAAGCGATTGGCAGCTGTCTTAATACATTTGTACGCATTAAGGAATAACGTTATGAATAATCAAGATATAATCGCTTTAATTAACAATGGAAATTCACCAGAAACAACAGCAGCAAATCTAATTGAATTATTTGAAACAAACAGAGAAGACTTCTCCAGAATAACCTTCTCAGAAGGTCAGAATATATTTCATCATCTTCTTCTCAATAAAAAAACAAAAATTATTGAACTGATGATAGAGCATGAAGGCTTAATCAAACTCTGCGATATTCCTGATAATTTCGGTCAGACTGTACTGCATTATTTAGCTAAAACACCGGATTTAGATCCTGTTTTTATGGAAAAAATAAGCAAACGCCTGTCTCACCTGTTAAATACCCAGGACGAACATGGCAATACTACCCTGCATGTGGGTGTCGTCAATGATAACACAGTCTGGATTCAAACCTTGATGAACGAACCTGGGGTTAATCGTGTTTTGGCGAATGCAGAGCAAAAAACCCCCTACGATTTGACCAGCAGCCCGCTTATCCACTCTCTTTTAAGGTCTATTGATTTGTCAAAAATCAAACTGAGCAATCTGCCCGACGAAGAGGTTCTGGCCACCCAGAGAAAAGAGATGAGAGATACCTTTCCACTGTTAAGCTCCAATGATCGCGGTGCGCTTGCGTCCTCTTCCAGCCCGGTGCTCAGCGATTCAAACGGCTCTCTGACGTCCAGCAGCAGTCAGAGCAGCTGCGACTCGTCGTCGCCGCGCAGGGACAGTAGCTATCGGGAAAATCTGATTGAGTTACTTAGCCAGGATCCATGCGAATACAATAAGCTGTTACAGACATTCTGCTCCCATTGCCTGGGCGCGGACATCGATGCAGACGACCAGTTAAAAACGCTGCTGCTCAATTCACGAAAAAATATCCGCCTG
Source organism: Legionella navarrensis (assembly GCF_052527415.1). Lineage (NCBI taxonomy): Bacteria > Pseudomonadati > Pseudomonadota > Gammaproteobacteria > Legionellales > Legionellaceae > Legionella > Legionella navarrensis. The sequence continues at coordinate 68,413 of NZ_JBNVZR010000008.1, read as the reverse complement.
CTTAACGATGCCCAGACCGTGCTGTCGCCCATTCTGCAGGCTCAGGAATATAAATTTCAGCAGGAAAAAAAGCAGCTGCAGACCAGCTTTCTCGAAACACTCAGCATGGGCGGCCTGTTTGCGGTTTTACCCCCACCCATAACACCGGATTTTTCGCATATAGACAGCGAAAAACCAAGGCAGCTGCTGTCAAGCCTGTGGTTAATCTGCGCCGGTCAGGACACGGTTGATTCGGAACGAAACCTGGATTTGATACAGCTGAAATACTGCGCCATTGGTTTGCATAACAGCAAGCCCTTAAACGATCTACTAACGCATCTCAACTCGTTATTCCCATCCTTTGACCACTACCAGAAGTTATTTGCCAACTATCTGGTCTGGCAGCTGATAAGCCGTAATCTGGCTTTGTTTTATGACCCAGAAAACCCAGTCTGGGAGCAATGGGGATCGTTTAAACAACAGAATGCCAGCAACGACAGCGGCCTTGGAGAGCTCGGCCGTCAGTTGAATGAATCGATAGATATGCTGATTTCCAGGAGAGCACACCTTTGCAATTCGAAATTATTAAAAAACTGGCAAACGTTAATGACCCTGTCCTGCCACAGTGTGTTTAATCAGGAAAAACTGTCATTTGGACAACTGGTCCAGGACGCCATATCTGCAGGCTCTTCTGAGCAGGCAGGTCTTATCAATACGATTGCCGGCGAGCTTAAAAAACACGGTAAATCCTGGTATCAAAGACTGTCTACCCATCCATTTGAATCGGAAGAGGGCCAGGCGGTTATATCGGAAAATGCGCGTTATTTTGATCAGTTATTTGATTATTTTTCTTATAAAGTCCTTAAGCCTGATGCTCCTGTAAAAAGGCAGTCAGCATTAAAATTCCTGCTGCGGCTGGCTCAGCAGCTTTACGCATCAGATGGCGACATGCCACGTGATTTGAATCATTTTAAACTGGTATTTCAGGTAATAGATTCTCCTCCCATATCCCGCCTGAAAAGTCTGTTTTCAGAATGGAGTCCGCATGAACAGCTTATCTGGAAAGAAATGAAAAAATTCATTACTGAAGGAAACGAAAAATGGATACGGCAAACCATCCGCGTTGAAGCAGACAGCCTGTCTCCTGTGTGTAATTTTGCAAAGGATTACGAGTTCGCCCGGCAAAACGAAACACCCGTTTACAGGCTGGCAATGTGCGGAAAAGCATTGGAGCCGCTGGAGCAGTCAGCTCAGATTGTTCAATTTGATTCGAGTGTTTATCACAGCGATTTACCAGGATATTTTAACGACTACGTCATAAGCTCGGCCAAAGAGCGCGATGCCCGCTCATGCCGAATCCAGCCCAGAGAAAAAATGGACGTTTTGAACCTGAGTGAATCCGCTGAAAACATCGCAGAGGACTTGATCACAACAATGACAGACTTTAAGGAAGATTTCTTAAACAGAGGCGTGATACCCGGTGTGGTCTGGGGTAAGCGAACCAGGCCGGCTGCAGAGATTACGGATGTATTAATGAACTGGGCACAGACCCGATTATCGGCGCTGGACAAGACTCAGATCCAGGCTCCACTGAAAGAATTCAACAGTACCATGCTTTATTTAACCAAGGTAATCAATCAATACGATCACAGCAACCATCCGGTTAAAATAAACCCCTTGAGCATGATGGATAAGCTCAATCAGCTAAAATCATCATTACTGAATGCCGACAGTCGCGCTGCCGCGCAGTCTTCATCCTGCCCGGAAAAAAAATCCAGCGGCTCGGGGATGTCCAGGTTCTTTCAGCGTCGACTTTCGTTTCGTGGCGATCCTCACGGAGCAAGCTCGTCAACACCCAGCCGCAAATCCTGATAAGAACAGGCCGCCGGGAGATCCATCCCGATGGAAATTGCTATCAATGGATACCGCGGTCACGCCGCGGTACGACGGCGTTAGGGGATGGGGATCAACTGTCAACAGCCCCTGGCAAATAATAAACAAGACATTGAATGATTCTATGATAGACTGCGCGCCTAAATTTTACCCTTTAAACTCAAAATATCATCACGAGGTATGCGCATGTTTCCCGCCAGTTCCAAAGACCATTCAGAAAACTATTACAGCTTAAGTACCGAACAGATTGCCATGGCAGACGCCCTAAACCATTTTTGCTCTTCGGATATAAAACTCGACATACTGAAAAACCAACCCGAATACCATCAAAGCAGAATCGCACTGATTCAGTTGTTTATGTTTAGCTGCAATCTGGCACAGCTGCGGAGAGACGCTAAGGGCGAACAAACATGCCGTCAGTTCCTTAAGACAGCAGGCCAGATATGCGAGCCGGAGGCCGCAGAGCAGGCCCGCCTGCCAAATCCGCTGACAGAACCCGCAGAATTTGATCAAAAGTTACGCTTTAATTATGAGCTGGCAAAAGCATTTGGTGAAAAAATCAGAGAATTGACCGCACTGGAAAAATACCCAGAAGCGGACCTGGAGCCGACAGGCCTTAAGATGGACTGGGGCTTATTTGCTCCCACGCCTCCTCGCAATCAGGCTGAACGGATCGCCTTGCAGATGCAGGCTATTCAGGATTTTTGCCGCCGCGAGTCAACAAATGCATTATTCAGCAATCCAGACCTGACAGCACAACTTATTGCGCTATATGATTTTTTTGGCAAATACGCCGTATTCTCGCGCCAGCCTAAAGACATTGCCTGCGCCAGACAGGCACTGGCTACCCTGAAAAAAACAGATCCAAAGCATATTAAAATTGTACGGGATGATACATTTCGGTTGCTGAGCAGTAACGCGTTTATTAAGCTGCTGAGTACCGCTCATAAAGCATGGCAGGTGCTGCAGGAAAAAAATCTTGACCGGATTCAAAAAAAAGTCGGCATGATATATTGCATGTTACCCAGGGAAAATCAGAACGACCTGCCCACCCTGCTGAGCCTCATCAGACATTCGGTGGAACACATCCGATTTCTGGCTCAGGAGATGCCGAGGCAGCCACTGCCTCCTGCCTGGCAGATACGGGCGCGTACCGGCCCCTTAAGACTGATACTTCAGCCGGAGCACCTGCCCAGACTCGACAAAGAAAAAATCTTTATACTTCAGAATGTTATGCTCTTATCTGCGGTGGAATGCACCCAGTATTTACAGTTTAAGCCAGACAGCCTCTCTGTCAGGGAATCGTTTGAGGTCATTCTGAGTCTTAGTAGGACCTTAATTCAAATACCTCATCTTGATCATGACCTGATGTTTAAATTTATACGGACCTGCCTTGCTGTCCCGGCGTTTTCGGAAATCAGCGCGACCGTTTTGGGATATTTTAAAGCGATGGCGCCGGAGTATGCCAAAGTGGTATCACAGCTGAAGATCAGCAGGCCCGCCCTTCCGGATATCCTCGGCCACTTTCTCATAAATGATGAGAGTCATGCAGTAAAAGCGCATCAAACGTCTGCGTCAAAAAGACGGGCGGCCAGGGCAAGGAAAGAGCGACACCTGACCGCTGCTCAAGAGGCCGCAGCGGTCAGCCTGACGGCATTCTCGCTGCAGAAAATACCTGCTCCGATGCCTGAGGAGGAACCACTGCCTGTAGAGCAGCCATCCATTGCTGAAAGCGGTGTGCCTGAATCAGAAGCGCCGATTTCGTCTGCAGAGCCTGAGTCTTTATTATTTGAGGACATCGACATTAACGCCTGCCTCTTTGCCTCCGAGCTCGCTGAAAAAGCGGCGCGGCTGAACGGGCTCTGGAAATCATTGCTCAGCGTTATGGCTGAGCAGCAACGTAACGCTAATACGCTTTGTCTGCTTGATAATCCTGACGAGCAACCAGATAATCCAATTGAACGGTTTGTGCTCAGGCAGCAGGAGCTGGACAACGCCCGCATCCTGGCTGAACAGCGTGAGTTACTCGATCAGGAGTTCGGCATGGAATACCATGCCTTCAACGGATGGATCAACCAGTATACGCGGGCTCAGGCGCCAGCGCTCAATGTGCATCATGACGTCGTGGTCGATCAAGTCTGGCAGGATTACTTTGTTGACATGTATGAGGGTGCCGCGGATTTACAGCGGGCCGAGCAGAATGTATCCAGCATGAAACGCGAACCCGGACTGATTTTGAATGCCCTGCGCATGATGGCTAACCTCAAGCAAAATCCGGCCCCCATTCTGATGAATTTCCTGAATGAGCGTGCTGGAAAAATCCTTGAACAGGCCATGAAACAGGAACGCCATCTGCTGATGGATGCCTTGTGGCGAGGTTTTGAAACGGGTGACGCGCTGGCGTTTTATTGTCTGCTGGACAAATTTAACTATATTCCCATCGTGTTTCCTGAACTGGCGTTGAAACTGCTGTATTCATCTCACCGGGCCTATGAAGAGAATAACATCATGCAATTGCTTGAGGAGGTGAACCAGCTCCCGCCCGAAAAAAGAAATCGCAAAGAGCTGTTTCGCGATGTTCTGTTATGCGAGGGGCGAATTGATCGCTCGTTTACACGATACAGCCTGTTTCATGCGAACATGGCCGCAGCTCAAAGAAGTCAGGCGAGGGAGATGTGCGAGCGCTCCTCGCAGTACGTCAACATTAAACAGCTGTAGGTTGGGCCTTGGCCCAACAATGGCTCTGGTGAGATATTCTTTGTTGGGCCAAGGCCCAACCTACTGCTTTTATGTACATTATTAAATCATTCGGCACTAGCTTAGGATCTTCGCCTGAACCCTGCGCCCTTTTAACTTCCCATTCTGCAGATACTGCCAGGCTTTTTTTGCCTGGCTGCGGTGAATGGCAACGTAGGAATTAAACGGCGTGATGTCAATTTTGCCCACGCAATCGGCAGGAAGTCCGGCGTCTTTGGTCAAGGCGCCGAGAATATCTCCGGCGCGTATCTTGTCTTTTTTGCCCATGAACAGACACAGCGTCTGCATCTGGGGTAATAAAGCCATCTTTTCGACTGCCTTCAGCTCCTCAGGTTTACCCCAGACAACAGGGTTTGCCTGAGCCTCCTCAATCATAAGAACACGCTGCGCATCACCCGGAACCGTCAGGCTGAAAGCCAGCCCCTGATGACCTGCCCGGCCAGTACGACCGACCCGATGCGTGTGCACGTCGCGCTCAAAGGCCAGCTCGTAGTTGATCACCACAGGCAGCTCTTTGATATCCAGTCCTCTGGCGGCCACATCCGTAGCCACCAGAATAGAGCTGCTGCGGTTGGTGAAGCGCAGCATGGCCAGATCCCGCTCGGGCTGCTCCATATCACCATGCAGCGCGGTGGCACTAAAACCAGCCTGAATCAGGCGATCGGCCAAATCAGCTACCTGTTGTCTGGTGTTACAGAAGATCAGTGTCGATTCGGGTCTGTGTCGATACAAGAGCGACTGCAGCACAGAAAACTTGTCGGCTGCCCGTGGAACTTCGAAAAAACGCTGCTCAATGTCCTGTCGGGCCTGCGTTTCCTCGATACGTATATCCTCAGGATTTTGCATAAACTGCTGGGAGATCTGTCTGATTTCATCAGGCCAGGTTGCAGAAAACAGCAGGGTCTGTCGTTGTTTCGGGCAGAGAGACATAATGACTTTCATATCATCAAGAAAACCCATATCAAGCATACGATCCGCTTCATCCAGCACCAGTGTAGTCAAGCCGGCCAGCGTCAGAGATCCTTTATCCAGGTGCTTTTGCACGCGCCCCGGCGTGCCAACCACAATATGTGCGCCATGTTTTAAGGAGTCTTCCTGTGGCCGCATGGGTATACCGCCTGATAAATTTACTATTTTCACATTGGGCAGAAAACAGGCCAGACGCCGTAAGGCCTGGCTGACCTGCTCTGCCAGCTCACGCGTGGGGCATAAAATCAAAGCCTGAACGGCAAACCACTGTAGTTTCAGGCGATGCAGAATGGGCAGGCCAAAGGCTGTCGTTTTGCCACTACCCGTTTTCGCCTGAGCCAGGACATCCTTTTGTTGCAGGATAACAGGAAGACTGTGCTGCTGAATGGGGGTCATTTGTTGATATTGCAGGGATTCCAGGCTTTTCAGTAATTCATCCCGCAAAGGCAGGGAAGAAAAAGCCGTTTCATGTTCGCTGTGCTGAGTCATGGACTGTTCCGCTCGTTTTTTAATACAGCTGTCTATATTATCACAGATGTGCGCACAGCGCAGAAAAGCCGGGACAGCGAGTCCACGTTTGAATCCATGAGCCATGGCGCCATTTGTGCCATCCAAAAACACAATATGATTGATGATGATACACTTAATAGGGTATAATATAATCATATCGTCTATTTTTTAATACTTTCGGGTGAAAAGGCTCATGAAACCAATAACGAGATTAACAGAAACCGAGGGTGACTACTCCCGTAACTCGGCCTTTATCAGTGAAGCCAATACCGGCGTTGAACAGCTCAACCGCCTGATAGCGCAGTTTAATCGGGCAAAAACAAAAGAGCAAAAACTGGAAATATTACTGGAATTGCAGCAGCACACGACTCATATCATCAATAAATTTCCACCTGCACTCATCGCCCAGTCACCTGAATTCCAGCGTATTTTCCAGATTGAGATGGTAAAATCCGTGCAGGAAGAATTGAAGAAAATCGGTGTTGAGTCGATTTACCAACCCAGACTGGATGAGGAGGAGTATTCGCGTCTGGCAACCTCGTCCAAATCATGGAAAACATCATTCGATCGCCTGCGGAAAGGAAAGGGAGTTTTCGGTGAATTGAGCGGTCTGGAGGGAATCCGGGCCGCGATTGAAAGCACCTCGCAGCAAACGTCTGAACAGGGACTGCATCGTGAGCTCATTCGTCTGAAACGCAGCGTGCGCACCTGGATTGCAGAGCAGAGCACCCTGACCGATAAGCAGGCACAGGCCATGAGAGATCTCGTGTCTGCCACCAATGCCCGGTTGCTCAGCATGGAACAGAAAAATCCGTCTCTGGGCACGCAGCCCTTAGTCCAAAACAACCCTTTTGCTGAGTTCATTGCCAACATGCCGCCTGAAAAAGTCGCCGGATTGACGGAAATTCTGGCCCGTGGCAGCAAATACAACCGCGAGGAAGAACTGGCAAAATTATATGCCCCCGGAGAACCGGGCGCCAAAACCTTTGCCGGGTTGCTCTCTACTCATAAAATTAAATTTTTAGGTGGAAAAAATGCAAGAAATCTGACCGTTGAAAGCACAGACGGCCAGCATACATTTGTTATCAAAGTAGACAGGCGAGGCAATACGCCCAAAAGTCTCGAAGAAAAAGTGACTGACAGTGCGGCGGGGATCTACCTGCCAAATCTGGCAGTGGACCGCAGCATCACTATTATTAATAAAAAACGCGAACCAGCTACACACAATCTGCAAGTCAGCGAATATTTTGCTGGTGGAGATCTGGTAAGTCACAGTAAGCAGCACAAGACGGACGAGGCACGTTTAAAATCAGCGGTCAATATCTATCGGCAACAGGCGCAAATGCTGGTAGACATGGGACGGGAAAACGTGGCCGTCAGCGATCTGAAAAACGCAAATGGACTCATCGATAAGCATGGGAAACTCAGGCTGGCCGATACAAAATCGCTGCTACCTGTTACGGATGGGATGATTATAAAACACAACAATGACAGTCAGTGGTTTGATTTCGTCTCGACACAGTATATGGATCCCCCCGAAGTGCGCAAAGACATACTGAGGGATGATTTTTCCTTCAATGCCGATCAATACCATGCCTGGATGCTGGGTAAAAATCTCTATCAGTACCTCACTGGTTGCGATAGCGCGTATTTGAACAGGCAAACAAACGGCCAGGATTTTGATTTTTCCAAGCCGTTATTTGAATCGGAAGAAGGCAGGCAATGCCGCACGCTGATTCAATCGCTGGTTCGATTAAATCCGTCTGAACGCATGCCGGTCGCTGATGCGCTGCAACAGCTCAGCATGCTGGATAACGGTCTGAATCCTCGTGCCGAGGCTTCATCCGAACAAATGGCGGCTGCCAGTTCGTCTGCTCCTTCCACCCCCAGTGAAAAGAAAAAGGGTGTGTTATCGAGGCTGAATCCCTTCAAAGGCTCAGCCCCGAGACAGACACCCATAGCGGGCTCCAGTACACAGCAAACCTATGCAGCCAGCAGCAACGATCCAGGCATGCCGCCAGCAGCCAGGGGCAAGGGCAAAGCCCGTCCGGATCCCCTTCAGGAAGTGAAAGCAGACTGCCAGCAGCTGGAAAAAGAACTGTCAGCCTTGAAAAAAAGACAGGGCGAGAACCAATCAGGCTACGAAGAGCGCCTGACATCAGCAAACAGTGCAGCGGACTGGACAGGTCTTAAAAAAGATTTAAGCAAAGACATTGAACGCGTGACCGACGAGCTTATGAAAGCAGTACGCCGGGAATGCGGCACTATTGCCAGAGAGATTAATGCGGTTCGTGCCAAACGAAATGAGGAAAACCTCGATTTTAAGGGCCATATCGCATCTCCAGCCAATCTGGCCTCGCTGGATGACCTCAAAAGGCGTTTGCAGGCAACCTTTGACACTGAAAATGAGCTTTTGAGGGCGCATTTAAAGAGCGAATGCAGTGAGCTGCGTGATGCTATTGCACAGCATGCCGTTGGCATGAACGATCGGCACATGCAAGAGTATTTGACTGGGATTGATAGAAGTCTCAGATATACAGAAAGGTTAGCTGACCTTGAAAACCTGAAAACCAATCTGTCGGCCACGCTTTATGCTGTCAGTTCGGCCGATGTGCATGAAATCCAGAACACGGTTGCCAATTACCGCACGGGCAAAACCGAGTTCTTTGCGGTTAATAAAAACGTAAAGGCCGCAAGTATTGAAGGTGCTCTGGCCGCGGTTCCTCTTCATCTGAGAGGCAGTATTTTTGATGAAGGGCAAACGAATCAACAAGTCCGCGAGGTAAAAAAGGAGCTGGCAAGACACCGCTATTTCGGTAAACGCGGTAAGGTCTACACGCAAAATGGCGAAGTCGATGCCAGCAAAGCAGCCAGCACCTTCCGCAGTGTGAAAGACCGGGTTCAACGGATCAAGGAACAGGAAAGACAGGATAACCCGGGTAGAACGCTCGAAGATAAGCCTAAATTCACGCCTTGATGAAAATCATACCCTGTCAAAAACCCCGGATTACGGCTGCGCCTGATCCGGGCTACAGCCCCTGCCAGTACGGCACCCCAAAACACCGTAGCCCGGATTAGGCGCAGCCGTAATCCGGGAACCACACCCTGTAACAACTTGACAACTGACTGTCTAAAAAGTTAGCATCAAGTTCCATTTAAATCACAACTGATTTTTTACTATAACCATGGGGCAACCGTGAACACCGAAAAACGCACATGGCTGACTATGGTATACCCATGGATCCTCTGGACCATCGCCGCCAGCTTTTTCTTTTACAAGTACTTATTGCAGGTATCACCCAGCGTAATGACGGGCGACTTGATGCGCGCCTTTCAGATTAATGGCGCCGGGCTTGGCAACCTGTCGGCCTTCTATTTTTATGCTTATCTTGTCATGCAGATTCCCGTCGGGATCATGCTGGATCGATACAGCCCCAGACTGCTGACCAGTGCGGCCATCATACTCTGCAGCCTGAGTACGCTGATGTTTGCAGAAACGCACAGCCTCTGGCTGGCCTGCCTCAGCCGCGCCCTGATGGGTGCCGGTGCCGCCTTCGCAGCCGTCTCCTGCTTCAAGCTGGCATCGGTCTGGTTTTCTCCCCGGCGTTTTGCCCTGGTGTCAGGTATGTTCATGACGGCAGCCATGCTGGGTGCGGTTGGCGGGCAAATGCCCCTGTCGGTTCTGGTTCATCAGGTTGGCTGGCGTTCAGCCATGCAAGTGGTCGGCTTTATCGGACTTCTCCTGGCTGCCATCTATTTTTTTGTTGTGCGGGACAAAGCCGGGAACCCCCAAACGCAGCATGCGCAGGGACATGAAAAAATCTCGCATTTGCTGGGCCGTATCATCTTCAATAGACAGGCCTGGGTATTATCACTCTACAGTGGGCTGGCCTTCGCGCCGGTTTCCGTGTTTGGCGGGCTGTGGGGCGTGCCCTTTCTTCAGGTCGCATATGACCTGTCGCGTGATCATGCCGCTCTGGCCGTATCCTCGATTTTTATCGGCTTCGCTGCCGGTGCGCCTTTCTGGGGCTGGTTTTCCGATTACATACAACGTCGCAAAACGGTCTTGTTTGTCGGCACCTTCTCTGCCCTGCTCTGCCTGCTGGTGGTCCTGTACAGCAACAGCCTGTCCTTAAGTACCTTAATCATCCTGCTGTTCTTCTTTGGCTTCGGTGCCAGCGGCTTTTTTACCAGTTTTGCCATGATTCGCGAATTGTTCCCCATTGTGCTGGCAGCAACGGTTCTCGGCATCATGAACACCTTCAACTCCGTATTTGAAGCCTTGTTTGAACCCCTGGTTGGCGTTTTCCTTGATAAAACCTGGCATGGTGAAACGGTGGCTGGCGTGCATTCCTTTTCGGTAACTGGGTACCATATTTCGCTGTCGCTGTTGCCTGCGTCCCTGCTGCTGTCTCTGCTGACCCTGCTGTTCATCAAGGAAACGTATTGCCGCTCGAATGAGGAATAAGACGTCTTACAGTACTTTTTTCACAAACTGCGACTTCAGCTTCATGGCGCCAATACCATCAATTTTGCAATCGATGTCGTGATCGCCGTCCACCAGGCGGATATTTTTAACTTTCATTCCAACCTTCACCACCAGAGACGAGCCTTTTACCTTTAAGTCCTTGATAACGGTGACCGTGTCTCCATCCTGCAAAACGGTACCGTTCGCATCTTTAATCACGCGCCCCGTTTCCTGCTCCGCTTCGGCGGCGTTCTTCTGCCATTCATGGCTGCATTCCGGGCAGACCAGATGGTCGCCGTCTTCGTAGGTGTATTCTGACTGACATTTGGGACAATTGGGCAGGGTGTTCATATAAAGGTTTCCTGATGTTGATTACAGACGGACATAGTACGATTTTACAGGGTATTTGTCATATTTATCGGCAAACGCATTTTAATCTCGGAGCGTGCGTTGATAATTATCCACGGGCTCCATTTTTGCAAGATCATCGACGATCTTATCCAGCGCTTTAACCGAATCGGTTTTTATGCCGGTTTTCTTTGTAAACCAGTTTTGCCCCTGTTTCAGTAAACGGCCTTCTTCTGATTGCAGCAGTTCAGCTTTTTTAGCCTCCAGAGCCACTCTGTCACCTTGAAATGGAGCCAGCGCCCGGGCGAAATGCTGCAATATATGTTCCTTTAACTCCCCTCCAGCTAATGCTGTGTTCGTAATATAGTTGTATGTGCGTGTTGCATCTGCTCTGACTATTAATTGCTGGTTATACATTTTTTCACGAAAGGTGTAACAGATTTTTATATTAGCCTGCAGTAAAGGACTGCGTTCATCAGGAGCTGGTGAATTGTTAGCCCTCTTCGCAACAGCTGATGCCGTACCATAACCCGCCGTTCCGGCCGAAGGACTCTCACTGTTTTTTTTATGATTTGTCGAGAGAGGCTCAGGCGGTGAGCTGCGGGCGGCTGATGTCGAACTCGAGGGACTGGCTTTCGCCCGAGTAGGCTTTTGTTCTGCAATAGCCTCTAATGCGGCTCTTCTCGCCTCCGCACGGGTCTTTTCTGCCACCACGTCGAGTCTTGAGTTCGTAGCCGGTGCTTTCTCCTGCGTTGATATAAAGGTTTTGAGCGCAGCCCGACTGTGCAGAGACATAGATACTTCCTCAGCATTTGACTCTTTCAAATGAGCGGACAGCTGGCCTGCCGCTAGTTTCGTTGCTCGAGGATCGTTCGGATTAAACTCAGCTATACGGCGCTTACCCGGATTGGAATCATAATACTGAATCTTTATAGTGCCTTTGTCCGTATGCCTGATACGCAGTCCCATGACGTGATCCTGAGTATAGAGCAAGGCACGCTCGGCTTCCGGTTTGGCGATGATTGCCTGAATAATGGCCGTGGCCGCCGCTTTTCGTTCTGTAATATCTGATATCTCCATTGTTTTAACTGCTTTCTCACGTTCAAACAATTCCTGCCGGTATTGCGCAGCCACTACCCGCCGCATCACCGGATTTAACAGATCGCCTTTGGCCGTTTCTTTTGCCTCAAGCAGTCTTTTGTGAAATTTATCCGTAGCCAGCCAGTTGAGGGTGAAGCCGAAGCAGGCTCCATCGATGTTTTTTAACAGGGGATATTTTTTCAGGTACTCACCTTGATTGAAGGTATAGGCATTATCAACTCTGTTTTTATTTTTCAGATAAGCGCTGTTCATTTTTTCATATCTATCGGCATCGGTTGTCTGCAGGCGTGCCAGGCTTCGTTCAGCAAAACCAATGTCCATTTTATAACGGGCCTTTAGCTCTTTGTTATTTAATCTGTCATGCAGGGCATCCAGATCCCGGTCGCTGCTGACAAATAAGGCTCTCGCCTGAATCAGGCGCTCCTGACGTTTCGGATTATTACCCATCATTGCCAGGCTTTTTTCGCCGAAAGCAGGATTTATCTTGTACAGTTCCAGTAAATGATAATTGCTCAGCCGGTTATGTAATACGTCAATCTGCTCTGGCTTGAGCTGCCCCAGTACCTCCGACATGCGGGTCCTGTCATCCAGCGCAGGGGCAAGCATCTGCAGAGGATCCTGGATCATTTTCAGATAGACGAAATCCTGTACCGCCTTGTCCTGCTTAAATAAGTTGCGTGCCTGAGCGTTAGCCTTTGAGTTAAAGTAGTCAAAAATATCGTTGGCGCTGCGACCTGCCAGACTTTTAATCAGCTCATTACTATCTGGGTTCGAGCTCTGTGTGTACGTCATTTCCATTACGTTCTTTGAACGAGACTTGGACTTTATTTTAGGCAATTGAGTCACCAAACGGTCTTGATGCATAAATTTATTATAGACCGTTCAGAATATATTGAGGCCGATTTTATTTTTTAAACAAGCCCTGCCACTGCGACAGCATATCCTGTACCTGCTGCTGCCACCGATCCGTGACTTGCCTGTATTCGTCTGTGTCGCCTGCAAAGGGGTTGGTAAGGCCTGGATTGACCGTTGCAGCGAAAACTTTTTCCAGCATCTCTTTAAAAGCCTGGTTCATGGGATGATGGGCTAAGATAATAAGCTGACGCAGCATGTCAGAGGATAAAAACTTACTGCTGCCACTTTCCATTTCGACAATAATCTGGAGCAGGGTTGCGTTGGTTAAGTCCTGCCCCTCTTTCGAGTCCTCTACGCGAAAGGGGATGCCCTCAACCACGTAGCGCTGCAGTTCTTCTACGGTTATGTATTGGCTGGTTTTGGTGTCGTACAAACGACGGTTTTTGTATTTTTTAATGAGCCGGGTCATGTTGGCATTCTCTGAATATTTTTGTGACAGTTGTTATGTGATTCCCGGATTACGGCTGCGCCTGATCCGGGCTACGATCTGCGCCGTACTGGGACTGTAGCCCGGATTAGGCGAAGCCGTAATCCGGGAAAGCAGGCTTAGTACATATGCAAACCACCGTTCACACTCAGGTTGGAACCGGTCATATAACAGCTTTTATCATCAACCAGGAACTCAACCACCCAGGCAATTTCTTCTGGCTCAGCCAGCCGTTTGGCCGGGATCATTTCAATAATGGATTGCAGAATATCCGGTCTGATGCCTTTCATCAGGCGGGTATTCACATAACCCGGAGAAATGCTGTTTACAGTTACCTGTTTTGGCATCAGCTCCTGAGCCAGGCTTTTGGTAAAGCCATACACGCCGGATTTAGACGCAGCATAATTGGCCTGTGAATACTGCCCTTTTTGCGCGTTCACGGATGAAATGTTAATAATGCGGCCACTCATCTGATTGCGCATGGTATCCACAACCTGACGTGTCACGTTAAACATGCCATCCAGATTAACGCGCATTACTTCGTCCCATTGCTGCTTGGTCATTTTATTAAATACGGCATCACGGGTAATGCCCGCATTATTGACCAAAACATCGACACGACCAAATTCCGCGATGATTTTACCCACGACTTCTTCGCATTGGTCAAAATCGGTCACATCCATGCGGCGAAAAAGAATATTGGTAAAACCCTGCTCGTTTAACGCGGCCTGCCATTGTTCTCCCTGGTTACCTGGGAGAATATCGAGGGCGACGACCTGTCCAAACGTAGGGCTGAGCTGTCTGGCGATTGCCGTTCCAATATCTCCAGTACCACCTGTAATTAATGCCAGTCTGTCTTTTTTCATGGACGTTTCCCCCATTCGATTAAATACTACATGTACTGCCCACCATTCACATCGAGGTTAGCCCCGGTGATGAATCCAGAGTCTGCCGAAGCGAGAAACGCCACAGCTGCTGCTATTTCGGCGGCTTTACCCAGGCGACCAACCGGAATATTGGCAATAATACCGTTCAAAACCTCTTCTTTTACATTAGCCAGCATCGGTGTTTCGATGTAGCCGGGCGAGATGGTGTTAACTGTAATTCCTTTTCTGGCTACTTCCTGAGCCAGACTTTTGGTAAAGCCAAACATGGCCGATTTGCTGGCGGCGTAGTTGCACTGTCCAATTTGTCCTTTACGGCCATTAATGGATGATATGGTGATGATACGACCGTAGTTACGCTCGATCATGCCAGGCAATATGTTACGGGTCATGTTGAATACGCTGGTCAGGTTGGCATCGATAACGTGCTGCCACTGAAAGGGAGTCATTTTGCGAAGGGAAACGTCTGCGGTGATGCCGGCGTTGTTGACCAGCACATCAATATGGCCGTAGCGTTCGGTAACCAGAGCAGCCAGTTTTTCACAGTCGGCAAAGCTGGCCATGTCGGCGTAGACAATATCCACGTCAAAACCTGCCTGACGCTGCTCTTCCTGCCAGCGTTTGGCTTCGTCGTGCCTGCCGTCTTTAAAGTAACAGGCGATAACCTGATAATCACGGCTCAAGCGCTGGCATATGGCGGAACCAATACCACCTGTGCCTCCCGTGACGATCGCTGTCATTTTATCCATAACAAACTCCTTGTCGTTGTGATTTCGATGTCCATTTGAATCACCTCGAATGCAGTAAGGGATCCCCCTGATGTGGCGCTGTGCCACACAAAGTAGATCCCTTACAGATTTCGGGGTGAATAACTTATACTTTTACTGGCTTTGGTACAAAGTTTTTTACCTGCTGTGCAAATTGATGCAGTACATCCAGTCCGGACTCTTCTGCCTGTTTGCACCATTGCTGCAAAGACTCAACCAGTTCTTTTTGCGACGATGCCGTTTTCAGCCATATATTCTGCAGTGACTGACGGAACGAATAAACGACCCGCAACTGTTCACGGCTGTCGAGCAGAGCCTGCAGGCGTTCCTGCGAGCGCTGTGACAGCAGGCTGTCCTGCAGACGCAGCAGGCGACCGGCACGCTGAAACAGTTTTTTCTCCGATTTATCTGCAGGAGCAACCTGTTTTTCCCGTTTCAAAACAGGACGCACAACGCGCTTGTAATAATAAGACATCACCTGAAAACGGTTACTGACCACGGCTCTGACGGTTTCCAGGTCAACAGACAGTTTTCCAGCGTCCATAGCGAGCCTGGGCGGCAGTTTTTTTACCTTGGCTAAACCAAGCATAGACAAACATCGGATATACATCCAGCCCAAATCGAATTCCCACCATTTAATTGAGAATTTGGCCGACGATGCGAAGGTGTGATGATTGTTATGCAGCTCTTCCCCACCAATCCAGAATCCCCAGGGAATAATGTTGGTTGCGGCATCGTGGCACTCAAAATTACGATAGCCCCAGTGATGGCCAATACCGTTAATCACGCCGGCGGCATGCACGGGAATCCACATCATCTGAATAGCCCAGATGGTAACGCCAGGTATGCCGAACAACAGCACATCAATCAGAAACATCAGTAAAATACCGCGAGCGGAGTAGCGCTTGTAGAGGTTACGCTCAATCCAGTCATCGGGCGTGCCGTGCGAGTACTTTTCAACCATCTCGCTGTCTTTGGCTGCGGCCTTGTATAACTCAGCGCCCTGCCAGAATACTTTTTTAATACCGAGAACTCTGGGGCTGTGGGGATCGCCTTCTACGTCTGTTGTGGCGTGGTGCTTGCGGTGAATCGCGACCCATTGAGAGGTAACCATACCCGTCGTCATCCACAGCCAGAAACGGAAAAAGTGACTGACCGCCGGGTGCAGAGTCAATGCGCGATGCGTCTGATAACGGTGCAGATAAATTGTAACGCCTGCAATGGTAATCTGTGTCAATACGATGGTGGCAATCACATACCCCCAGAAAGACAGATTTAAAAGGCCAAAAATCATACGGGACTCCTCTGAACAAAGAATTCTAAAAACAGCTTGAGCATACCTTCTTCAATTTACGCATTGGGATTCAGACTCTGACAATCAGGATTCCGATGCGCACATTAAAGTGGCCACACAAACGGCTGCTGACGACAAATTTCACTTATTTTCGGGGGAATGCCGGCTCCTTTCCTGCAAATCCGCAAAAAACCCAGAGATCGCAAAACAATGGTCACGACACCCTGATAAAAATTTAACGTCTATCTTTATAATAACACAATTTGTATGGTTTAAATATCATATCAGTTACACAAATTATGTTATCATACTAATCGAGGCTGTTAAAAAGGTTGCCAGCATGAATAAAAAGTTGAACATTCCATTGCAATCCATCAAGCCATTCATGGTCCTTGGATTTGCTATTGCCCTCATTATCGGGCTGTTAATGATGCTTTCATACCTCGTTATCTGGGGTCTGGTCATCGGCGCGGTCCTCTGGCTGGCAGCAACCGTTAAACGCTTGCTCTTTCCGCCCAGGATCATTTCCCGTCAACAGGGCCGCATCATCGACTACCCGCGTGATAAAAAATAATGCCGGAATTACCTGAGGTTGAAACCACCCGCCTGGCGATCACGCCCTTTCTCATTAATCAGCGCATCAGTCACATTGAAGTGCGCCAGAGTCGTCTGCGTCTGCCCGTATCAATGGAACTGCAGAATGGCTGTCAGGGCATGACGGTTGAAGCGGTGATTCGCCGCGCCAAATACCTGCTGCTGCAGCTGAACGAAGGTTTTATCCTGATACATCTGGGCATGTCTGGCCATTTACAGATTGTACCGGTCGGCACAATTGCCACGAAACACGCTCATATCGATATGATTCTCGACTCAGGCCATATGCTGCGCTACCACGATCCGCGCCGCTTTGGTCTTTGGCTTTATCTGCCGCACAGCCCTTATCAGCACGCGCTGCTGACACATCTGGGGCCTGAGCCTTTGTCAGATCTGTTTAACGGTAATTATCTCTGGCAGCGCGCGCAGGGCAGAAAGCAGGCCATCAAGTCATTCATCATGAACAACGATACCGTGGTCGGCGTGGGCAATATTTACGCCACAGAAAGCCTGTTTTTATCAGGCATTCATCCGCTGCGGGCAGCAGGCTCGCTGACGCGGGACGAATGTGAGAACCTGTCGCGGCATATTAAACAGGTGCTGGAACAGGCCATCAGCGTTGGAGGGACCACCCTGCAGGATTTTTATGCCCCCGATGGGAAACCAGGCTACTTTGCCAGTAAGCTGTATGTTTATGGCCGCAAAAACCAGACCTGTATGCGCTGCGAGGACTTCATTGACGCCTGCCAAATCGGCGGTCGAACGTCAGCCTGGTGTCCGGGCTGTCAGCCATTGGGTTTGCAAGTCATATGACTTCCCGTATTATCAACGCATGTATAGATTTTTGAGGCCTTATGAAAATCAGTAAACTCCGTACGCTGTGGATAACGATTCTATCTGCCCTTTTTACCGCCAACACCTGCATTCAGGCTGTTTTTATGCGCCTCAGCAAACGCATCAATCGTCCCTGGGTCGATGCCGCCATCGATATATGGATTAATCGTCTGCTGGATCTTGTCAAGGTACAGTGCCGGGTAGTTAATCCGCATAATGTCTATCCAGAAGCGGGCAAGGCCACTATTATCATGTGTAATCATGCCAGCATGTACGATATCCCTATCAGCTATAAAGCGTTCCCCGGGCATTCCATGCGCATGCTGGCCAAGAAGGAACTATCCAGAATCCCCTTTTTAGGCAAGGGAATGAAGGCCGCCGAATTTCCTTTTGTTGATCGAAAAAACCGTAACCAGTCCATAAAGGATCTGCAATATACCCACGAGCTTATGGAAAGCGGCATCGTAGTCTGGATTGCTCCGGAGGGGACACGCTCTCTCACTGGTCGGCTCGGAACCTTTAAAAAGGGTGCATTCATAACCGCTATTGAAGCTCAGGCCACTATCATCCCTATCGGAATTCGAGGTGCTTACAATATTCTGCCCGCTCACACCATGCAGTTTAATCTCAACCAGACCGCCGAAATACACATCGGTCAGCCCATTGACGCATCTCAGTACAGCCTTAATCAAAAAGAAGAGCTGATTCAGAAAGTGCGGGAATCAATCAAGGCCCTGGCAGGCGAAGAGGAATAAGCGTACGAATCAGATCAGGCGGCCATTCAGAGCTGGCCCGCCCGGCAATTGACTCGCCTGGCTAATGTCGTTATTCTTCAAAAACCTTCATTTTCTGGTAATTATCGTGACTGAACTGACTGAGTTACTCAGACCATCCTGGGGTGCTGAGAAATGGATACTGGAAGGTTGGAACAAAATTACTGCAGACGAAAAGCAAGTCATAAAAAAGAGAATGGATGATTTGTTCTGTGACGGCCTACCCTTTGAACTGAAGTCCGACAAGCTTTTCTATATTTATACCTTTTCTCTTCTGGCACAGCTGGAAGTCCTCGCCATTCAGGTTCCACTTAAATTTGAATCGAGAATGTCTACGCCTGAATTCAGGGCGAGCATGCGCCAGCAGCTGCTGGATGAAATCTTTCATGGCCTGGTTTTCACGAAAATTGTGTATATGCTCTGCGCCCCCCTGGCCTCGCCACCACCTTACAGCCCAAACATAGAGCTGCTTTGTAATTTTATTCGTGAGGAAGAATGCCCCAGGGTTGCCGTCATGTTGCTGAATCTGATTGGCGAGGGCTGGATTGAAGAAATCTTTTACAGCCTGCATCGGGCTGACATTGCGACGAATGTGTTTGATATCATTCTTGAAGATGAACACCGGCACGTTGACGAGGCTGATTTATACCGTGATATTGGTATGCCTGACATCGACAACATCACACCCAAAATTGCGTTTCTGGAAGAGCAGCTGATCAGCAATATTTTTATGCAGTACAAATACATGGTGTCTGTGTGCGCGCTGCTCGGTATTGATGGTGTCAGCAATTTCAAACAAAACCTGCACAACAAGCATTCGCAGCAACTGGCGAAAATTGGACTTAAACCCGGAGACAAATGGTCTTTCTTCATGAAGTTTGGCGACGGTCTGCTGCCCAATTTAAAAAATTACACCGAAGAAAACGCCGAAGTTACAATGACCCCCATTCGCAAGGTCTTCATGACGCAATGGAGTAACCCAAGCGATCCGACCATGGCCGGTCAATTCAGTATCGACGTTTCCCCTCTGGATTTTTTCAACCGTAAATTTCCATCCGAGACGCTGACCTGTCTGATGATGCAGGCGGTCAGTGCTGGTCTGTCAGAAAACGATTCGTTCCGAAACTACCTCAGTTTCCGAAAAATATTTCGCAGTGAAGCGGCATACGTTGGCCTGGTGGTCAAACTGCCTGCCTGCGGTGATCATATTGCAACCATCATTTTTAAAGACTGCCATACATTAAGTCTGCGTGAATTATCAGAAAAAATTCAGAGCCTTATGACGGTTATGACCCATTGTTACAAGCTGCGCGAACATCTGGAGCAGACTAGCCCAGAGATTCAGCGCCTGATGAAAGACATGGTTTATGACTTTGCCTACAACAGCTACGGCTATCCCATGGCAGGCACACCCTTTGTTTCACTCAGTAACATCGGATATTGCGGCTACAGTCAGTGCATGTCGCCGCTACGCTGCAATGAAACCATGAAAGTAACCCTGATGGAAGTTGAACGTCGTCAGGTATGGAGCAAAGAAACCCAGTCGTTTGTCGTACAGGACATGCTTCCGGTCTCGATCAGCGCCGATCATCGCATTTTTGATGGTAATCTGCCCGTTCCGAAACAAACCGGTGAATATTTTAATCGAATGTTCGCCAAAATGGTGCAGGAAAAGCAGCTTCCCTATGAACCTGCAATGCAGCCCAGACAAATGAAAAAAATTCTGGACCGGTTAATCGATACAAACGTAGAAATGGGTTATAAGACCTTGATCTGGCTGCAGACTTACTGGTTTGACTTTATTTCTCTGGAAGAATGCTATCAGGCAGCCAACATGGAACCTGCCTGACACTCGGCTCTCGCATTCACAGGGATGTGATGCGGGGGCTATATCCGCTTGATCAGTATGTTGTATATCCATGCCGTAACGTAAGCACCAACATACGCGTTGACAAATACGATACCGCCACCAAGCACGCTGTTGAAAAACGATGGATTATACGAGACGTACATCTCACCCATCATTGCTACAGCTGGTTTGCCTGTGTAAACGGCCATGGCCATCAAACCTGCCACAAACGCAGCAAAACCTGAAATAGCACCCAAGGTCAATCCTAATGCCATGGGGTGAAGCTTACTGTATGCCATAATAGTCACCTTGTAATATTCCCTGTTCGCATTCTATTATTCATTATTCTCAATAGGATGGGAAGTGTCCTGCTACTCAGCACTCAGCACATAAGAAAAAGCGGTAGGTTGGGCCTTGGCCCAACAATGGATCTGGTGAGATATTCTTTGTTGGGCCAAGGCCCAACCTACCGCTTTTTCCATTTAGTTTTGACATGCGTCGTCCCTGCCTGCGCGGGGAGGATACTTACATGTCAAAACCAAATGGAAACAGTACTAATGCCTGAAGCCATAGCGTGCGGGTGCTGAGCTGACCATCAGGGCCGAGCCCATATGGCGGGGATCAGAGGCCGCCGTTACGATATTAAGTGATTTATCCCAGGTTATCGCCTGCATATCACCGTAATACTGTTTCAGTGCCATTAACTGATAACCCAGTGCTTTCAGACCAGCCTGTATATCCGGGGAAAACGTTTCCGGCTCAAACTGCACCCAGTCGGGCAGATACTGATGATGAAAACGCATAGCCGACACCATCGATATGGCCCCATGGTAGCGACTGAACTCCAGTGCCGCCAATAGCAGCATGGAAGGAATACGACTGCCACCGGGCGTACCATATACAGCAACCCGTCCCGGCATTTCCAGAAAACTCGGCGCCATGCTGGATACGGGCCGCTTTCCAGGAGCAATGGCATTTTTATCATTTCCAACCAGACCAAACACGTTTCTTGCACCAGCCTTGGCTGAGAAATCATCCATTTCGTCGTTCACAATAACGCCCGTTCCAGCCGGAACAACGCTGGAGCCAAAAATATAGTTAACGGTCATCGTAGCCGATACGCGGTTATCCTCGCTGTCAATGATGGCAATCTGCGTGGTATTCGGCTGATTATCATGTGGTGCGCTGCCTTCAAAGCGGGAGCTTGGCGTCACCTGCCCCTGCGGGATGAGAGAACGCAAATAACTCAGGTTGTCACTCGACAGCAGCTTGTCTATGGCCAGAGGGATAAAATCCGGATCGCCCATGGTCTGGCTGGCCTGCCAGTACGTAACACGCATGGCTTCGATCAAACGGCTCAGTCGCTGCACCTCCGGCAGACTCTCCAGTTCTACATTATCCAGCAGCGCCAGTGTTGTCAGCAGAATATAGCCGCCAGACGACGGTGGCGGCGCCGTAATGATCAGCATATTGCGGTAAGCGCCTATTAAGGGCTCTCGTAGTTTAATCTGATAGCGGGATAAGTCATTTAAGGTCCAGATACCGCCGGCGGCACGAACACCCTTTACCAGCTTTTCAGCGACATCCCCTCTGTAAAATCCATCCTGTCCGTGTTGAGCCAGTTGTTTCAGGGTATTGGCCAGATCCGGCTGCCTGAACCGCTTACCCGGGCGCCAGGGCTCGCCCTTGTTCAGAAAAACAGCAGCCGTATCGGGAAATCGGAGCAATTGCTCGAGACGATCCTCGTTTCTGGCAAAATCATAAAAACGTGTATCCATATCAAAACCATCTTCTGCAAGCTTAATGGCCGGGGCCAGAACACGTGCCAGCGGCAGGCGCCCATAATGTTCTGATATATAAACCAGCGCGGCAGGCTCGCCTGGTATGGCGGCGGCCAGCCCGCCATTCAGTGACAGACCGGGAATCACATTACCCTGCTTATCAAGAAACATGTCCTTGCTGGCGGCCATTGGCGCGACCTCACGGCCGTCAATCAGGATATTTTTTTTGCTTTTTCCGTCATGCAGCAGCCAGAAACCGCCGCCACCAAGGCCGGAATGATAAGGCTCAACAACTGCCAGCGCGGCGCTGACGGCAACAGCCGCATCAAAGGCGTTACCACCGGCAGCCAGAATCTCCAGACCCGCGCTGGTTGCCAGAGGATGCGCACTGGCTACCGCGTAGCCAGGTGGCTTCTCATGCAGGGGCAGCGCGTGGGCGGAGGCAGAAAACAAGGTAAACAGGCTGACACCAGCCAGTAAATGCAGAACTGCTTTCATAACGCTTCCTGAAGTGCCCGTTTCTGAAGCGCGTCGACCACCGAGGCAGGTACAAACTGAGACACATCACCTTTCAGAATGGCTATCTCCCGCACCAGAGTAGACGATATAAACATCAGATTTTCAGATGGTGTTAAAAACAGGGTTTCCACGTCAGCCGACAGTTTACGATTCATGCCGGCCAGCTGAAACTCATACTCAAAGTCGTGAACAGCCCGAAGACCGCGCAAAATAATACCGGCTTTTTGCTCCCGTACAAAATCAATAAGCAGGTTATCAAAGCCAACCACCGAGACCCCGGGTAAATCTGCCACCGCTTCTTCAATTAAGCTGATTCGCTGCTCAAGTGAAAGATAGGGGCGCTTGGCCTTATTGCTGGCCACAGCGACCACCAGTTCAGGAAAAATGTTGGCTGCACGCGTGATAATATCAATATGGCCGTTGGTCACGGGATCAAATGTACCTGGGTAAATAGCTCGTTGTTTCATCAGGCTGGCGAGTGATTGCAAGTTGTTCCAGTCTAGCGTATTCTGAAAAAAAACACTATGACTAATGGATTGGGGATTTGGCAATGAATGCACTCAAACGATTGATTTTCGTCCCTATGCTCGCCTTGATGGCCTGTGCGCCTCCGAAAATGCAGGCTCCTGCAATGCCCGGTATGATACCAAATGAAGCGGCCCCCCTTAAGACACCTGGCCCAGGTACCAATGAGAAGGTAGCAGCCATTGTCACAGACGGTAAAATCAACCCAGGCAAATCCCTCGGGACAAGTGCGACGCCCCCTTCTTCCTGGGAACTATCAGGCGCCATGGCGGCCAAAAACAAAAATAAAGCCTGGAGCGCATCGGTAAACTGGATTCAGCGTGGCATTAGCTCTTATCAGATTCGCCTCTTTGGCCCGCTTGGCAGCGGAACCGTGATGATTTCCCGCCAGGGAGGCGCGATAAGCTTCCGCGATGGCCCCAAATCCGTCACATCCAGCAACGCCGATGAACTGCTGAGCAGACAAACCGGCGTTCGACTTCCGGTCAGCAATCTCTTTTACTGGGTACGCGGTATCCCGGCACCCGGTGCCGTCCAGTCGGCTCAGCGCGATGCCAACGGCCATCTGACTCTCCTGCGCCAGTCTGGCTATACCATTCAATACCTCGGTTACAGCAGCGTAGGAAAGATGGCGTTGCCTGCCAGTATTCGCTTACAGGGTAATGGCGTATTCATTAAGATGGTTATTAAACGCTGGAGAATTTAGGTCATCAGAAAAAAAATACAGGATGGCGATTGACAACCCTTAAAATTCTCTGCAAAATACGCAGCACATTCCGACGGTATACGGAATGGCAGTCAAGGATGATAAAGTAGAATCCACAATTTATTGGGGTGTCGCCAAGCGGTAAGGCACAGGGTTTTGATCCCTGCATACCTAGGTTCGAATCCTAGCACCCCAGCCAGATTCTTGTTGATTCAACCTGAAGTCAATTCAGGTTTTTTTGCTTCAAGTAAACAGACGGCAGAAGATATCCGGGAAGGATGCGTAGTCCGGATCGCACTAATAATAACTATATCTTTCTGGCTGTCTTCTGCTATGTGTTTAAGTTAACTGATTAACCCCCAATCGAAGGCTTTTTACACATGTCAACAATGATGATATTTACTGGTAACGCCAATCCCGAACTTGCACTCAACATTGCATCGCATTTGCAGATCCCTATTGGTCAGGCTTCTGTAGGTACGTTCAGCGATGGTGAAACCCTGGTTGAAATTCTTGAAAATGTCCGTGGCCGCGATGTGTTTATCGTTCAGTCCACCTGCGCACCTGCCAACAATAACCTGATGGAGCTGCTGACTATGTCAGACGCCCTCAGACGCTCATCGGCAGGCCGGATTACGGCCGTAGTACCCTATTTTGGCTATGCAAGACAGGACAGGCGTGTACGTTCAGCGCGCGTGCCGATCACGGCTAAAGTGGTGGCTGACATGATGGCATCCGTCGGGATCTGCCGCGTTTTGACGGTTGACCTGCACGCAGACCAGATTCAGGGCTTTTTCTACATGCCCGTTGATAACGTCTATTCCACCCCTATTCTGCTGGAAGACATCAAACTGCAGAATCTGACCAATTTGATGGTGGTTTCGCCTGATGTAGGCGGTGTGGTTCGCGCGCGCGCGATGGCCAAGCGTCTTAACGATGCAGAGCTGTCGATTATCGATAAACGTCGCAGTGGCCCTAATAAATCAGAGGTCATGCACATCATCGGTGAACCAGCGGGCAGAAACTGCATCATCATTGACGACATTGTCGATACAGCCGGCACGCTTTGCTCAGCCGCCTACCAGTTAAAACAAAATGGCGCAACCAGCGTCAGAGCCTATATCACGCATCCCGTGCTGTCAGGCCCTGCCGTGAACAACATCAACCAGTCCGTGCTGGATGAAGTAGTTGTTACCGATACCATCCCTTTATCAGATGCCGCCAGACAATGCGCTAAAATCCGCGTAGTGAGCCTTGCCGACATGCTGGCTCAGGCGATTAAACGCGTTAATGTTGAGGAATCGGTCAGTTCGATGTTTGCGGACTAAACCGCGAAGACCGTATCACCTTAGTGGCGATACGGTTTTTTTGTGCGTTTTAATGAGGGAAAGCCTGCTCTTGAGTCGCCATGTCATCATCTGACGATACTGGCACAGGGGCAGGTAAAAACAGGCGCATTCGGTTCAGTAATCCTTTTCCATTATTATGAGGCGCTCTGACATATTCCGTCAGTACGCCTTTCTGCTCTGCTACTATGCGCTCAGCTCTTTGCCCCGCACTCTCATTCTCCAGCGCTTTCGCTTTATCCAGATCAGCCAGACGCCGAATAACCGATTGGCTGGAAGCAGATTTAGCCGGAAAGTCCGCCAGAGAGTCTTTAAACTCATTGAAATCCTCAACGGGCAAGTCGGCTATGGTTCTTCTCATCTGTTCACGTTGCTCACTGGAAACCCCTTTTCGCGTGAAATAATCAACAAAGGTTTTCAGGCAGGCACCGAGGGTAATGGTAAACGGCAAAGTAAACGCATGGATCACGAACATGATAACCGCGGCGAGAACGTCACCTTCGGCAGTAAAATCACGCATCGACCGAAAGCCACTTAAAAACGCGCCCTTGATATTACGCCACCACAAATTAAAAAAATAACCAGGCCCCATCAACTCACCCCATCATGTTAATAAACAGGCACTTTATAACACAAAAATTAACAGAATGTTAAATTTTAATTCCCAGAGAACATAAACCTATGTGCTGGACAATTTTTTAATCTTTGTATTAGGGGCTGTCCTCTCAGAGCATCATTTGTCCTCCCCGCAAAGGCGGGGATCCATGGTCAAATCAGGCTCGGAGGCAGCTCCAGAAATGAAAAAGGGCGATTAAAAAATCGCCCTTTTCGTTGAAACGCGGATAGGATTAATCGCGGGTTCCAACGTATTTGTCGTCGAAATAACGTCGTAATTTGGTTCTCAGAGTTCCACGACTGATACCCAGCATAACAGCAGCACGAGACTGATTGTATTTGCAATGTTCCATAACAGCGCGGAACAGGGGTGTTTCGATTTCTTCGAGAACAAACTGGTAAAGATCGACAGGATCAGTTCCCTTCAGCTCGGCAAAATATTTTTGCACAGATTGAGTCACGCTGGCTGCCAGTGACGCAGTGTTATCTCCGGCTTCATTACTGATTATTGTCATTCTTTTTAACTCCTCCTTCAAAAAGCAGCATCTTACAGAATTGCACAAATCCTGACAAGTAAAGATAATGCTATTTTTAGTATTATTAGAAAAAAAAACGAGTGCGCCATCTGATTTCAGCGCACTCGTAACCACTTGATTTTACTTGTTAGAACTTCAACATCTCTTGACTGAATGGATTGCCATTCACCAGCAGCTTGCCCTGATCAAGTGACAGCTCAACAACGTAGTAGTCGCCTTGCTGTACGATAAGACCTGTCTGCAGCATTGATGCTATCTGAGCCTTGGTCATTTCAGACACATCAGGCGTTGCAGCCGGCGCTGATGCATCAGCCGCTGGCGCAGCACCCTGCTGAGCAGCCGCACGCTGTCTGTTTGCTTCATTCATAGCCAGCTGAACTACCTCTACAGGTACTTTCAATTTGCTGACACCATGAATTTTTGTAATCAATTCAAAAGGATTGGCACTGTCACCTTTTGGCAGTGAAACAAACAGAGTTCCTTCTACCGTACCCTGAGGCATGGTGAAGCTTAAGTCAGACACTTCAAACTCGGCGCCACGGCTGAACAGCTTTGGCACGTCAGGTAAAATGGCCATTAATGCCTGTTGTTTTTCCTGATCGGTACCTTGCTGGGCCTTGGTCACCTGCTCGTTAATACGAGCCAGAACCGTCGCATCCAGGTTTCTGACCGATATTTCCAGATTGCCAGGACCAAAGGTTTTGCCGTTAGCCTGAATTTTTCCGATTGAGGTTTTGAAATGAGAGCTGAACAAATCATCGCTGATATCGCTGCT
Organism: Legionella navarrensis; assembly: GCF_052527415.1. NCBI lineage: Bacteria > Pseudomonadati > Pseudomonadota > Gammaproteobacteria > Legionellales > Legionellaceae > Legionella > Legionella navarrensis. The sequence goes on along the minus strand of NZ_JBNVZR010000008.1, from coordinate 41,248 downwards.
GCTGTTCAAGTCAAAACTATTCATTTCAAACTGCGTCTGGCCGTTTTGTGTCACGACGATGGAAGGAATCGATACACTTGCCTCACCCAGATACAGCCCACTGTCTGTTTTACGCAGCTTGTACTCGGTTTCGACTTTACCAAGGGTCGCCTTGATGTCTTTTTGAGTAAACAGCATGCCGGTAACGTTCATGCCACCTTCAATTTTATCGGCATTAGAGGTGACAAAGGTGTTGCTGGTCATTCCCATCCAGTCAAACTCGCCGCCTTGTTTAGCGATCAGCTTGAATGAGGGAACGGCCATTTCAACATCGCTGCTGTTAAAATAATTAACAAACAGAGACAGATCCATTTTTGGCCTGGTGGACTCACTGGTAAACAGGTTATTGAACTGTTCAGTGTACTGGGCGGGCAGTTCCAGATCGGTACTGGCATAGCCAAGGCCAAATTTAACGCCGCTTTTAGAAAAAATGAATGGGCCGTGGAGAATGGTCAACGGCATTTTCATGCTATAGTCCTGAGCAGGCACTGTCTCTGACTGACCATCAGCCGATTTCACCAGACGCTCGGGAACGTGAAGCTTCCAGTCCAGGGTTGCTGTCGAGCTGAACCAGCCGCGATTGTAGCTGTCTATGCTGGCAAACACGCCGTTTGACTGGTTAATGACGTCCAGGTTGTGCCTGACGGTGCGCTCGGTCGCAACACCCATACCGTAGTATCCGCCAAGGACTAGAATGGCCAGAATAACCACCAATCCCGCTAGTTTTTTCATTGTCATCTCCGTGTAAGTATTCTTCCTCTGCACCATACCAGGCCAGAGGCACCGAACTAATTAAAGCACGAGATGACAGAACTAGCAAAGAAATAACAAAAAAAACCACTATAAATCAGCAGGAATGCGTGGGTTTACACCATGTTTCACGAACCATAAAAGCGAGTATCAGAGCTACCAGTGAGCACAATGGGAGAATCTGCAGGCCCGCCTGAAAATCGGTGTGTGTCAGCGTTTCAACATGATAGCCACGGGCGCCGGAAGCACGATCGATCAGCCAGCCAACGAGAGGCTGCATGGACGCGCCAACAAAGATCGAAATCATGTTGGTAAACGCAATCGACGTCCCCACCACGTTACGTTTCTGGATTTCAGTGGACACGGCATAGGCAATGGCAACCCCGGTATTTGTAAATCCGAATACAAAAAAGATGAAATACGCGCTTGACGCGCTCATGGCAGGATAAAACACAAAGAGGCTGGTTAATATCAAACCGCTGGCAGCAGAAATAATCATCAGCGGTTTGCGTCGTCCCATGCGGTCCGACAACCAGCCGGCAATGGGACCGCCTATTCCCCAGCCAATAAATATAAGACCGGTTGCAAAGGCAGCTGAATGGGCTGTTAAACCACGGCCATATTCGAGATACGCAGGTCCTATGGCCTCACCAATCACAGCGGTTGGTCCAAACAGAAATCCTGCATACAGGGCATTTATCCATGTCTGTCTGTGAGACAGGATAATGGCCAGACTTTGCCGGATGCTCAGATTAGCGGGCTCATGAATACTCTGGCGCTGGGCATAAGGCCGGTCCTGAACAAACAGATAAAGCAGTACCGCGAGCACGATAAAGAGCAGTGCGATAATCAGCATACTTTCGCGCCAGCCCATGTGAGCCACGAGAAATGACACCGGTGCCTCGCCCGCTGCAGCACCAAGCATACCGAGCGCCTGCGTTAAACCAGCCAGCAACCCCAGCATGGCCGGAGGAAACCAGGACGTTGCCAGTCGCAGGGAACTGACAAAGGCAAAGGCAGCACTGAAGCCAATCAACATTCGACCGATGGATGCTGTCAGCAGGCCATCTGCCAGCCCAAATACCGCGCAGCCCAGCGCCGTAACCAGCGACATGGCCGTCAGGATGGTGCGAATGCTCAGCCGGTCGACAGTCAGACCCACAGGAATCTGCATGAGGATGTAAGGAACGTAAAACGAGGCGGTTAAAATGCCGAAGCTGGCTTCGTTAATACCGAAGGCCGTCTGCAGGCTGCGGTGCATGACACCGGGTGCCACACGGGCCATGTAATCTGAAAAATAGAAAGCCGCGGCCAGACCCCATACGATCCAGGCGGCAGCCAATGAATTACCCGGGCTGTTTTTTTTATCCTGAGTCACAATACCCTCTTCCGAAAATTTGTATCTATCAAAAACTGATAGAGTATGATTCAATCGTTATCAACCCGAACAGCAGTTCTAATTATTCGAGCACTCGTGTATATTTAAATACATCAGTGAATCGGAAGTTAACACTTTTATTTTAATCTGTACACCTTCCTGACTCTATAAACTTATAACCAGCCTGGGTAACGACCATGACCGCATTGGAAAAAGCCATCAAAAACGCTCTCGATTTATCTGGCAGTACTGCCGAAGCCAATAAGGCGTATCTGGAGTTCATCAAAGCCAACTTTATCATCCCGGTGGATATCAATTCCGATCCAAACGATCCCGAAGTCCTTTATCTGCAGGAGCAGGGCCAGACATTTTTACCCGTATTCACCGACATGAAGCATCTGGATAACTGGGCACATGACATCAGCGACAAAATCCGCATACTCAGACTGTCTGGTGTAGACCTTTTAAAAGGTATGGGAGAGCATGTCAGTGTCTGTCTGAATATTGGCAGCCCGGTTTATAAGGAATTTAATCCATCTGAGCTGGCCAGAATGCGCAGCATGGTTATTAAATTTTTCTCATCTTGAACAAAAGAAGGTTAATATGCTAAAATTTGTATTAACTATGCTGTTATGAGGATTGAACCCATGGCTGAAATTGTACCTCCTTCACTGACACCGGAGGCTGGCGCTGCTCCAACAGCTCCTAAGCCTCTGCCTGGCGTAGACGATACTCCCAGTCCCTCACCAGTGGCGGATAACAGTGAAAAATCAGCAGCACCTGACACCAAGGCCAAAAAACAGCCTCAAGAGCCAGCGCCATCGGACAACGCCAATAAGAAGGAAGCGGAGACTGGTGATCCATGGCTGGATATGTGGACTGATCTGCAAAACAGGTTGAATGAAAAAAGCTCCGACTCAAAGGTAAGCGGGCCGCCGCAAATAAACAGCCCGCAAAAAGAACCACAAGCCGACAAACCTGCTGCCGATAACAGCAGGTCAAACGACGCGAGTGTAAAAGCACCTGAGCCCATGATGTCAACGCCCTCTGACAGCCAGACAGACCCCTCACCGGAAGCTGACGAGTTAGCCGCTTTCGACAGAATGGATGCCAGCTCAAAAACAGGCAGCATGCCAGGCAGAACACCTGATCTCGATGCAGAGGCCGCTCTGGGTCAAGCCGGCCCGGCATTGGGAGCCTGATAAAACGACCATAGGCATTTGAGGCCATATCGTGTATAATATGGCCTGACAAATTCAAGGTATTGATATCCAGACACAGCAGTTCGGCCTTTCCCGTGTTGCCATGGTACTTCCGGTTATACATCACCCCCAGACAAGGTTTTTTATGATAGAAATGATTCGAAATATCGCCATCATCGCCCACGTGGATCATGGCAAAACGACGTTGGTTGACAAATTACTGCAACAAACCGGCACACTGAACGAACGCGCACCCAAAGTGGAGCGCCTGATGGATTCCAATGCCCTCGAAAAAGAGCGCGGCATTACCATTCTGGCAAAAAATACCTCCGTTCACTGGGAAGGTCACCGCATCAACATCGTAGACACCCCAGGACATGCCGACTTTGGTGGCGAGGTAGAGCGGATTCTGTCGATGGTAGACAGTGTGCTCCTGCTGGTAGACGCGGTTGATGGCCCCATGCCGCAGACTCGCTTCGTTACCCAGAAAGCCTTTGCCCGTGGCCTGAAGCCCATCGTTGTCATCAACAAAATTGACCGTCCTGGCGCACGTCCTGACTGGGTGATGGACCAGGTGTTCGATTTGTTCGATAACCTCGGCGCGACTGACGAGCAGCTGGATTTCCCTGTCGTATACGCGTCGGCCCTGAATGGTTACGCAAAGCTGGATCTGGATGACAACGCCACAGACATGAGCGCACTGTTTCAAACCATCGTGGATCGCGTCAGCCCGCCTGATGTGGACGAAGAAGGTCCATTTCAAATGCAAATCAGCTCGCTGGACTATTCATCCTACGTGGGCACCATTGGTATCGGACGTATTTCCCGTGGGCGCATTAAAGTAAAATCGCCGGTTAAAATTATCGACAAAGATGGCAATGTGCGCAGCGGCCGCCTCTTACAGCTGCTGGGTTTCAGCGGGCTGGATCGAGTGGAAGTGGAAGAAGCCAGTGCGGGACAGATTGTTGCCGTCACCGGTATTGAACAGTTAAACATATCCGACACCATTTGCGATCCCAATACAGTCGAAGCCATGCCGCCTCTGACTGTTGACGAGCCAACCATCAGCATGACCTTTCAGGTGAACGACTCACCACTGGCTGGTCAGGAAGGTAAGTTTGTCACCAGCCGTAAAATCCGCGAACGTCTGCAGACCGAATTGCTGCATAACGTGGCTCTGCGCGTTGAAGACACCGCTGATCCCGATAAATTCAGAGTGTCAGGGCGTGGAGAACTGCATTTATCCATTTTGATCGAAACCATGCGCCGTGAAGGTTACGAAATGGCCATCTGTAAGCCAGAGGTCATCATGCGCGAAGAAGATGGCAACATCCTCGAGCCCTATGAGCGCCTGACCGTAGACGTAGAAGAAGCCCACCAGGGCACCATTATGGAAAAGCTGGGTGAGCGTCGCGCTGAAATGCAAAACATGATGCCGGATGGCAAAGGCCGCGTTCGTCTGGACTACCTGGTTCCCACCCGCGGACTTATCGGCTTCCATACCGAATTTTTATCCAGCACCTCAGGAACAGGTCTGATGTACCACGTATACGACCATTACGGTCCGGCTATTAAAGGTCGTCTCGGTAAACGTGCCAATGGTGTACTGATTGCCAACTGCCCAGGTGTTGCGCGCGGTTTTGCCTTGTTTAACCTGCAGGATCGGGGTAAATTGTTCATTGAGCCACAGTTACTGTGCTACGAGGGCATGATCGTGGGCATTCACGCCCGTGACAACGATCTGGTTGTCAACGTTACCAAAGAGAAGCAGTTAACCAACATGCGGGCCTCTGGTACGGATGAACATATTCTCCTGACACCGCCTATCAGGCTGTCTCTGGAGCAGGCCCTGGAATTCATTGACGATGACGAGCTGGTGGAAGTAACACCACAGTCCATTCGTCTGCGAAAAAAGGAATTGAAGGAATCCGATCGCAAGCGAACCTCGCGGGCGAATAACAGCGAAGACTAAACAACATGAAGCCGACTTTTCAGCGCGTTATTCTTTATGCACGGCAACACCGTGCCAATCAAGGCGTCAATGAAAGTCTGCATCGTCTGGTGGAGTTTCTGCAGGAGCGGAAACTCCACACCTGCGTCGATGCCGAAACCGCAACGCATTTTTCCGTGGATTTGCCTGTTCTTGAACGCGAGCTCATGGGTACTCAGCGCGATCTGATTGTGGTAGTAGGTGGGGATGGCAGTCTTCTGTCGGCGGCTCGTATGGCCGTTGATGTTAACGTTCCGGTGATAGGCATTAACCGCGGGCGTCTCGGCTTTTTAACCGACATATCCCCTAATGAAATAGAAACCCAGCTGGGTGCCGTTCTTGATGGCAGCTACCATGAAGAGCAGCGCTTTCTGCTGGAAGCTGACATCCATGACAACAAAACCACCTATTTTCAAGGTAAAGCATTGAATGATGTGGTGCTGGGTCGTGGCAGTGAAACGCATTTGATTGAGTTTGATGTTTACATCGATCAACAATTTGTCAGCCACTATCGCTCCGATGGCATGATCCTGGCGACACCAACGGGCTCAACCGCCTACGCCCTGTCCTCCGGCGGCCCTATTATGCATCCTCAGCTAAATGCTATTGTTCTTGTGCCCATGTTCTCGCACAGTCTGAGCTCGCGACCACTGGTTGTAAACAGCAAGGCCGTGATTGATTTGCACATCAGTGAACACAACGAGAGCGATTTGCGTATCAGCTGCGACGGCCATGAATCACGCATGGTCAAACCCGGGCAGCATGTACGCATTAAAAAAAATGTCAACAGACTGCGTTTATTGCACCCTGCTGATTATCACTATTATGATACATTAAGAATGAAACTGGGTTGGGAATCAAAAAACCAGGGATAAATCATGCTGACCACCTTACGCATCGAAAATTTTGCTATCGTCAAACAACTGGAACTGGATTTTAGCCGAGGGATGACCGCGTTCACCGGAGAAACCGGTGCCGGAAAATCGATTATGATCGATGCCCTGATGCTGGCTCTGGGAGGCCGCGCAGACTCCTCTGCCATCCGAACGGGCGAGGAAAAATGCGACATCACGGCCGTTTTTCACCTGGATCTACAGACTGAACCCGCTGAATGGCTGAAAGAACACGACATAGCCTGTGACGATGGTGAGCTGGTGTTACGACGGGTTCTGTATGCGGAAGGACGCTCCAAATCCTCTATCAATGGCCAGCCATTCCCTTTGCAGAAGGTGAAGGAACTGAGTGAGATGCTCGTGCATATTCATGGGCAGCATCAGCACCAGACACTGCTGCAGCATGCTACGCATCGCCAGCAGCTGGATCGCTACGCCGCCCATGACGATCTGCTGTCCCAGGTTGGGCATTTGTACAGGGCCTGCCAAAAAACCAAGGCGGAGCTCGAAGCCCTGAGCCAGCTTGATAACTCCGATGATCGCCGCGATCTGCTGCGTTTTCAGCTGGACGAACTGCAGGCACTGAACCTGCAGGAAAACGAAATGCAACAGCTGCACGAAGAGCATCAATTGCTGCATCATGCCCACGATTATCTGCATAACACCCAACAAATCATGCATTTACTGCAGGCTGACGATCAACCCAGCCTCTGCCAGGGCCTGAATCAGGTCATCCATTATTTAAGTGAATTACCAGGCGAACAGGCGTCCATCAAAAACGCCATGGAATTGATGAACAGCGCACTGATTCAATGCGAAGAAACCATAGACGAAATACAGAGATTTGCTGAGCAGGTACAACTGGATCCCCAGCGTCTGCAGGAAGTGGAAGAGCGCATCAGCGCACTGCATCAGGCCGCACGAAAATACCATGTCGATGTGAAGGAGCTTCCCTCCCTGCTGCAGCGCCTGCAGGATGAGATAAAAAACTGCGAAGACGCCGATGAGCGGGTAAAGCAACTGCATGGCAAGTACCAGGAACAGAGCCAGGCCTACGAGCAGGCCGCTCTGGCGTTGCGGCAGTCAAGGCAGGCGTTCGCCGACAGGCTGGCGCAGGAAATCAGCGCCATTATACAACAGCTGGGCATGCCCAAAGGACGTGTCAGCATCGAGTTGAGTGCACTCGATAAAATGCAGCCCCATGGACTGGACAAAGTTGAGTACAAAGTCTGCACCAACCCAGGTATGGCACTCGACACTCTGAACAAGGTTGCGTCTGGCGGAGAATTATCGCGTATCAGCCTCGCAATCCAGATGATCACCGCCCAGCGCGGGGCTACCCCCACCCTGCTCTTCGATGAGGTAGACGTGGGCATTGGCGGTGCTACGGCCGCCCTGGTTGGCAAGCTGCTGAGGAATCTGGGTGAGCGTTTACAGGTATTCTGCGTCACACATCAGCCTCAGGTGGCATCCTCGGCCCACCATCATTTTGTCGTGGAAAAATACGACGACAAGGAACAGACCTTCTCGCGCATCATTGCACTGGATGAATCGGACAAAATCGATGAAATTGCCAGAATGCTGGGCGGTTTGACCATCACAGAACAGACGCGCTCTCATGCCCGGGAGCTGCTGGTTCAAAGCCACTAAGTAGTAGGTTGGGCCTTGGCCCAACAATCAGCCTGGATGCCAATTCCATGTTGGGCCAAGGCCCAACCTACTGCCTGTCAGGATCATTGTGCAGGTGTATTATTTTTAATAATTCGACGTACTAGTACTAAATGGAAACAGTACTAGATGACTTCCTCGCCAAAGGGATCAATCCGGTAAATTCTGATGGCCATGATGATCATCAGGCTGTTGTAGACTATGTTAATTCCGATATAACAGATAACGGCTCCCAGCAAGCCCAGCCAGTGAATGAGAACAATACTGGATATCAACTGCACCAGCAGCAGGCCTATCGTTAAGCGGGCGCCCGCTTCGCTGCCCTCATGTGAATACTGAATCATTTTGGACAAAGGCATGGATATCGCGTACGTTACGACGTTGATCAGGCAGGCATAGGTATAGGGCAAGGCATCAATGAAATTTGATTGATATAAAAGCAGAATTTGTTTTGCGAACAGACCAATAACAAGCATGATCACCAGGGAGATGGCAAAGCAAATCAGCATATATTTTTTCATCACCCTGAGCAGGCTTTCTCTGCTCTCGGCAAACGCGGCCGAGATATCTGGCCCTATGAGGATACCAATGGGAGCAATGGCGATAAAAGCCAGAGATATAATGGAGCTGACGGCTGAAAAAAGACCGACCGAATGCTCGTTGTGTCCCAGCCATTCAATCACCAGTAATGGAATGGCCGCAAAAACGTATTTATTGAGATTCTGGATAGTATATCCGTAGATCTTGCTTTTCCATTTCTGTTGTACAGCAGTGATCCACTGTCTGAACTGCTGCATAATGCCATGTTTTATGATGATAACCGAGGCCAGGACAATCAGAACGTAGCTGGCGATAAATCCCATCAACATAATGTGAGGGAAGTAACGCCTGTCGCCATGGAAAAAGACTGGGTAAATGTAAAAATAAATAATGAGACTGAGTATAAAATAACATAGCGTCTGCAAGAGACTCATGATGACAGCCGTACGCATGTAATTGATGGCGCGAAAGTATTGTATGTAGATGTTATAGGCTGACAATGCAACGGTAGCCCAAAGAAACAGGAACAGAGGATGGCTGATTTCAAACAGGCTCAACCCCATACTGGCCCTGCTGATCGCGATGATGCACAGGCTGATCAGCAGGCCACCCCCTATGATTAGAAAATAGACGGGTTTTAAAAACTGTTTAATATCCGTCGTCAGACCGGCAATTTCGCCAAATTTTTTCTGCACAAGCAATTTTGGAACGTAATAGGCAATGATGGAATCCACCCCCAGCGTTATCAGTGTAGACAGTAGCAGCAAGGCATTGGTCGCTACGGAAAAATCACCGAAAAGAGCCTCTCCAGCATGGCGGGCTACCAGCATATTGATGATAAACAACATGAACTGATCAGCAATGATGATAAACAGATTGAGGGCAAAATCCATATTTTAATTCTTACCGTGACAAGTGAAATAACTATACAGAATCAGTAAGTTATCTACCAGTATTACCTGACAACTCACAGACTTATCAACAGCTGACAGTGGCTTGGGATGCTGTGAACTTATTGATTTTTTTCTATATATATCATTAAGTTATAATTTTTATGCTCATTTTTTCTGACCGGAAACAAAATTATGAACAAAATTATCCACAGAGCATGGGCAGGCTCAGGCTCCTACACCATCCAGAACAAACTGTATGGGTTTGAGCGCGCTGTTTTTATCGCGTACAACAACCGTGGAGTATTTTTTGGAAATCGTGTACACAACAATAAAATCCCCGACCAGGTAAGCATCGGAATGCAGCGTGTAGGGGCTCATGTACACAGCAAAACCAAAGGGAATGCGAAAACCGGTAAAATGAAAGCTTTCCTTCTCCTGTCTGCCCAGGAGAATATGTCCGCTGCAATGCGGTGCGCGCGGCATCCAGAAGTGTGGCTGATCGTGATATTCGATGTATTCTCCACCACCATATTGCTGTTGGGTCAGGTAATTGCTCACGTAGTTTTTGCCCACATGAACCAGTGTTACCGGCAGATTTTCTTCCGATTCCAGACACAATGTATCGCCAATGGCCAGCAGTGAGGCATTGTAATAGGCGAGGTTTTCGCGGGTGGCCGTGACCACCGGTATTTCAATGGTCTGATTATCAATCAGCAGTCTACCGAGGCCACCCAGAATGTTTGCATCGGTTTCAACAATACTTTCTTCTGAAATCCAACGCCCAGACAAACAGGCATGCGCCGGGGGCGTCGAGATATCTGGCCGTTTGGCCGGGCTTCCCGCGTCAAGAGGACTGACTTCTCTGAACTCAACATCCAAATCACCATGATGGGAATGATTGATCAGCTGATAGGCTTTGCCGGGCTGAAAGTAACCCATAATATCGCGGGTAATCATATTAGCGTGAGGATCGCCGCCAATGCGATTCACAATTAATCTACCCAGATTTAATAGAATATTTTTAGGCAGGTTACGAATATTCATCAAATTATCACGCATGAGATCTATTCTCCTGTACAGGCTGCTGCAACATGGTTTGTGCTGGCCGCTACTCCTGGCTCAAGTGAGTGCGACGTTCATTCATTGTTTCGATACTGTTCACCACGGTCTGGCGGCAAATTTCATGCATGACCGGAATTTCTGTTAAGGATAAACCGGAGTGAATGGCATGAGCAATAAAAAAGCTATCCTGCCAGGTTTTTTCATTTTTTCGACCCCGTGATTTTAACCACAGACTGATCCAGAGAAAATGAAACAGCCATTTATCACGATGCCTTTCCAGTTCCTGCTCAAATACAGCATTAACGGCTTCGTCAATATTACAGACCCTGACGCCATTAACGAAGCTGCTGCAGCGGTTAACCAGTTTATCAATGTGGGCATTTTCGGTGTACCAGGACTCCGTAAACTGCTTATCATCCAGCCAGGCAAGGGAGCGCTTGAACGATGCCGCTACGATTTCCTGCGTGAAGGGCACTATCTGCACGCTTAACTCATTGATGATACTGTCTACGTCCATACGTTCCGGCACAAAATGAATGCCGGTCATCTCCTGGATTTCCAGTAAATGCAAATCCGGCATTGTCTGCTGAGCGATGGTCACGTCCAGGAAATGATTCGTGATTAAGGTGAGGTAATCCTCATCCACGTTACGCACCGTCACCGTCTCATCAAACGCTTCCTGGTAATAGGCCTTTGCTTCTGCAGCTGTCATGACAGGGGTTATCCAGGCATCCTTGATGCCAACACCCTCTTTGAACAACAGACCGCACAGGCGATTGCGCCGCCCTTGCCGGACGTGAATAAACAGGCCCTGCGCGCCGGTGCCATCAACTTCTGTCGCCTTGATTTGTATCGTGGGCGCTTTGGCCGCTTTTTGAAATACCACGCCCTTCATTCGCTGCAACTTAATCCAGTGATTAAAATGTTCATGACAGGCAGCAGGATACCAGCTCTTGATGGCCGATAAACGGGTCAGAGATTCGGAACTCAGGGTAATCGTCGCGATCAGGTGATCGAGGGTAGAAATGACCATTTCCCGCACATCAGGCTTCGGGTGCAGCAGAGCCAGCAGGGCAATGTCATGCCCCTCATTCAGGCTGCACAGATCAATAATCAGGTCAGCAAAAAATTCTACGGGCATCGCGTGACTTTGAGCAAAAAAATTATCCGCGATATCAAAAACAGACATATCCGATAACTCTTCTATCATGCTGCGAATAGCTTCCAGATGATCCTCTTCGTCCACGGACTCGTCGTCCTGTCCGGCTAAATCAAGATAGGCATCGCGTAATTCAGACGATAATTCAACATGAACATCATAAAAGGCATTCAGGACAGGCAGCCAGAAGCTTAAGCTGTGCCTGCCAGCACGGATGGCAAGCGCGAGGCGATGCATCAGCTGATTCAACACCTTGTCCCCCAGCTTATAACCGGTTTCCTGTGCCGACTGCAGCTGGGCAACGCAGATATCGATGGCAAATATGCACGCCGAATACAGTGAATTTCCTTCGTCAGCTTCCGCTTCATCCATGGCATTGATGATATCAACCAGCTGCACAACCAGACCGGGCTCGTGCAGAAAGGAGATAAAGTGCTGCGGTTCAGGACTGGCATCTGCCTCGATAAGCCCGGCAATTTCACTTATCCATTGCTGCAGACTGTCGGCTTGATCACTCATGTGTTTTTGGGGACCTGTCTTGGCTTTCCATGCTCATCGATGGCGACAAACACGAAGGTACCCTCGGTCACACAGAAACGCCCCTGACTGATAGCGGGCTCTGCCCATACTTCAACCGCAATGGTAATAGACGTATTGCCCTGTTTCACCAGATCGACATGACAGCTGACCACGTCGCCTACATGTACGGGCTTAAGAAAGGTCATGGAATGAATCGCTACCGTTGCTACCCGACCCTGGGCTATTTTTTTTGCCAGAACACCAGCCGCCAGGTCCATTTGCGATACCAGCCAGCCACCGAAGATATCGCCATTGGCATTGGTATCGGCAGGCATGGCCAGCGTCTGGATGGTGATTTCACCACGTGGAACAGACGTACTCATGAGCCACGCTTCAGTTTGGCCAGCGCATCTGCCATGGCCGTGTTAAAGACGCCTTTTTTGGCCACAGCAGGTTTTTTGTCCTGCTCTGGTTTTCTGCTGTGAGGCATGGCTTTCTTTATCGGCGCTGCTTTGGCTGACGGAGCCGGTTTTGTTGTTTTTTTCTGTTGCACAACAGGTGCTTTTTCAGTATCCAGGCGCATGCTCAGGCCAATGCGGCGGCGCTCTTTGTCTACTTCAACGACCTTAACGGTGACAATATCACCCGCTTTGACCAAAGTATGCGGATCGCTGATGAAACGATTGGTCATCGCTGAAATATGCACCAGACCGTCCTGATGTACACCAATGTCCACGAAGGCACCAAAATTAGTCACGTTACTGACAACGCCTTCAAGAATCATCCCCTCATGCAGGTCTTTGATGTCTTCCACGCCTTCTTTGAAACTGGCAGTCTTGAACTGTGGACGCGGGTCACGACCGGGTTTTTCCAGCTCTTTCAGCACATCCTGAATGGTTGGCAGGCCGAAATGCTCATCGACATAGTTTGCTGCATTCACGCTGTTCAACAAGCCGTGGTTGCCAATAATAGCGGCCAGATCGACTTTTTGTCCGGCCAGAATTTTTTCAACCAGGGGATAGGCTTCCGGATGAACAGATGACGCATCCAGTGGATTGTCGCCGTTCATAATCCGCAGGAATCCTGCCGCCTGCTGAAAACTCTTCTCGCCCATACGGGGTACATTTTTCAGCTGCTCGCGATTGACGAACACGCCGTGTTCGTCCCGCCAGGCGACCAGATTTTTAGCCAGCGTTTCGTTCAGGCCCGATACCTTGGTCAGCAGAGCGACGGAAGCTGTGTTCACATCCACGCCAACCGAATTCACGCAGTCCTCTACCACAGCATCCAGACTGCGTGCCAGACGGTTCTGGTTGACGTCGTGTTGATACTGACCCACGCCAATAGCCTTAGGTTCGATTTTTACCAGCTCAGCCAGGGGGTCCTGCAGGCGTCTGGCGATGGACACCGCGCCGCGGATACTGACGTCCAGATCAGGAAATTCGTCAGCAGCCAGCTGCGAGGCCGAATACACCGAGGCTCCGGCTTCGCTGACGGTGATTTTAGCCAGAGTCAGGTCAGGGTACATTTTCATTAAATCACCGACCAGACGCTCGGTTTCCCTTGAGCCGGTTCCATTACCAATACTGATGAGTGTGGCATTATGTCTGGCGGCCAGGCGTGCCAGTTCGGCGATGGCCTGATGCCATTCATTCTGCGGTGCGAATGGAAACACGGTGGCGTAATCAAGTACTTTGCCCGTGACATCGACAACAACGGCTTTCACACCGGTACGAATACCTGGATCCAGTCCAATGGTAACTTTCTGTCCGGCTGGGGCAGCCAGTAATAAATCACGCAGGTTTCTTGCAAACACATGAATCGCTTCTTCATCTGCAGACTCACGCAGACGCGACAGGAGCTCCAGCTCCAGCTTGGTAAACAGTTTCACTTTCCAGGTCATGCGGACCGTATCGAGCAGCCAGGCATCGGCTGCGCGCTGCTGATCGGCGATATTGAAAAAGGCGGCCATGCGCTTTTCACCATACTCGGCATCGGTGGGCAGACACAGGCTCAGCTGCAGCACTCCCTCACGACGCCCGCGAAACAGAGCAAGGGCTCGATGAGAAGGAATCTTTTTAACCAGCTCTTCGTAATTAAAATAATCGGTAAATTTATTAATGGTTGCTTTTTTACTGGTTGTGTTCTGGCTGGCTACGGATTTCAATACCCCGTTTTGCCACAGATACTCGCGCAGTTCATTGACCAGATCCGGATGCTCAGCAAAGTTTTCCATTAAAATCTGACGGGCGCCTTCCAGCGCGGCCTTGCTGTCTGGGACAGCAAGTTCCGGATTGACAAAGGCCTGAGCCTGAGTCTCCGGATCGAGGGATGGATCGCTTAAAATGGCGTCGGCCAGTGGCTGCAGGCCGGATTCCCGGGCTATCTGCGCCTTGGTTCGTCGTTTGGGTCGATACGGCAGATACAGGTCTTCGAGACGCGTTTTACTGTCTGCTGCCAGAATCTGCTGTTCCAGTTCAGGTGTGAGTTTTTCCTGCTCACGAATGGATTGCAGGACCACGTTTCTGCGTTCATCCAGCTCCCGGATATAGTAAAGACGCTCAGATAAAAGACGCAGCTGAGTATCGTCAAGACCCTCGGTAGCTTCTTTACGATAGCGAGCAATGAAGGGGACGGTCGCTCCCTCATCAAGCAAACGAATGGTTGTTTCTACCTGTGAAACCTTAACCTTAAGTTCCTGCGCAATTATCGCTGCAGCCGAGATTATCGCTTGAGCCATTAACATCCCCAAAAACACTGTATAAAAACCAGCACGCATTATATACCCCTACCTGGGTATTTTGCGAGTATTTGTTAATCTTTGAACATTGCCGTCACGCGCCACCCGGTTCCGCCCATCATTACCTCTTGTAATGTGAGCTGAACGGATGAATGTGACGGCTGAAGCATTACTCCACGGTAACGGATTTGGCAAGATTACGTGGCTGATCAACATCGGTTCCTTTGGCAACCGCCACATGATAGGCCAGTAACTGCAGTGGAATAGTGTAAATAATCGGAGCAATCCAGCTGCTGCAGGCAGGAACCGGAATCAGAATGGCGCCATTGACGGGCCATGCCTGAGCGTCGTCAACGAAGACAATCAGCTGACCGCCTCGGGCGTTGACTTCGTGCAGGTTGGATTTTAACTTGTCCAGTAACTCATCGTTAGGAGCAACCGCAATCACGGGCATGTCTTTGTCAACCAGAGCCAGTGGGCCATGCTTTAACTCCCCTGCCGGATAGGCTTCGGCATGAATATAGGAGATTTCCTTCAGCTTCAGCGCACCTTCCATCGCAACGGGATACTGAACACCACGCCCGAGGAACAGGGCGTGCGCCTTATTGACAAAGGTTTTCGCCAGAGATTCGATCTTGCTGTTAATCAGGAGGGCGCGCTCACAACTGGATGGCAGTTCACGGATCTGATCAAGCACCGTGTGTGCCCGCTCGTCGGGGCACAGTGCCGCAGACAGCATCAGAAAGGCGGCCAGCTGCGTGGTAAATGCCTTGGTTGAAGCAACCCCTATTTCCGCGCCGGCACGGGTTAAAAAGACCGCATCGGCTTCGCGCACCATGGAACTGGTAGCTACGTTGCAAATCGCCAGACTGCCGAGGTAGTTCATTGACTTGGCTTTATGCAGAGCCGCCAGGGTATCTGCCGTTTCACCCGACTGTGACACCGTAATAAACAGGGTATTTTCAGGAACAACCACATCACGGTAGCGATACTCACTGGCTATTTCAACCTGCGTTGGCAGGCCGGCCAGCGACTCCAGCCAGTAGCGCGCAACCATCCCTGCGTGGTAACTGGTTCCACAGGCTACGATATGGATATTTTTCACTCGAGTGAATAACTCAGATGCCTTTTCACCATAACTGCGTCTCAGCACGTCCAGTGTTGCTGTCCGACCTTCGAGTGTATCGGCCAGTACTTTGGTCTGCTCGTAAATTTCCTTGAGCATGAAATGGCGGTAGGGGCCTTTTGTGACAGCCTGGCTTTCTTCATCCAGGGGATGTTTCTGGCGAATCACAGGATTGTTCTCGTCATCGAAAATCTCCACCTGACCGCGACATAAACGGACACTGTCGCCCTCTTCCAGGTAAATGACATCCTGCGCGAAAGAACGCAGCGCCATGGCATCGGATGCAATAAACTGTTCATCAATACCAAGGCCGACCACCAGCGGACTGCCACGGCGAACTGCAATCAATTCCTGTGTGCGCAGCTGATGAATCACCCCCAGCGCGAAAGCACCGTGCATCTGCATGGCGGCTTCCTGGACGGCCAGCAGCAGATCTTCATGTTGCTGATAGTGGTAATGAATCAGATGTGCCGCAACTTCGGTATCTGTTTCTGATGTAAATTCATAGCCGATAGAACGCAGATAGTGACGGAGCTGTTCGTGGTTTTCGATGATGCCGTTATGCACAACGGCAATCTGACCATTGGACATGTGAGGGTGAGCGTTTTGCTCAGAAGGTCTGCCATGTGTTGCCCAGCGCGTATGCGCAACACCGGTGTTGCCGGTTATAGAGGTCTCCTGCATGGCATCGGCCAGTGCCTGTACCTTTCCCTGCACGCGCACCCGTTTCAATCGGCCAGCTGCATCCAGTACGGCAATACCCGCAGAATCGTAGCCACGATACTCAAGTCGACGTAATCCTTCCAGCAAAACTCGACTGATATCACGCTGAGATACGGCACCAACAATCCCACACATAGCCTTTACTCCTTACAATATCCAGTAATCGTCCTCGTTTTAATCGAGAACAGGCGTCAATTAAAATGGACTGTATTTATACAGTATACACCCACACTGGAGAACAGGTGGGAAAAAGATCAAGTATGCCTTAAATCCTGGGCTATGAAAAGCAGAGGAGGATCGCCCATCAGGGCTGTCCCATTTTAATTTGAACTGAAGTTAATCAGTTGGCACGATCTGCTGCCTTCTCCCTTGAGGGTGAAGGCAGCAGAGCTGACCTTTTAGAGGAATCAGGTTGATTTTCAGGCACCGGCCTTGACAAAGGCTGGCTTTTGACAATCCGTTTCATAACCGTGTGCGTTCAGAACCTTGCAGATATCCCAGGCCAGCAGGTTGTGTGCGCGCGTGCCAGGATGGACTTCATCCCAGAACAGATATTCATCCGGTTTTTCACAGACATTGAAATTTTTCTCGCCCGCCGCAAACGAAGAATCGCGATAGTTCAGTACCTGTGCATATTCCAGCACAAAATTTCCGGCAAACGGCGATTGGGCCAGGCCGGCAAACATGGGCAGCTTCACGTCAATACAGGCATCGCTGGTATTCGCCAGTCCATAATCCTGGGGTTTATCAAAGGCCCTGGCGAGGAATGTCTGCAGATCGATGTACGTATAATCAACCTCAGACTCATCGCCCTGCCATTCGACAACCTTGTCTGCCAGGCGTTCATTGTGCCAGCGTATGGCGACGTCAATGACATCCCGGTCAGATGTGTTGGCAAATTTTGGTGACCAGGCCACAGAGGGCAATCCGAGAATGACAACGTGTCTTGCTCCGGCGCGGGTCAGCTTATGAACCGAGCTGTCAATGCTGCCAATCACGTTATCTACGTAATCACTCATCAGATCGGTGTCATAATTCTCCTCAAAACGCAGGGCATTCAGATAATCGTTGCCACCGGAAAAGACAAAATACACCGTTTTATTGTCCAGTTTCGGATGGGTCAGCAGATACGCCTGAACCGTCAATCCCAGACTGGGTGGAATCAGCTTACCCACGACCAGCGCCTTGAGGGAGTTGATGGGATGACGAATCAGATTCCAGGTGGTCAGCTGGTAATCGTAGGTTTGCGCCCAACTGCCGCCAAAAGCCTGGTTATTAAAGTATCTGGTGTCTTCCTTATCAATGAACAGCATTCCGGCCAGATACTCATTCCAGACGCGTCCGTTGGAAAAACGTGATTGCCAGTATGGGTCGCCGGGCAGAACGGGAACGCTGCGCACCTTGGTTACAATCGACGCCAGCATGGGAGCCAGTTCTTCGTCAAAAAAGGCGGTCACCAGCTCGATGCCGGCATTCAGTACCGCAGTCGGCACATACCAGGAATCGGCAAACTCGTTCATTTTATTGAGAACAAATGTTTTCAGCGGTTTAACAAGATAGGATGGGCTCTCGTCTTTTCTCAGACTTTTCAGTAAATGGGTTGTGTTTCCAATGTCGGAAAGGCTGTCACCGAAAACGACCATTGAGGTAACGGGTGCAGCAGCCTGCAGATTGAACGACAGGCACAGTCCTGCAATACCCGACAGCAGACTCGTCCTTGCGCGATATGACATACGATCTCTCCATTGAATGTTATGTATGTTCGGTCCATGTTTTCATGGCCCCAAGATTACCCCTGAAAACTTTTTACTGTCAAACAATTTGCTCATAAAAAAATCGCTACTGGATACACGATCAGCTGTGTCAGGATTTTTTCATGATCCTTTCCTTATCGCGCTTCCAGTCGCGATCCTTAACGGCATCCCGCTTGTCATGCACTTTTTTACCCTTGGCCAGCGCCAGTTTCATTTTTACGCGGTTCCTGCCCCAGTAAAGCGACAGGGGAATCAGCGTATACCCCTGCCGTTCCACGCTGCCAATCAACTGATTCAGCTCTCTGCGGTTTAACAGCAGTTTGCGTGTGCGCGTGGGATCCGGGTGCAGGTGAGTCGCGGCTGTGTTTAAGGGCTGTATCTGCGCTCCCAGCAAAAATGCTTCGCCGTATTTCACGATCACATGCGCATCGGATAAATTGATTCGGCCGGCGCGCAGGCTTTTCACCTCCCAGCCTTCCAACACAAGGCCGGCCTCCAGCTCGTTTTCGATAAAATAATCAAAACGGGCTTTTTTATTAAGCGCAATCGTCGCGCTGTGAGGGTTCTTACTGGTCATCTTTCTGCCTGAATTTAAAAAACTTAATGCTTTAGAGTATACACTAATCTTCGCGGCTATCAGACAAATATAAGCGCGGCTTGCTTATGGACATCAATTTGCAATACGATAAGTCTGATCTGTCTTTATCAGGGAGCGTTCATGATCGTTGGCGAAGCGGTGCCTAATGTTGTTTTCAGTACCACCAGTAAACCGGAAGAGCATCTTGCCGATTACCGAGGCAAATGGCTTGTCCTTTATTTTTACCCCAAAGATGCCACGCCGGGCTGTACTGTTGAAGGCCGGGATTTTCGTGATGCCCATGCGCAGTTTCAGGCTCTGAACGCGGTCGTTCTGGGTGTTTCCCGTGACTCCATCAGCTCTCATGATAATTTCAAATGCAAACAGGAGTTCCCCTTTGATCTCATCAGTGACGCGGACGAATCACTTTGCCAGTTATTTGACGTGATCAAAATAAAATCGATGTATGGCAAAAAAATGCGCGGAATCGAGCGCAGCACGTTCATCATAAACCCCGAAGGAATCCTTATGCATGAATGGCGCCGGGTGCGCGTAATCGGGCATGTGGACGCCGTATTATCGACATTAAAAGCCTTGCAGGCTTAGGGGAAACGTATGCATACCAGCGAAACACGACCAAAACTGTTTATTCTCGACACCAACATCATGATGAGCGATCCGTCGGCTATTTATCGCTTTGAAGAGAACGATGTTTATCTGCCCATGGTGGTGCTTGAAGAACTGGACAGCCACAAAACGGGGTTGTCTGAAATTGCCCGTAACGTACGACAGACCAACCGCATGCTGGACGAACTGATGAGCGGTG
This sequence comes from Legionella navarrensis, assembly GCF_052527415.1. Taxonomy (NCBI): domain Bacteria; kingdom Pseudomonadati; phylum Pseudomonadota; class Gammaproteobacteria; order Legionellales; family Legionellaceae; genus Legionella; species Legionella navarrensis. Next base: position 21,409 of record NZ_JBNVZR010000008.1, on the reverse strand, counting down.
CCAGTCATGAACAGATCGTAGCAGGCCTGCCTATTCCTGGGATCTACAAAACCGATAAGGCGAAAAGTACAGGCCGCCTGTTTTTCCAGACGGATGATTTTGAAGAGATCAACGTGTCGTCTCTGCCGGGTCACAAGGCAGATAATACCATTCTGGCCACTGCGCTGGGCCTGCAGAAAAAACTGCCGGAACGCAGCATTATCATTATTTCCAAAGACATTAACTTACGCATCAAGGCCGGTATTCTTGGTATCGCCGCGGAAGATTACTACAATGATCAGGTGGTTGATGACGTCAGCCTGCTGCACCGTGGTCTTCATGTTCTTGAGAATAATTTCTGGGATACGCATTCAAAAGATATGAATGCCTGGCAGGAAGGCGGCCGCACCTTTTATAAAATTACAGGTCCACTGATCAAGCACTGGAACCCGAATGACTGCCTGTGTACCGAAGATAATCAGTTTCAGGCTATTGTGAAGAAAATAAGTACCGATCATGCCATCGTTCAGATTGCCCGTGACTTCACACAAAGCAAACACACCGTCTGGGGTATTACAGCCCGCAACCGCGAGCAGAACTTCTCGCTGAATCTGCTGCTGGATCCCGATGTGGATTTCCTTACCCTGCAGGGCTCGGCAGGTACGGGTAAAACACTGCTGACCATTGCTGCCGGCCTGACTCAGGTTCTTGATCAGAATCGTTACGCTGAAATCATCATGACCCGCGTGACCATACCGGTAGGTGAAGATATTGGCTTTCTGCCCGGCACAGAAGAAGAAAAAATGACGCCGTGGATGGGTGCGTTAATGGATAATCTCGAGGTTCTGCATGGCACTCAGGAGGGAGGCAGCTTTGGCCGCGGCGCTACAGCCGATCTGCTGCAAAGCAAAATCAAAATCCGTTCGCTTAACTTCATGCGTGGCCGGACCTTTTTAAACCGCTTCATTATCATCGACGAAGCGCAGAACCTGACGGCCAAGCAAATTAAAACGCTGGTGACACGGGCAGGCCCCGGCAGCAAGATCATCTGCCTCGGCGACATCAAACAGATAGACACCCCGTATCTGACAGAAACCACTTCCGGTCTGACCTTTGCGGTGGACCGCTTCAAGCATTGGGAATACAGTGCGCATATGACCCTGACCCGCGGAGAGCGCTCAAGGCTTGCCTACTACGCTGCCGAACACCTATAGTAGTCCGCTTCGACTCCAGGGCCGAAGCGTTTTTTTTTTACGTGGGAAAACATACTATGAGCATCCAGGCAATCACCTTTGACGACGTGTTGTTAGTTCCGGCCTATAACCATCACGAATCAAGACGCGTGGTCGAAATTGACATGACCGACAGACTGTCCAGACTTTCGCTGAAACTGCCTGTAATCAGTTCGAATATGGATACCATCACAGAAAGCGGCATGGCCAACTACATGCACAGCAAAGGCGGAATTGGCGCTCTGCATCGCTTCATGTCGATCGAAGACAACGTGGCTGACTTCAAACGCTGTACCGGTCAGGTCTTTGTTTCGATAGGCTGCACAACTCAGGAGTTGCAGCGTGCGGAAGCCCTGCGTGATGCCGGCGCGGTTTTTTTCTGTGTCGATGTGGCGCATGCGCATGCCAAATACGTGGGAAAAACGCTTAAGAACCTGCGTCAGATGCTGGGGAGCCGCTGCATCATGGCCGGTAACGTCGCGACCTATGCCGGCGCTGATTATCTGGCCTCCTGTGGCGCCGATATCATCAAGGCGGGCATTGGCGGCGGCTCTGTGTGCAGCACGCGGATCAAAACCGGTTTTGGCATCCCGATGCTGACCTGCATTCAGGATTGCGCCCGCAGTGATCGTTCGATTGTCGCCGATGGCGGGATTCGCAGCGCCGGCGACATCGTCAAGGCACTGGCCTTTGGCGCTGATTTTGTCATGATTGGCGGCATGCTCGCTGGAACCGAGCCGACACCAGGCAAGGTATTAACCAAAGCCGATGGCAGTAAGGTTAAAATGTACCGCGGCATGGCATCCCGCGAAGCACAGGAAGAGTTTCTTGGCCAGATGCACGAATGGAAAACAGCCGAAGGCGTGGCAACCGAAGTGCCCCTTCGTACGGATCAGGATGTGATTATCGCTGACATTATCGGCGGACTGCGCTCCGGACTGACCTACGCCGGTGCCGACAGTATTTCCGAGCTGCAGCGCAAGCTGAATTACGTCACCATCACCGCCGCCGGACGTACCGAAAGCCTTCCGCACAAGTTGCTTAAGTAGGTGAGTCCACCGTCAGGAAAACAGCAGGATATCCTCTGGCTGCACATGCCTGGCCAGGACCCAGGTCTGAAGCATTAAAATCAGGCTGATCAGCAGCGCACCGCAGGAAAACCAGCAATAACTGGTCAATCCTGTGGTGGGCAATTCTTCGCGAAACACATTCAACAGCACCGAACCGGCCAGAAAAGCTGTCATAAAGGCCGCAATCAGCACGTTGACTGGATCAAATAGCACCGAGTATATCCACCCTGCCAGCAAGGCGCATATCAGCAGGAAACGCCCCAGGTGATCGAAACGGTGCTGATACAGACGGGAAAACTTGCGATCCGTCAGTAAAAAATGCAGCGCCATCGCGAAGGTAAAGATGATCGTAGCCACGATGCTGGATTGTGCGCGCAGGGACATGGTGTAGGTTATCAAAAAATTATAGAGGCAGAACATGGCCAGATGCAGGCCATACACCAGACTGTCTTTATGCGCCTTGTCGCGGAATCGCTCAGCCCACAGCTCCAACCCGTAATATATAAAAAAGCCAAACAAAGCGACGATATAAATCATCAATTCGGTAAAGGAGGTCAGCCACTGATTATCCAGCAAAAACTGCCCAATGGGTTTGTTGTATTCAACCAGACCCGGCAGCATCTGCAGGAAAACATAGGCAACCGCTACGCCACCGGCAAAGGAAGCCAGGGCTCGTCCCCGTCCAGGCAGACTGCGGGCAAACCATGGGCTGGCATAATGAAACAACACAAGAACAAGGGTGGCGGCCAGTGCGACCCATAAATGCGCGGCGTTAATCCATAACACGATCGGGTTCTCCGTAAATGACTTGTATAACAAGACGTTCTGTTATTATTATACAGGCGTTTATTTCTGCTACACAGCTCTTGTAAAAGGATATTTCCATGAACCTTGATGATTTTCGATGCATGCGTCGCGGCCAGCATCTCTCGACGGTATCGCCGGACAACGCAACATTGCTGAAAGGGATCAACTGGCGGAATGGGAAAAAGAACAGGGCCTTGCTCATGCTGCATGGCTTCGGCTCCACGCCAGCGGTATTTCGCTACATGACGCCGCATATTCAGGGCTACGATGCCATCGTGGTACCACCGCTGCCGGGGCATGCGGTCAGTCTGGACGCATTCGCTCATATGAAAGCGGACGACCTGAAACGTTTTGTTGAACAGACCTGCAGCGAATTGTGTCAGGAATATGATCAGGTTGATGTGCTGGGTTTGTCTCTCGGTGGCGTTTTGGCCTGTCATTTGAGCCAGCTTTTCCCCTTGCATCATCTGTATCTGCTGTCTCCTGCCATCGACATTCATCTGGCCATCAACAAAACCATTGCTCTGGCCCAAGGCCTGCAGCGGCTTGGTTTTCGCTATATTCGCAGCATAGGTGGTAATCTGTATACCTCGGCATATTGCGAGATTTCGCTGCGTTTATTACCGCTCTCGACGATCGTTGAGCTGCTGACGATGCTCAGGCAGTTCCAGTTTGCAGCGCCAGTCTGCCCAACCGATGTGTTCCTTGGCTGCCACGACGAGGTAGTGTCTTCTCACTGTGTAGCGGCCCGCTTTGCAAATCAGGCGCAGGTAAATATCCACTGGCTGAAAAACTCCGCTCATGTGCTGCCGCTCGACGGCGATGTCGACGCCATTTTGCAATGCATGCGGGAAAACAACGCCGTCACGGCCGTGCCACTTCCGGCGTGACGGCATTACTTATTTGTTGTATCGGGTGTAATCCTTGACAATCACATCGGGATTCCAGCCGCGCATATCAAGAACGGCACCATTATAAGCCATAAAATTGGCTTTGGTTTCGGGGATTTTGTAGAAATAAATATCACTGGCGTCGGTTGCCAGCGTATGCTGCCTGTCCAGCGTGGTTATTTCCGCTATGGAGTGGTTATGCGTTTTGGCAAACACTGTTCTGGAGCGCAGATAGCGACCGTTAAAATGTGAATGCCCCCATAACTCGACATCCAGTTTGTTGGCAATACCGGCTAATTGTATGAAGGTATGGCCCCTCGCGCGAATGGTCAGCGTATTGCTTTTGACCCAGTACATGCCGAACCAGCCATCACCATCAAGATCGAGATTGGCAATATTGGCTATTCCAGACAATTGCACCTTTGCCTTTCCTGACAGAGACAACTGCAGGGCGTTGGTATTCACACCGCTGATTTCCGTGTAACCGGGCCCGTCCACTTCCAGTCTGCGCAGATGGATGTTACCACTCAGCTTTGTGCGCCCGGGGTTGCTGATGATCAAATCCAGCAGACCACTATTGATATTTGAGCCATTAATACTGCCGCCGCCGTGGTAGGTAAAGGCATTCAGATAGCGGCTGTAGATGTCTATCCGCACTGCGCCGAATTTTGGAAAACCACCAGCCGGCATGACAGTCAGGGTGTTGTTGCTGACCCGGGTGGAGATTTGCACCAGATCCTGCGGATTGCCACGCAGAACCACGTAGGAACGGGAAGAACCGGTATGCAGATTAACATTGATGGCGCCACTCACCTGTATGCGGTTGAAGGAGGGCATGGAGCGGGTCTGCGGAGACTTGATCATAACCAGCGGAGCCGCGACAGGTGCCGTTTTGGGTTTGTGATGCACACAAGCCGGCAACAAACTGGCAATAACCATCAATAATATCAGCCGCTTCAACATAATCCAGAGATTCCCTCAGAGTAATTTTCCTACATTAGAGGAAGTTATCGTAATGCGCAAGCCAAATAGAGGCTGGCGCAGACACTAATTATTAAAGTTTGAAATCGCGATGCTCTCAGGGCAACCTTCATAACGGGTAAATTCGGGGGCCTTGTTTACCAGCTCGGTCAGCGAGGATTCAGCCGGGATGAGGGCAGGCAGTTGCACGAAGACATCCACCAGCAGACCGTTTTTACAGCCCAGATAGACCTTGCGTGTCGCATCAGCACCAAAGGACTGAGTTATTTTATCGCGCAGGATGCTTCGCGTGACCTGGCGTCCGGCATGATCCCGCAAGTAGGCAGCCAGCTCTGTTTGATCCGCTTCACGCGTCAGACGGGTAGCCAGAGCAAAGTACTCATCCGGGGAACGGATCTGGCAACTGCCGTGCTTATTCCATTCGTGGCGTTCAAGACAGCTTCCATAGGAATAGCTGGGCATGAGCACGCGTAACTGTTCTGCTACTTTGTCGCTGAGATTGACAGGGGCATAATCGCAGTGAGAACGGGCGGACTGAACACCGCAAAAACCGTAATGCTCACCGCAGCTGTCCTGATTGGGCCACAGACCATGCAAAACCAGGTGACGCGCCTGCCAGGATTGGGCAGACAGGTGCAGGCATTCGGGTTTTCCGGCATCGTAGCCGTAGGTCTGGCAAAAACCGGGCTGCCAGCTCAGAGCGAGGACGTAGGAATCGGCAAGACCAGGAGACAACTGACAGGATTGCGTCTGACTGGTTTCGTAGTCAGCAGCGCCGCAGTCGGCCTGAACCCAGCGCAGGGGGTATTGTGGATTCTCTGGAATCCAGATCCGCAGCCAGGCAGGATTAGACGTATTGTTGACCTCACGGATGGCGTAGATTTTTTCAGTCTGGGTGTAGACATTGTTCGGATTGGTTTTTTTGTTTTTCGAGAGCCAGGCCGGGCAGGATTTTGTCATTAGAATGTGGCCCGTCACAGGAACAGAGGCAAAGGATGGCAGCGACAGAAACAAAAAAAATACGAGTGAAAACAATTTCATGCGATCATCCCTGGTTATGAATGGTCAATAATTGGTCTTTGGCCGGCATCAGCTTCCTGTATAATCTGCTCATAAAGGAAAAACAAGGATCCAGCCATAATGAATTATCGACGAGTGATTGCGCCCGGCGCAAGCTATTTTTTTACGTTAACATTGCAGGACAGGCGAAGCGATTTATTGATTTGTAAAATAAACGAATTGCGCCACGCTTTTAAACAGGCAATACAGGCATATCCTTTCACAATTGATGGCATCGTTGTTCTTCCCGAGCATATGCACATGTGCATCACATTACCTCCCGGTGAGGCAAACTATTCTCAACGCATAAGTTTTGTCAAAAGTGCCTTTTCCCGTCAAGTTGAACCCATCGAATTAATCAGCTCATCACGACAAGGCAAACGTGAACGTGGCATATGGCAGCGCCGGTTTTGGGAGCATATTATTCGTGATGAGCAGGATTATGAACGGCATTTGAATTACATACATTACAACCCCGTCAAACACGGATATGTAGAGTCGCCATCTCAGTGGCCATACTCCAGTATTCATCGTTATATAAACTCGGGAATTTTACCCATGGACTGGACAACTGCCGATGCTGAAATAAAATCTGGCGAGTGATGTACCGGTAGGCTGGGCCCTGGCCCAGCAAAGAGTGCCTCGCCCAATCCGTTGTTGGGCCAAGGCCCAACCTACGCCTGAAATAAAATCTGGGAGGATGTCTCGCCCAATCCGTTGTTGGGCCGAGGCCCAACCTACGCCTGAAATAAAATCTGGTGGGTGATGTACCGGTAGGTTGGGCCTTGGCCCAACACTGGGTATCACGCCGGATTGGCGGGGGGGAGATCGTCGCTGGCTTTCCTTGCTGCTGATTTGTCTGGCCTGAAGGAGGATACCGCCTGCCACAGGGCGGAGCCGTTCCAGACGGTTTCTCCGGCCTGGTATAAGGCCTCAGACAGGATATCAATCTGTCTGTTTAAAGTCTGATCGCTGCTCAGGCGGCATATATCGTGCAGGTTGAGGATGCTGGCATGTGGCCATTGTTCTCTGGCCCATGTCAGCAATGCTTTTTGCGCCTGCACAGCCTGATTGGCCGCGCAGGCCTGTTTCAGCTCGCGTGTACCGTGTGTTCGCGGAATGGGTTTCTCAGCTTTGTTTCGCTGCTTCCACCATAACTGCAGGGTCACCCCCCAGGCCAACACAAGTCCGCCCACCAGCCACCAGACCATTGAGTTTTGTACCGGCATCACCGGAGTTGGCTCACTGGAGGCTTTACTGCTGTCCTCCACAACAGGCTGACTCACAGCCGGGCTGGCAGGTGCAGGCGAGCTATTGGCGGCTGCGGTGATTATCAACTGCCGCTCAGGCAGAATGGTCACTTCTTCCTTACCTGTTTCTGTATTAAACCAGGACACCTGAATGGCAGGTATCGTGGTCTCGCCTGCTTTATTAAAGAGATAGGTCACGTTCAGTGTAGTGTTACCTACCACGTTACCCTGGCGAAGGTTATTTTGCTCCACCGCCTTATCCTGATAAACACGCTGGCCATCCTGGATGGGAATGCTCAGGGCTGGCAGTAACTGCGCCGGTAGACCGGTTGCCTCAATCCCAATCCTGCGGATTAAGGTACTGCCCTGCTCCAGTGTACGGCTGGGTTGATCCCAGGTCTCTGTCAATACCAGGTGTTTGGCTGGCAGCCAGTCTTTCCCTTTAAAATCGGGCGAAGCCGGCCTGACATCCAGTGTGATCGCCGGTGCCTTGATGCTGACCTGTTGTGGCATGTCTTCGTAAATCAGGGCGGTAAAGGAAGGTGGCCTGATCGCAAAAGATCCGCTTTTTTGTGGAAATACAGCGTACTTCTGTTCTTCAACCGAGTAATAGCGCCCCTGGATAGACTCCTGATAACGCCGCGCATCCCCCAGAGGAATCAACAGACCGTCTTCCACACTGGGCGGCTGAAATGCCGCATCCAGCAATCGCCGGCTGTTGTATAGCTTAACCGTGTAAATAACCTGCTCATTAACATAGGGCTGCCTGGTACTGACCTCGGCCTGCAGCATCACATCCTGCTGATCATTAACCACCCCGGATACGCTGGCCCCGCTGCCCGCTTCCCTGACCTCAATGCTGCTGGCCTGTGTCTGCTCCTGACCAACCGTCAAAGGCGGAATGGGCAGCGTGCCCACGCGTTTGGGAATGAGCACAATTGTCCATTGGCGTGATGTATGCGTCTCGTTGTTGATGATGCTGTAATTGGTGCTGCGCTCTGTGCCAACAATGGTAAAATCCTTTTTCAGTGGCCCCAGATCAGGGTTAGCTGTGGTGTTGCCATTTTCCTCAACCAGAACCAGGCGAAAACTCTGACCAACGCTTACCGAAGATTCATTAAGCTCCAGAGTCAACTCAGCCTGAACGGCACTCGCCATAAACAATAATATTGCTGTTATCAACTGTTTCATTGAGACCACCCATTTTGTCTACGCATATAATCCCGTAAAAATTTTTCTCGCAGCAGGCCGCCCGGATCATCGGGAATCAGGCGCAGCCACTGTTCTTTGGCCTGCTGTTTTTCCCTGTCTTCAGCACGTTGTGCCTCTGCAGCCTTGTTCTCAGGCGATGATTTCTTTTCTGCCTCTTCTTTATTTTGATTTGCCTTACCCTGCGATTGTTTCTTTTCCTGTTCGCTCTGCTCCTGCTTTTTCTCTTCAGGCGATTGTTTGTCAGGCTGTTTACTTTCTTCAGGTTTTGACTGCGCGCCCTGCTCTTTTTGTTCCTGCCCGGATTGTTTCTCTGGCTTTTGCTGTGGCGCCTGATTATTATTTTCCTGCTGTTTTGAATTGTCCTTATTCGACTGCTGCTGTTTATCCTGCTTGTCCTGCTTGTCTTTATTGTCCTTATTGTCTTTTTTCTGCTGCTCGTTTTGTTGTTTCTTTAACAGAGATGCTACCAAATCACGGTTGTACCGCGCATCTTTGTTATCAGGATTAGCCGCCAGTGATTTGTCATAGGCCTTGAGCGCCTCCTCCAGCTTCCCGGCGCGCGCAAGGGCATTCCCCTGGTTGTACCAGCTCTGCTCATTATCGCCTTTTCCAAAGTCGGTAGCGGCCGCCTCGAAATCGCCGGCACGGTAAGCTGCCGCACCTCGCCAGGCATCGTTTTCAAAAAGACCCTGCGCCTGCCGATACTCTTTTTTCTGCATCAGTTCTGCTGCCTGCTGATCGTGGGTTGACCATAGATCAACCCACGAAAAAGCATGCGCGTCACAGGCAGCCAGCAGCAATACGATAGCCCAGTGTTTCATGACGCCACCCTCAGTAACCAGCCGCGTCGGAAAACGGGCAACAAAAACACCAGCGCCGGGATCAGGAACCAGCGCCCATCATCACGCCAGACAGCTACATCGTTTTGTTCGCTGCGGGTAAATTCCTGACGATGGCTGTTCGACTGCATCCAGCGGGCCAGCTCGTTATTGGTATCAGGATAAGTCAGCAGGGTTCCGTGACCGGCTTTGGCCAGCGGTTGAAACATGGGCGCGGCGGCCTGATCAGCCATAATCGGCATGACGGATGTATCAATGGATTTTGCGGCCAGTTTTTTTGCCACGTTATTGGCCCGTGAATCCGGCGGCGTGGCGCTGAGGACCAACAGCTTTCCCTGCTGAAAACCGGCCTGATGAATCAGATCAGCGCCCTGCTCCAGCGCGCTGGACAAGTCCTGACCGCCAACCGGCATAATATCCGGCGACAAAGCCTGCAGGAGCGCATCGATTGTTTTGCCGTCTTCGGTTAAGGGCGACACCACGAAGGGCTGACCAGTATACACCACAAGGCCAAACTGCCCGGCGTGCGCACCGGTGAATAAATCATGCAAGACAAACCTTGCCCGGGTCAGGCGATTGGGCGACACATCATTCACCAGCATACTGTCCGATAAATCCAGCAGGACCACCGTAGGCTGCTGCACGTTCCAGGTGGGGACCGGCAGGCGAACCCAGGCAGGCCCTGACAGAGCAATAATGGCAAACAGCCCGCTCAGAAACAGACACAAAACCGCAAGATGACGGCGGCTTTCGCCATGACCACGCAACAGATGCTTCAGCAGATGCGGATCGCATACGGCTGACCACGCCTGAGAAAATGAACGCTGCTGCCAGACACGCCAGAATAAATACGACAGCGGCAACAGGGCTAAAAGCCAGAAAGGACGCAGAAAGTGGAAATCAGCCATCATCGCAGACTCCTTTGAGCCGGAACCAGTCGCGCACGATCAGCAAACCACAGCATCAGCAGCACGAGAGCGCAGGCCAGCGGCCAGGCGTAATAATCCTTTTGTGGGCGCAGTGTGGCCTGATCGCGGGAAACGGCCTCCAGCTGATTGATGGTATCGTAAATGGCTCGCAGGGATCCGGTGTCTGTGGCACGAAAATAGCGCCCCCCCGTCATCTCGGCTATGTCACGCAGAGTCTGCTCGTCCAGTTCTGACACGGCATTTAAATCGAATAAAGGGTTACTCATTGCGCGTGGATCACTTTCAGCACCGAGACCAATGGTGTACACCTTGATGGCATCGTCTCTGGCCAGCTCGGCAGCTTTCATGGGTGCCAGTACACCAGAATTATTCGCCCCGTCAGTGAGCAGGATGATCACCCGGCTGGCGGGTGGCACGTCCTGCAGACGTTTTACCGCCAGCCCAAGAGCATCACCAATCGACGTGGTTTTACCCGCCAGCCCCACAGTTGCGTCGTCCAGGCGTTGCAGTACGTTACCACGATCGAAAGTCAGGGGCGTTTGCAGATACGCCTGGCTGCCAAACAGAATCAGGCCAATGCGATCACCTGCGCGCGCCTGTACGAAGGCCCTGGCTGCCTGCTTGACCACGTCCAGCCGGCTGACAGGCTGCCCGTTCAGGATCATGTCTTCAAGTTCCATGCTGCCAGACAAATCAAGAACCATCATGATGTTACGTCCTTCACGCGCCAGAGGCACCGGCTCGCCCACCCAGCGGGGACCGGCCATGGCGAAGACCATAAACACCCAGGAGAAAAACAACAGCCAGGCGCGCAGAGAGCGCTCATCAGACTGCCCATCACGCCCCATCAGCGTCGATAAATCCTGATAAAAGGGCACCTTCAAAGCGGCTGGCAGGATGGTTTCGGCCCGCGGTATCAGGCACCAGACCAGCACGGGCAAAAACAGCAGCAGCAACAACCAGGGCATGGCTAGTTCGAACATGGCGTACCTCGCTGTTGGATCCAGGCGCGTGCTGCAGCAAACAGCGGGCCTAAATCGTCATCTGCGGAGTCGGGACGATAAGGCAGCTCCAGAAGCAGCACGGCCAGGGCTGAAAAATCAATGCGATCTGAGCTGCGGTTTAAAAAATCAATCCACGCGGCGCCCTGCAGACTGGCCACCTCTTCCCGTGGATAGTACAGCAAAGCCAGTCGGCGCAGCAGATTCGACACCGCAGCGCTAACGTCCTGAGTTTTCTTCTCGCGCTGAAACTGCGCTTCGTATTGCGACAGCAGATGCAGGGCCTGTCGCTTGAAACGCTCCCGGCGGCGGCGTCGATACAGCAGACCGCCCAGCGCGAGCAGCGCGGCAAGTATCAGCGCAGCCAGCAGGTACCAGCCAATAGCAAGAGGCCACCAGCCTGGTACGGCGGGGAGTTGAATGTCGTGTAATGATTCCAGACCCTGTACGTCAGCCACGTGTCCTCCTCGGGAAGGTCTGGTGAACCAGCCGGGGCAAATCGGCGCTGGCGCTCACCTGTGTATACTGAATCTGCAGCCGCCGGCATGGCTCCTGCACCAGGGCCGTGCGCAAATCGCACCAGCGCCGGTATTCATCACGCTGGGTCTTATTGACGGTATCCAGCAGTAAATCATGCTCGCCGTCGGTGATGGCGTAGCGATCCGGAGGCGGTGGACTGAGCTCCAGTGGGTCGCATACGTGATAAACCAGCAGGTCGTTATGCGCGCGCAGCCGGCTGAGATGGCTGTCGCATTCCTCGTTTAACTGATAAAAATCGCTGATCAGCACGATGATGCTTCCGGGTCTGGCCACGCGCCGCAGCCGCAGCAGAGCCTCGCTCATGGGCTTGGCCGTATGGTGTCTGTTGGTTTCGAACTGGCGGGTGTACTCACTCAGCCGCGCCAGAACAGGCAAGACCGATGCCTCGCGCGAGGCGGGCATGAATTCGTGATGGGAGTCAGCGGAATAACACAGGGCTCCGAGCCGGTCACCCTGTTTGATGGCGGTCCAGGCAATCAGGGCGGACAGACGCGCTGCTACAACCGATTTGAACGCGATTCGCGTACCAAAATGCATGGAAGGACTAAAGTCGGTCAGGATCACCACGGGACGCTCGCGTTCTTCCTGGTAAATTTTCGTATGAGGACGTCCGGTACGCGCGGTCACCCGCCATTCCATGTGGCGGATTTCGTCACCGGCCTGGTAATTCCGCACTTCTGAGAAATCCATGCCGCGACCACGCATACGCGATATATGATTACCGGCGCGTGCAGCCCGGCCTTCAGGTTTGTAATGAACCCGGCGTGCAAACCGCCGCAGCGCAATCAGTTCACTTAACTCCGCTACCACACCTTCCAACATGCTACCCCCTATGGGACTGCAACCAGGCGCAACAGGCGATTGATAAAATCGTCGCTGCTGATACCTTCTGCTTCCGCCTCAAAGCTGAGCAGAATACGGTGACGAAGCACGTCATGGGCAATGACATGAATATCCTCCGGCGTAACAAAGTCACGACCAGAGAGCCAGGCATGAGCCTTGGAGCAGCGATCGAGAGCGATAGTGGCGCGTGGACTGGCACCAAAACGCAGCCAGCGCTGCATTTCTTCGGAATAAGGCGCCGGATTACGGGTTGCTACGACGAGCTGGACAATATACTCCTCCAGAGCCGGGCTGGTATGAACGGCCAGAACCTGACGGCGGGCATCAAAAATGACACGCTGATTCAAAGGTGACACCCGTGGCGAATCGTCACTGCGTTCGCCCAGAGCCTCGCGTCTGGCCAGCATCAGGATATCCTTCTCTACGCTGACATCGGGATACCCTACTTTCACATACATTAAAAAGCGATCGAGCTGAGCCTCGGGTAAAGGATAGGTACCTTCCTGCTCAATTGGATTTTGTGTAGCCATCACCAGAAACAGCTCAGGCAAGGGGTAGGTTTTACCGCCAATCGTCACCTGGCGCTCGGCCATGGCCTCCAGCAGAGCGGCCTGCACCTTGGCGGGTGCCCGGTTAATTTCGTCGGCCAGAACGAGGTGATGAAAAATGGGGCCGGGTTGAAATACGAAGGAGCCGTCCTGAGGACGGAAGATATCGGTACCGGTCAAATCACCGGGCAGTAAATCGGGTGTAAACTGAATGCGGTGAAATTTACCTTCGACCACGCTGGACAGTGCCTTGACGGCGCGGGTTTTAGCCAGCCCCGGCGCACCTTCAACCAGCAAATGGCCATCAGCCAGCAGGGCTATCAGCAAACGCGACACCAGCGTTTTCTGCCCTAAAATCTGCGCATTCAGATAGTCTTTGATATGCAACACCTGCTGTTGCAGATTTTGTCTGTTCTCAATGCTTGTCTGATCCATATTCCATACCTTGATCAAAAAAACAAATCCTAACCTGAAACAGGCAGGATGCCAAGCTTTCCGGGGGTAATGTCTGTGTGCAGAACATCAGCTCCGAATATACAATACCCCGAAACTCATCACGGATGCTGCTGCCGGGTTTGGCGGCGCTGCGTAATTCAGGTAGTATGCCGGTTTCTGAGCCTGACACGTGATAAGGATAACAACATGAGCCAACAGGTCATCTGGTATTTACACCATTATGCTGGAGCGCCGAGCCTTGGCATGTCCTATCGCCCTTATTATCTGAGTCGGGAATTTGCAAGACAAGGCTGCCAGTCCTGGGTCATTGGCGCGGGCTTTCATCATCTGCTGCATTCTCCCGTCGAACAGAGAGAACCAGTACGGCAGGAAACAATCGACGGGCAGAACTATCTCTTTTTGAAAACACCAGCCTATCACGGCAATACCCCCAAACGCTTTATCAATATGCTGACTTATGCATGGAATCTGTGGCGCTACCGGAAAAAACTGCTGGCCATCACCGGCGTACCATCCGTCATCATCGTGTCATCCGCTCACCCCTTCCACTACTTTGCGGCCCGCCGTATTGCCCGGCAGTACAAGGCCAGACTGATATTTGAAGTGCGCGATCTCTGGCCCATGTCTCTCATCGAGCTGATGAACGTATCGCCATCGAATCCAGTCGTTCATCTGCTCAATCACATCGAAAAGCAGGCCTGCCGTGAAGCGGATTACGTCGTCTCGCTGCTGCCTTATGCTCTGGAGCATATGGCGAAACGTGGCCTGAGCGCGGAGCGCTTTGTCTATATCCCGAATGGCGTGGCGCCGGATGATCTTGCGCGGGAACAGGAAGCCATACCAGAGGCATATCAACAGCTTATCCTGGAAAAAAAACAGCGGGGTCAGCTGCTGGTGGGATATACCGGAGCGCACGGTGTTCCTAACAGCCTGGACGATCTGCTTCAGGCCCTTATCCGTCTACAGGAGGAAGGTTTTCAGGATGTGCATTTTTTCCTTGTTGGTGATGGCAGGCAGAAGCAGGCTCTGCAAGATCTGGCCCGGGTGCACAGATTGTCTTCGGTCACGTTCCTTGATAAACTCCCAAAAAAACAGATTGCGTCTTTTTTGCAATCAATGGACGCTGTTTATCTCGGATGGAAAAATAAACCTTTGTACCGTTATGGCATATCGCCCAATAAGTTATTTGACTACCTCTTAGCGGCAAAACCGGTGCTGCAGGCCTTTTCCGCGCCCAACGATCTCATTCGGGAAACCAGCACGGGCATAACCGTGGAAGCAGAAAACCCGGTTGCCATTGCCGAGGGGATAAAGGCATTGACCCGTATCCCGCAGGAAGAACTGCAATCCATGGGCAGGCGGGGCAAGGAGCTTGTCCTGTCGCAGTTCACCTACGATCGTCTGGGGAAACAATACCAGACTCTGTTTGAAGCGCAATGATGAAACCATGTCTCTGACCCAGGAACAACACAAATCAGACCACCTCGCTGCCTCGTCAACCGGGATCCGACGCACGCCTTTTTTGCAGGCCGTGATGACCCTGTTAAGCGGCGGCATGATCGCACAAATGCTCCCCTGGCTCGCCACCTTTCTGCTGGCACGACTCTATTCGCCACAGGAATTTGGCTATCTGGCGATCTTCACCACCCTGTCGGCGGCAGCGGCAATTGCCGCAACCGGACGTTATGAGATGGCGATACCGCTGCCACCAGACGAATCCGATGCGGATTCTCTGGTGCTGGTCGCGGCAGGTATCAGCCTCTGCGTGTCGTCAGTATTATCTCTGGTTCTGTTTTGTCTGCCGTCGCTTGTTCCGGGCATCAGCCAATGGCATGAAGCCCGTTACACCCTGCCTCTGGCGGTCTTCGCTATCGCTCTGTACCAGATTCTGACCTACCGTTTTTTACGCAAGGGCCTGTATCGACAGATCAGCGTGACACGCTTTGTTCAGGCGGGCTCAACCGTTTTGATTTCCATACTGGCGGGATACCTGGCTTATCAGGGTGGGCTCGTACTGGGTTACGTGAGCGGCTGGGCCATTGGCGCGCTGCTCTATGTGCTGCTGACTCTGCGGCGGCATCCTTTTAATCTGCGCAGGGCAGCAGCTGGAATGAAACAAAACGCCAGCCGGTTTTATCATCACGCCCTGTATGGGGCCATACCTGCCCTGCTGGACAGCGTATCCATTTTTTCCATTATTTTTATCATCAGCCACCATTATGGCAGCGACTACGCCGGGCAATATAACCTGTCGCGTCAGTTTGCCTATGGCCCGGCCAGTCTGATTGCCGGAGCCATTGGCCAGGTTCTGTTTCGCGAATCGTCTCAACGCCTGATGACACAACAGGAAGACATCAGCCTGTTTCGCACGATCAGCCGCTACCTGCTCTATGCTGCTCTGCTCTATACGCCCTTACTGATCGTGGCATCACCTGATCTGTTCCCCTTGCTGTTTGGTCAGGCCTGGAAAACCGCCGGACTGCTGACCGCCATCCTCGCAGTGAGTTATGGCATCCGTTTAATCGTCAGTACCCTGAGCAGCTTTTTGCTGGCGCACCGTGCGCTGCGCATCAATGGCGCCTGGCAGGCCGGCTATTTTATTATCATCAACAGCCTGTATTTTTTTCATCCAGAAACGGCTCTCGATTTCTTTATTTGCCTGGCCGTTGTCGATCTGGTTTTGTATGGACTTTATTTTATGCTGATCCGTCACGTTGTTTATAAGCGCCCTTTCACTGAGGCCTCAATATGAAAACCGTGCGCATGTGCAACTCAGACTTATTTAAGAAGGCAGACTCCCTATGTGCGGCATAGCAGGTTTGATTGTAAAACAGGGGACCAGCGCGTCCATTTCCGAGCGTATTATCGCCATGACACAAAGCATTCAGCATCGCGGTCCAGATGGCGAAGGCCTCTATTGTCATGAAAACCTGGGTCTGGGACACAGGCGTCTGGCGATTATTGATCGCTCGAACGAAGGGCATCAGCCCATGGCGTACCAGCAGGGTGACCTGGTCATTACCTATAATGGCGAAATTTATAACTACCGCGAATTACGGCAGCAGCTGAGTCAGCTGGGGTACCACTTCCATTCGCACAGCGATACCGAAGTGATTCTGGCAGCCTATGCTCAATGGGGTGAACAATGCGTTCATCGCTTCAACGGCATGTGGGCCTTTGCCTTATTTGACAGGCCGCGCAAACGATTGTTCTGCTCACGGGATCGTTTTGGCGTCAAACCCTTTTATTATGTTAATACCGCAGACCATTTTGTCTTTGGCTCCGAAATCAAGCAGCTACTGCCGTTTTTAAGCAAGGTACGCGCCAACGAGGATGCCCTGCTCAATTTTGTGTTGACCAGCGTGTCTGACCAGGATAACGATACCTTTTTCCAGGATGTGGTCAAACTGCCAGCCGGTCATAACCTTATTTATGCGCTGGACTCGCATCGTTTAGACTGCCAGGCCTGGTACCAGCTCGACTTTCAGGAGCAATACGCCAGTCTGTCGGTTGATGAGGCAGTTGAGCGCTATATGAGTCTGCTGGAAGACGCCGTCAGCCTGCGCCTGCGTGCGGACGTGCCGGTCGGCACCTGCCTCAGCGGCGGTCTGGACAGCTCGACCGTGGCGTCTATTGCCGCCCCCCTGTATCGAGCCTCGTCTGGCAGCGCCTTTTTTGGAATCACTGCCGTCAGCGAACAGGAAAGCAATAACGAAGCCGATTACGCACGTCAGGTCATTGAGCATTCGGCCATGAACTGGCTGCAGGTCAAGCCGGGGTATCAGGATTTCTGCGAGTCCCTGCCCAATCTGGTCTGGACGCAGGAAGAGCCTTTCGGCAGCCCGTCGCTGACCATGCAGTACTTTGTAATGAAAACGGCGCGCGACCATGGTATCCCGGTATTACTCGATGGCCAGGGCGGTGACGAAACCCTGCTTGGTTATGAAAAGTATTATGGCAGTCACCTGGTCAGCACTTTTCGTCAGAACGGCCTGGCGGCCTTTATTCACGCGCTGAAAACCGCTGGCGCCAACAATAAAAAACTGACCCTGCCCAACGCCATGAAATATCTGATTGCCGGCACGCTGGCCCCCCTGCGTTTTCAATATTACCGGCACAAACATCGATATCTGCTGAATCGCCCGGCTTTCCCGAGCCATTTGAGCGATTATTCACGCTGCATCTGGAATGCCTTTCAGTTACAGAAACTGGAAGTGGAAAGCACCAATCTGCCGGTGTTGCTGCGCTATGAAGACAAAAACTCCATGGCACATTCCATCGAAACCCGCCTGCCTTTTCTGGATTACCGGGTGCTGGAAGCGGCTCTGTCTCTCCCTTTGCAGTATAAAATCAAAGATGGCTGGTCGAAATGGCTGCTGCGTCGCGGCATGGAAAACCGCATGCCGGATACTATTGTATGGCGCAAAAACAAATTTGGCTTTGAGGCACCGGAGGTTCTGTGGTTAAAACAACACGCCAGAGAGATGCGGTACCAGGTGCAGAACTCGCCCCTGCTGCGCGATATAACACGCGCTGAGGCGCTGGAAAAACAATATCCGGCACTCGATCTGCGCTCTCAATGGCGACTGTACAGCATTGCCCTGTGGGAGCAGCGCTTTGGAGTCACGGCATGAAGACTGTTGTCTGCCACATGACGTCGGCACATCCGGCGCATGATATCCGCATTTTTCATAAGCAGTGCGCCAGTCTCGTTAAGAACGGTTACGATGTACACCTGGTGGCGGCAGGCTCGCTGTCGCCGGACAATAAGGGCGTTATTCACCACGCCCTGCCGGTTCGCTCCCGTGGCGGCCGTCTGGGCCGGATGATTGTTCGTGCCTGGCATACCTACCGTATGGCCAGACGAACGGGGGCGGATCTGTTTCATTTTCATGATCCCGAGCTTTTACCCTGGGGCCTGTTGCTGAAATGGCAGGGCAAGGTAGTGGTCTATGACGCTCATGAGGACTTGCCGCGCGATATTCTCACCAAAGCCTGGATCCCAGGCTCGATACGCACCCTCGTTGCCAGAACAGCCGAATGCCTTGAACATTTCGTTGCCCGTCGCCTTGACCGGGTTGTGGCGGCCACACCGTTCATCCGTATTCGTTTTCAAAGCGTCGGTGCACAGGCAACAGACATCAAAAATTACCCGGTGATCGACGAACTGGATTATCCGGCCGCACCGACGGCAGAAAGCCCTCTGCCAGCTCTCTGCTACGTAGGCACGCTCAGCCCGCAACGCGGTATTCTGACCATGCTCAAGGCCATTGAAACGCTGCCGGTACGCCTGATTATTGCAGGCTCCTTTGTTGACCAAAAAACCGAAGCAGAGGCACGCGCCCTGCCCGGCTGGGCTAAGGTTGACTATCGTGGCGTGGTGTCCCGCTCCGAGGTAGCCCGCATTCTGGCCGAATCGGCTGTCGGACTTTGCCTGCTGCACCACAGTCCAACGCATAACGAATCCCTGCCAATTAAATTATTCGAATACATGTCTGCCGGGCTTGCGGTACTGTCTTCGGATATTCCGCTGTGGCAGGACATCGTCGAACGATCGGATTGCGGTTTGTCGGTCGATCCTGTAAACATAGAGGCCATCCGCCAGCGTATCATCTGGATGCTCGAGAACCCACAGGAGGCAAGGCAAATGGGGCAAAATGGCAGGATGGCCGTTCGTGAACGCTACAGCTGGGAAGCGGAAGCCTCGCGCCTGGCTGAAGCGTATCGTGAAGTTTTGAACGATTAATTACGGTCTGTTAACAATGGCTCTCCATCAGCCTGGATTAGCGCCAGCGTAATCCGGGGAAGAGGCGACAAGCGTGGAACGGAACCGGGACGCCAGAGTTATCCCGGCACGGCTCCCTGTTTGTGGTTTATTTCCCGGATTACGGCTTCGCCTAATCCGGGCTACAATGGCTATACGGAGGAGGCGCATCATGCGAGCTTGAAGAAGCTGCTGGTGTTGGCTGCAATTCACGCCTGTCCCAAAAAAGAGGAACGTACTCTTCTGGTGCACTTGGTTTAAAGAACCCTTGATCTGCGGCGATGCTGTAAACAGGAGGAAGGGGTTCATTTTCTGCTCGCGCGAGCGTCGGATACAGTGCCTGTCCGTCCATAACCGAGTTTGAAGCCACGGGATCCGGCGTTGAGCTTGCGGCTTCAGCCATCTCGCTGCTCAGTAATAACTCCTGCTCAGCATAAATAATTTCCTGATTTAGCACAAAGTCCTCAATCGCTGAGCTTAGCTTAATGTCCGCATCGTAAAGAGGTTCCACTGCTTCACCCGTGACAGGTGATCGCGGTACCTGATCACTGACACTGAAAATCGTCTCTATCGCCTGTTTATCATAATGATGACCATCGCTCAGGAGCACTGGGTCTTCCATGATTTGCCCGGTGATTGGGCACAGGAAACGAGGGGGAACGACGCCATCAAATCCTATGCGGCGTAAGCGTTCTTCGAAGCGAACAGGTGGCAGGGGCTCTACAAAACCAGAAGTCGCAGCCGGGCTGCTCATAGCCGCGGGAGATTGCAGCAATCGTTGATATTCAGCCTCAGCACGGGTGAGACTCGCACTTTTTACAGAAAGCATTGTGGTACGGGTATGAAAAACTTTACCAAGCAGTGACCCGTGACGGTTATCAACAATGTCCCCCAGTAACGGAAGTCGCGCCGGCTCGTCGAGGCTCATAATGTGATCCAGCAATGGCTTTTTATTCTTGACCAATACGTTAACAGTCTCCCTGGTAGCTGGAATAACACGTTCACTCATCAGGGCCAGTAAGGTTTCGATGTGATTATGATTAATCAGAGCCGTGATAATCCTGGTGCCGGATTTTGCAAAAGCCTCTCGCTTCAACTCCACTGGCATGACCATTAGCATAGGGTGTACGAATTGAGGATTATATTTAAGAGCTATATCCATAGGAACATCATTGAGATGGCTCCTGGTAAATACCCGTTGCTTTGCATCCTCAGGCATGTAGTCCAACAAAAGTTGAACAGCCGCGGGCGAGTATTGAAGAGCATATAAAAGCTCTATTCCGTTATAAGCGTCCGACCTTGCAGTCTCAGACGCGTTAGCCAGAACGGCCTGAAGTGATTCCACTCCCCTTGACAAAGGGGTTGTACTAACGATGTGAACCAATCCGTTGTATAATCCTCGCGCATCCGTGGTAACTAAATATTGTTCCAGCCCAGCGATAATGATGTCTCTATGCCTGGGCACGTCGCTCCTTTCACAAACGGGTAGCCGCCTCAAAACCTCAAGTAACGTATAAAAGTCGATGAAGGAGCTATTCGCAATTGGTAATAATGCACCCAGATAGTCATAGGGCCATTTATGATGTAAACCTTTTTCTGTTTCAAGGACAAGATAACGCTTAACTTCGTCGAAAAACGGCTTATTTATTGTTTTCTGTACTGGAATGGGTACGTTAAAAGGCATAGTGACTCCCGGAAAAAAATACCTGACTTCCAATTGTACATATTTATTCTTAAGGGAATATTAATCGTGTTATTTGTGTGCCGTTAAAATAGGACGATTATTAACCATTGTAGCCCGGATTAGCGCCAGCGTAATCCGGGGAACAGGCCACAAGCGGGGAACCGTGCCGGGATGACCATGGCGTCCCGGATTACGGCTTCGCCTAATCCGGGCTACGTGTCTGGACAAAAATTTCGGGATCTCTTTCACGCAACCATTGTTCCCCGGATTAGCGCCAGCGTAATCCGGGGAGCAGGCCACAAGCGGGGAACCGTGCCGGGATGAC
>NZ_JBNVZR010000077.1:0-212 GCF_052527415.1 Legionella navarrensis | reverse complement strand
TTTACCTACCCGGCCACGGTGAATCAGACAGCAACGGTCTCGGTAGATAACAGCGTCGTACCAACCGGCGGCAGCGCTACTGCACCAACCTGTACGAACTGTACGACCACGCATCCCATTGCACCCGCAGTTATTGCGGTGAGTAAATCGTCTGTTCCTGCGACCGGTACAGCCGTTGCTGCAGGCGACAGCATTGATTACAGCCTGCAGGC
>NZ_JBNVZR010000076.1:0-223 GCF_052527415.1 Legionella navarrensis | reverse complement strand
CACCGGGGCGTCGAAGCGAGCGTTATTTTTTATTTACGTGGGTTTCATCATATGGCTCCCAGTTATCACATAGCCTCACCCTCATCCCCAGCCCTTCTCCCTAAACACAGGGAGAAGGGAGCAGCTCCGTGCTATGGCTTCGATTTATCCTCTGGCACAAAACAGGCTCCCTTCGCCCTGGTTAAGGGAGAAGGGTTGGGGATGAGGGTCATTTCATCAGATA
>NZ_JBNVZR010000075.1:0-225 GCF_052527415.1 Legionella navarrensis | reverse complement strand
ATACAAACATAAGATCATACTAATTCGCTTGTGTTACCTCAATTTTTACCATATTTTTAATGAACATCTGGATATTCCAGATAAAAATACACTCTATAAATGCACTTTTATCTCGACTATCCATGACAAGGAAGTTGGTGGAGACGGGGAGGATCGAACTCCCGACCCCCTGCGTGCAAGGCAGGTGCTCTCCCAGCTGAGCTACATCCCCTTCTTTGCTGAAAC
>NZ_JBNVZR010000074.1:0-230 GCF_052527415.1 Legionella navarrensis | reverse complement strand
GCCTCGGTCAGTACCAGCAGCCTGTGCCTGGATACCCATGGCCTTGACCTCTGGTTTGAAACGCACGCCGGTTATTATTGGCTGGGCACGCCTTTTTCGCGTAATCAGGGGGCCTTTAGTGTCTCGCATGCCGGCGCTGATTATTTGATAACAAACGCGATTGCCGCGGGTCTGTTGACAGAATTTGATGCAGTCGGACAGCAGGGAAGCCTGTTGCAGTGGGGCCGGGC
>NZ_JBNVZR010000073.1:0-230 GCF_052527415.1 Legionella navarrensis | reverse complement strand
GCGCTCAATGGCGCGTAAAATGATGCGGTCACCGCGGTTGATGCGGATACTGTAGGTGTTGGCAACGCCCGATAAACGCTCAAGATCCGCTGCATTGTAATGAGTGGCGCATACTTTCCAGATGGCGCGGTCAATCTGCGGATTGCGTAAGCGCTTATAAAGTTCATACTCTTTCGGAGCGGCAACAACTCCGCGCCAGAATACTACGGGCTTTGTTCCAGGCATGGATA
>NZ_JBNVZR010000072.1:0-230 GCF_052527415.1 Legionella navarrensis | reverse complement strand
TCACGGCCATAGCAGAAGACAGCGGTGCGCGTGTGATCACTCAGGCCGAACTGCTGGCCAATGCGAGTGACGTGGATGCCGGCAGCAGCCTTGAGGCTTTGAATCTGTCCATAGCGTCAGGTACTGGCAGTCTGGTAGACAACCTGGACGGCACCTGGACCTATACGCCGGCGCTGAACGATGAGAGCAGTGTCAGCTTTAACTTTGACATCAGTGATGGCAGTGCCAGT
>NZ_JBNVZR010000071.1:0-233 GCF_052527415.1 Legionella navarrensis | reverse complement strand
GGCCATAGCAGAAGACAGCGGTGCGCGCGTGATCACTCAGGCCGAACTGCTGGCCAACGCCAGTGATGTGGATGCAGGCAGCAGTCTTGAGGCGCTGAACCTGTCCATAGCATCAGGTGCCGGTAGTCTGGTGGATAACCTGGACGGCACCTGGACCTATACGCCGGCCCTGAATGATGAGAGCAGCGTCAGCTTTAACTTTGATATCAGCGACGGCAGTGCCAGCGTAGCTT
>NZ_JBNVZR010000070.1:0-234 GCF_052527415.1 Legionella navarrensis | reverse complement strand
ATTCCTATAGAAGCAATTTCTTAATCACGAAAAAATAAACGTGAACGTGGTATATGGCAACGTCGATATTGGGAACATACCATTAAAAACACACAAGATTATGAGCATCATGTCAATTACATCCATTTCAATCCAGTCAAGCATGGTTATGTTTCTACCCCTGCTGATTGGCGCTACTCAAGTATCCATCGCTTTATAAAACATGGCATTTTAAGCAGGAATTGGGCATGTAGT
>NZ_JBNVZR010000007.1:0-122887 GCF_052527415.1 Legionella navarrensis | reverse complement strand
GACGTAGGATTGGTAAAATTTTATCCGAAATTACTGAAGGTAGTGCCATTGGGCCAAGGCCCAACCTACGGCATATCAGGATGATATGTGCGTGTTAGAGCGGGATCTTAAACCAGCTCATCCCGCAAACGTGTCAGTCGGCTGATCATGGCGTTGATGGCTTCAGCTTTACTGGGATAAATGTCATCAAAAGCAACGTGGAAGGTGTTAAAATCGTCTTCGCATTCGACTTTGTTTTCGTCTTCCAGAAAACCAATCACGGTTTGCCTGGATACCATATAAAACTCATCTTCCACTTCAAAACCGATAATCCAGATTTGATCGCCTGGCTTTAAGTTTTTCATAATAATCTGCTCTTAAAAAGTGTATTTCAGTGAGCGCGATTGTACACTTTTTCCGCCACGCTATACAAACTTCAAATAGCTGCTTATGATGAATTAAATCAATAAGGAGTGTTGATGATAAACGATATCGAGCTGGGCCGTTATTTATCTGAGGGTGCGATCGACATGGCCGTTGTCGCATCACGAATCAGTCAGGGAGCAAATCCCAATACCTTAAACAATAATCTGGACAGCCTGCTTCATATTACCGCGCGTTCAGGCGATATTCACCATATTCGTGCGGCACTTGATACCGGAATTGACGTGCATATCAGCAACGGGGAGGGGCACACAGCGCTGTACTGGCTGTTAAATCAGACACCCTGTCATTTTGAGGCCGCGCTGATGCTCATCAAGGCCGGCGCCAGCCCGAATACGGTGAATCACAACGGAGATAATCTGCTGCATCTGGCCGTTCGTTCCGCAATGCTGGATGTTATCCGGGCGGCTCTGGCTTTGAAAATTAATCCGCACAGCAAAAACAGGCAGGGACAGACACCTTTGCTGGAACTGCTGAGCCGGGGAACCGTTAACCCCGACGCCATCGCGCTGCTGGTACTGGTGGACAGCCTGCATCTGACGCTTGACGAGGCCTCACTCCGTATACAAAGGCCCGGCTTATACCTTAACCGCAAGGATCTGGAGCGCCTCGGCAAACATTCAAATAACAAAGAGCGCGTGATTCAATTCATTGAACAGTTACCGCCGGAACCGCAGCGGCGCATCATCGATTTATGCCAGAACGAACAAAGTGCACTGGGCGCTTTCTTTTACGCCCAGCGCGGTTTGATATTTAAGCCAACGCTTGCCTCAGGAACACTGGCGCACCTGACGGAAATAAGAAGAAGGCTTCCTTCTTATTTCCGTGCACCCGGTATTGCCACGATCCACGCCTGGAACTCCGCTGTTTATTCGACCGCCTTTTTTCCAGCCAGTCATGCTGTCGTGGCGTCCGCGCCTACTTACCTGGCTCAGGAATCGGATTATGCTCCGGCATATCCGCCGTCGATGATGTCGCCAGAGCCCCTGGCTCCGCCTGAAAAAATGCCGGGCTTCTAACCGCGCGGTGAGCCAGCCTGGCCTCGAGTCGGTCCAGCGCATCACTGTAATGCCATGCATTGATTTGTCTCGGATGCAGGGCTTCTTTTCTACAGGCCAGCTCCAGCACCGTGCAGCGCACCGAACCACCGGAGCCATGCATGGTGCTGTAAGGTGTTTCAATGATGTCCAGATGACCACCGCTGAGAGCCAGAATGCGCTCCAGATGCGCCGCCGTATAGGAAATTCTGTGTGCCTGCAGGGCAGCCTGTTCATCGTTCTGTATTTCCTCTGTTCGCGGCACACCATTCACAAACAATTTGAATCGACCGCTGTGAGGATTTTGCAGAATAACCGCGTTGGTGGCGTAAGCCAGTGCCTCAAGTCTGGAAATGAGAACCAGTTTTTCCGGTGGGTAAACCGCTCTGATCAAGGCCCTGCTCTCGGCTGTCATGGTTTCGGTACCAGAGCAAAGCACCGGCCAGCCCCGATCATCATATAGCGTTTGCCCATGCTCATCCTGTTGATACTCGCCTTCGTAGATGACTGCCGCATCATCAGGCAGGGGCATAAAACAGCAATCCAGGTGATAAAACTGCTCCTGCAGTAATTGAACCGGCAGAACATAGTAGGAAGACAGCTTCGCAATAGCGATAGCGGTTTCGGGATCACTGCGATGTCCCTGACCGATGAAAAACAGCTTTTTACCGATCATTTGTCGGATATCGCCGCCCTCAAAGGTTAGTTTTTTTCCCTCGTCGTTCGTCAGCCAGTGAATCGTCGCCCCCAGATTACCGGCCTGAGCAACCGCCAGCGCCTCCTCACCCTGCCGCTGTCTGTTTTTAAAGGCAGCGGCAATGAAGTGCAGTTCTCCCTGAGCATCGTAATACTGCCCGGTGTCTGTCGCAAAAATCTGATCGGTATAAAAATCCACATCGCCTTTTTCGAGTAATCCTTTGTCTTCAACCAGCAGACGAACCGGTACGCCCTGCTCTTTTATTTTCTCTATTAGATTAAGCTGTTCGGCAAAAGCCTTATCGGACAGCGACTGTTGGAACTGGCGGATTAATTCGCTCTTTTTTTGTTCCCGCTCCCATTCCGTGGCGGGTGGACTGGCTGACAAAGCCTCGTCTACAAACTGCTCTTGCAGAGCCAGTGTTCTAATCATATCGGGATTATCGCCGGTTGCGATTTCAAAATGTCGAGTGGGCCTGAGAATTGCGGCTTTTGCAGTTTCTGCGCTCTCAAGATTATGGGCTGCAGGCAAATCGGCGGTGTTGGTGATATAGGGCATAATAATAACTCCGGTAAAACATAATGATTGATAAAACGGACAGAATGATGGGTGATTTACACGCCAGGGCGGCGCGTCAGGCTGGATGCGAGGTAAAGTGGAATCATGATCTCAAGAATAATGGCGATGTATCCCTCTGCGGACATTGCATATACGTACATGTTTTGTGACATCAGGATTAACAACAGCGGTGGCGTGAAGGTGGCCAGGCCGACGAGGTATCGATTGCTGGTTTTAAACACATCGACCAGAAAGTCAAATACGCCAAGCGAGACACAGAAAAACGAGCCAAACAGAGCCACGGTTTCAAAGCCTGATAACAGGGACAGAACGTAGCTGGACTGCGTGTAAAATGCCAGACTGCTGTTCAGAGCCATCAGCTGATTTTCGCTCTGCGATACAGCCAGCAGGCCATGCTCCCCCGTCATTGGGATAATCGAATAGATGGCATACAGCCAGGCAATGTATAAGACCATGACACTGGTGGTACCGACCATGATCATCCATTTGAAGGACGCAGCATGCTCCCGTCCGTAGTAGGACACCAGGCTGGGTATGATGAATTGATAACCAAACGCATTGATGATGATCATCACCAGCGACAAGCCTCCCTTTTGCAGGAGGCTGAACCCGTGCATGGGAAACGAATGGGTATTCGACAGCACCGTCCCGATGGCCAAAAGCAACACCCCCAGTTTAACGCTGACGAGGAGGACGTTGACACGGACAACCAGTCTTGAGCTGATCACCATCAGAGAGCCCAGCAGCAACACAAAGAGTATGCAGCCACTGAAATACGACAGGCCGGACTCGTCAGGGTTGAGATGGCTTAAAATCAGGGACACACAGCCGGAAATGCTGGATGACAGCGACAGATACAAGAGCCATAAAAACAGAACAACCGTAGCCAATTGTGCTTTTGGTCCGAAAAACCGGCCCATCATGCTGAAGTAGGAGTTGTATTTTTCCGGACAACGCAGGCAAAGAGACAACACAAAGAGACCAGTACTGGTCATGACGAACCAGGTCGCCACGATCAGGCACAGGGTGCTCATAAAACCGAACTGTGCCGATACGATGGGGATGGCTAACAGCCCACCCCCGATTATCGCTCCAATGATCAGGAGCGTTCCTCCTGTAAATTTTATCATGTTCAGGTACCTCGTTATTCATTCGGCATCCCGGATTACGGCTGCGCCTAATCCGGGCTATGGTGTGTCAGCCAGTCTTGAATCTCCTGCATACGCACACGCCCATCGTCCAGCTGCTGCTGTACGCATTGTCTTGCGGTGCCGCCGGTGGCCTGATGCGCTTCCACGACCGCTTCCAGGGTCAGCACCTGATAAACATCCTCGTCAATGTATGCGCTGAACTGTCTGAACACAGGCAGCTCAAGTTGTGACAGCAGTTGCTGATGCTCAAGGCCATAACGCACCAGCTTTCCGCAAATCTCATGTGCCTCGCGAAACGGCACACCCTTCGCCACCAGATAATTGGCCAGGTTAGTGGCATTGGCGTAATCCTGCTCCGCTGCCTGCCGCATCCGGCTTTGATTGATCTGCATGGATGCCAGCATGGGCGTATACACTTCCAGCGTTTTCGACAGAGTTTTAACCACGTCAAACAGGCCTTCCTTGTCCTCCTGCATGTCTTTGTTGTAGGCCATAGGCAGAGCCTTTAACATGCTCAGCACGCCCATTAATGCACCGTATACACGCCCGGTTTTACCGCGTGCCAGCTCACATACGTCGGGATTTTTTTTCTGTGGCATCATGCTGCTGCCGGTACAAAAGGCATCGTCCAGCTGCACAAAGGCAAACTCGTGACTGCTCCAGAGAATCAGTTCCTCACTGAGTCTGGACAGATGCATCATGATAAGAGATGCATTCGCCATAAACTCCACCACAAAATCCCGATCACTGACAGCATCCAGACTGTTGGTGTATACGCCGTCGAACCGAAGCAGATCTGCCACGTACTCCCTATCCACCGCTAACCCGCTGCCCGCCAGTGCACCAGCGCCAAGCGGACACCGGTTAACGCGCGGGAACGAATCACACAAGCGGGCAACATCCCGGCTGAACATATTGAAATAGGCCAGCAGATGATGGGCAAAACGCAGTGGTTCCGCACGTTGCAGATGCGTATATCCGGGGATAACTGTGTCGATGTGCCCGGCCGCCAGGGTATGAATCACCTCTAGAAAATCAGCCAGCCGCCTGACGATACCCACCACGTGATGACGCAGATACAAATGCATATCGAGCGCTACCTGATCGTTACGGCTGCGCCCTGTGTGCAGTTTGCCCGCCACGGGGCCTATATCCTCATGCAACAGGCGCTCGATATTCATATGAATATCTTCATCACTGACAGAAAAATCCACTGCGTTGGATGTGATTTTTTCCTGAATACGCAACAGTCCGGCGCAGATAAGCACCTGTTCTTCCTCAGAAATCAACTGACAATGCCCCAGCATTCTGACATGAGCCAGACTGCCTTCGATGTCATAGGTCGCCAGTTGATAATCAAAGCCTATTGACGCGTTATACTCGTCCACCAGCTGGCTGGTGTGTTTACTGAATCGTCCGCCCCATAGCTTCATAACTGATACTCAGTATTGACCAGGGCATTCACTTTCATCGGCAGGCCATAAATGCTGATGAAGCCTACTGCAGCCTTGTGATCGAAGGCATCGCCCTTGTCGTAGGTGGCCAGATCATGCTGGTACAGAGAGCGGGCAGACTGTCTGCCGATCACCGTGGCCTGTCCCTTGAACAGACTCATGCGCACCACGCCGGACACATTTTTCTGACTCTCATCAATAAAGGCATTGAGGGCCTGCATCAGCGGTGAAAACCATAATCCTTCATAAACCAGGTGAGTGAATTTCTGCTCCAGAATGGGCTTGAACTGCGCCATGTCCCGCGTAAGGCACAGTGACTCCATGGCCTGATGTGCCTTAATCAGGGTAATCGCTGCCGGCGCTTCGTAAATTTCTCTGGATTTAATACCTACGAGACGGTTTTCAACGTGATCAATTCGTCCCACGCCATGCTGACCGGCACTGGCATTCAGGGCTGCTATCAGGTCATGAAGGGCCAGCGCCTGACCATTCAGAGCAACCGGCAGGCCCTGTTCAAACTGGATCTCGATGATTTCTGCTGTATCGGGAGCCACTCTGGGCGAGACGCTCAGCTCATAAGCGGCTTCGGGTGCTTCAAGCCAGGGATCCTCCAGCACACCACATTCACAGCTTCGACCCCACAGGTTTTTATCGATACTGAAGGGATTGTCGAGGTCAACAGGTAAATCAATCTGATGCTCTCTGGCATACAGGATCGCGTCCTCGCGGGTCATGGGATGCTCGCGCATCGGGGCGATAATCTGGATGCCGGGTTTCAGGGTGTTTAATGCCACATCAAATCGAACCTGGTCATTACCTTTGCCGGTGCAGCCGTGCGACACCATGCCGGCACCGTATTGATTGGCAATTTCAATCAGTTTTTGCGCGATTAAGGGTCTGGACAGAGCCGACACCAGAGGATAGACCCCTTCGTACAGAGCATTCGCTTTCAGGGCCCTGGCCAGATAATCACTGGAAAATTCTTCTTTCAAATCGAGAACATGGCAGGCGATTGCTCCGGTTTTCAGAGCCTTACTCTGAATCGCTGCCATATCCTTGCCTTCACCGAGATCACCGACAACAGCAATCACATCCAGATTGTACTTATCCTGAAACCATTTGATCGCTATTGACGTATCCAGACCACCTGAATAAGCCAAAACAATTTTTTCTTTTGCCATAATACGTCACCCCTTAGTTTTTTTGTCATACACTATCGCAACGCAGGTCTGCTTTATTTATGCGGGCTTTGCGAATAAATATTCATACAATTTAAATTAAAATGCATAAATATGCAAGTAAATATGTAAAAGGTGGATAATAATGAGCAGTGAACAGGACGCATCAAAGCGTTTGCAGGATGATTTACGGGATCTTCTGAAGAAGGGCAGCAATGCCACACAGGAGATGATTTGCGCAGCGCTGGAGGCTCAGGGGCATCGGATTAATCAGTCCAAAGTGTCGCGCCTGCTGGGTAAAATCAATGCCATCAAGTTCAAGAATGATCAGGGAGAGATGGTGTACCGTCTGCCCCACGATGCGACGCCACCGTCTATTGCGACCAGCGTCAGTGAGCTTGTGATTGATATCGTTGCCAACGAAAGCATGATCATCATACGTACCAGTCCAGGCTCGGCATCATTGATTGCCAGAATTCTCGACCATAAAACCTGCCATATTCTGGGTACCCTGGCGGGAGACGACACCATTTTTGTCGCGCCGGAGTCGGTTGCCGACATTGAGAACACCTTGAGGCTGATTAAGACTTATCTTGCCAGAAAGGATAAATAAAAGAGATTGAGGTCGACGGCTCCTGGCAGCCTGACGGGTATGATTTGGCTTCGCCCCGTATTACGCTGTCGCTAATACGGGCTACATGTCTAATCACAGGCCACGTTTTGACTCTCAAAACCCACCACCTTGTTTCGGCCATGGTGCTTGGCCTGATAGAGCATTTGATCGGCCTCTACCAGCAGGCTTTCGGCGTCATTATTGCCACGCAGACAGGAAAACCCCACACTGAAGGTAACGGAAAAAGATTGCCCTTCCGAGCGAAAGCGATGAGCAGCGAATTGCTCGCGCAGTTCATTACAGATTCTGAAGCATTGCTCAGCCTGCGCGCCGGGCAGAATCAAGACAAATTCCTCACCGCCATAACGACCAACAATGTCCTGGGCGCGCAGACGAACCAGCAGCAGCGCTGCCAGTTTCTTTAACACCATGTCTCCGACAGGATGCCCCCAGGTGTCGTTGATTTTTTTAAAGTGATCAATATCAATCATCACCAGTGATAAGGGGCTTTTTTTCTGCCTGGCATGCGCAATTTCCATGTCCAGACGCCCCAGCACGCTGGAGTGGTTTAACAGGCCGGTTAAACCATCGGTCGTCATAAAATAATCGAGCATCCCGGCCCGTCTCGAGCGTGCCCGTACTGCCGAAACCAAATGCTGGGGCAAAACCGGTTTGGTCAGAAAATCATCGCCGCCCATGCTCATGGCAGATAGCTGCTTATGCCTGTCGTCTTCGGTGGACAGGAAAATAATCGGTATTTTCATGTAACGATGCTCATGGCGCAGCACAGCTGCCAGCTCAAGACCCGTACAGGACGGCATGTAAATATCCATCAGAATCAGATGGGGTAGAAAACCAGCCAGCTCATTCAGTAACTGCATGGGATCAGTTACGATGTGTGTAACCATACCGGCCTGTGTCAGAATCAGGGAATAATACTCTGCGAGCGACTCTGAGTCCTCCACAATCAAAATACGCCAGGCCTCACGATTGCTCATACTGAGCTTCTGTTTTAACAGCTGCGTCAATTGAAACCCATCCACCGGATGCTGGAAAAAACCATGGCAGCCAGCGCGAATGGCCTGTAATCGTGGCAGCAGGTCGGCATTAGGCACAATGCAAAACACGTAGGCCGATACATTATGCAGTTTTTGAATGCGCTGCAGACAAAGTATGCCGCTGTTATCGAGAAAATCCGTATTAACAATGATGGCCAAAGGGTTCTTATGGTAAACGGCCTGCTCCAAAGCCTGTAAATCCGATATCGACTGCACACTGTATCCGGCGTGTTCTATGGATTCGCTCAGGTCGATGCCCGATTGCACATCACGCTGAACCAGGTAGATACACATGTTAACAACTGGATTAACGGAGTCCAGCTCCTCCAAAACATCCTCTTTTATTGTCTTATGATGCAGGATAAGTTCTACCAGCGCCTGTAAGCGCGCCAGCAGCTCACAGACAAAATCCACATTAATCTGACGGATGCTCTGAGCATCCAGCACCGTCTTCAGATACTGTTCGAGCTGCCGGGCGCACACGCTGATGTCCTGATACCCATAGGTGCCCGCCGAACCAGAGAGACTATGCACTTCCCGGTGAAAAACCTGCATATCACCGTTGTTCCACTCTGCCTGCAAACCCTGCCATCTGGCGTTTATCCGCTCCAGTTTGTCCGGTAGAGACTGCGCGTATTTCACAAATAGCTGATGCAGTCTGTCCTGAATGTTATCGACCATGGTGAGCCTTCCAGGCTTGCTTCAGGGCATCGGCCAGGGTCATGGGATCGAAGGGTTTGGGAATGACGTCAATCGCCCCCATGGCTTTGTATTCCTCCACTTCGTCGGCCTGTATTTTTGCGGTCATAAAAATCGCCGGAATCGTCGCGTAACCGGGACGTTTGCGTAGCTCTCTCAGCGTATCAGGGCCATCCATGTCAGGCATCATCACGTCCAGCAGGAGCAGATCCGGGATGATGGTATCGGCCTGCTGCAGGGCATTAAGACCATTCGTACAATAGGTGACGGAAAACCCACCGATGTCTTCCAGTGCAATTTGCGCAATGGATCGAATATCTTCTTCATCTTCTGCGTAGAGAATGGAAAGCATGTCTTCATTTTGCATAACAAATTCCCTTTATTGATTGTAACAGTTTTTTAAAATCAACTGGTTTATCCAGCCAGTCTATAATCGATATGCCGTCGTCTTTCAACAGGGCACGCCCGGTCTGAGCGATAACCGATAAAACAATAATATGCAGCTCTTCCGTCTGCTTTGAGGTGCGCAGCTCTCGGATGAAGGCGATACCATCCTGATCAGGCAAAATCAAATCCAGTAACAGAATTTCATACCGATGCTGCTGCAGCAGTTTTTTTGCCTGCTCAACGCTGTCGGCCACGTCGACAGTAAAGCCGGCTGATTCCAGCAGAATCTTCAGGTAATCTGACTGATCTTCGTCGTCTTCGCAAACCAGCAGGCGCTTCACGTCGGGAGACTTAATCGCGTCAGATAACGGTTGCAGAACCGGCTCAGTGAGATGCATTACGTCCAGATCAAAGTAGAACGTGGCTCCTTCACCCGGTTTGCTGAAGCAGCCTATTTTGCCACCGAAGGTTTCGATAATGCATTTACTGATATACAGGCCAAGGCCCGTGCCACCCTTGACGCGCGTATCGGAGGCGTCTGCCTGAGAAAATTTCTGGAACAGGCGTGACTGAAATTCATGTGGAATACCTGCGCCGGTATCGGTTATGGCCACATGCACCTTGTCGTCGTCATGCGTGATGCTGATGGTGACCCGGCCACCAGCGGGTGAAAACTTGCAGGCATTGGAAATAAGATTGGCCAGTACCTGTGCCAGCCGGTCGGGATCGGCCAACACCTGAATCTGCATGGCTGGCTCCATCAGCTGCACCTTGACCTGAAATTTTTCCGCATACATTTTGTTATCATCGATACAGCGACGTACGAGATCGTTAATGGAAACCGGCTTAATGTCATATTGCATTTTGCCGGCTTCGATTTTTTCCATATCGAGAATATCGTTGATTAGGAACAGCAGGCGGTCGCAGTTGTTATTGGCTATTGTCAACAGTTTGCCGGCCTTATCGGAAAAGGTTCCCATCACGCCACTGCTCAAAAGACCGAGTGAGCCACGGATGGAGGTAAGCGGTGTGCGCAGCTCATGGCTGACGGTTGAAACAAATTCATTCTTCAGACGTTCAGTCTGCTTCAAGTCTGTTACGTCATGAATCACAATCACCGCACCCAGCTTAATCCCCTGTGAGTTGATGATGCTCTGGCCATCAACGATTACGCGCCTTGATATCTTGTTTTTAAAGCGGGCAATTAACTCCATGCCGTGCACGTAATGGCCTTTCAACGCCAGCCTCAGAGGATAACGTTCTTTATCGAGAGGCTTATTATTAAGGTCATAAAGACTGAATAAATCGGGGAGATCGTCCAGTGATTTATTGACCTTGTTAGAGTTGATGTATTTTTGCAGAGCTGTGTTAAAAACCGTGATTTTACCCTGCGCGTCACAGGCGATGATGCCATCTTCAATGTTATCAAGCATGGCGTTTAAAAATTCTTTTTCATTTTCAATGGCGATGACCATTTTTTTGTAGTAACCCGAAATCACGAGGGCAAGGCTTATCACCAGAATGGTTACACTGGCAACGAACAAGGCCAGATGGTTGGTCGACAGAGTCTGGTAGTCTGGGTTGTCAGTCAGGATTGAACCTGGTGTAAAAACTGCCGCCGACATACCCGTATAGTGCATGCCACACATGGCCAGCCCCATGACCAGTGCGCTCAGAATCTGCACGCCGAACTGTTTTTCCCCGAGGGGTCTGTCATTACGCACGGCCAGCCACAAGGCCGCCTCTGACGCGACAATTGCCACAAAGATGGAGTAGATAAACACATCTGGGCGGTATTGAACAGACAAATGCACCTTCATTCCTTCCATGCCCATGTAGTGCATGAGGGCTACACCAAAGCCAATCAGCACACCGCCCAGCGCAAGGCGGGTAACGGAATAGCGCCGCTGCAGAATAAACAGAGCCCAGGCGGAGACGAGAACAGAAACAAACAGAGAGCCGGCAGTCCAGAGCGCGTCGTATTCCATTCGCACCGGAATCACCAGTGCCAGCATGCCAATAAAATGCATGGACCAGATGCCTGCACCCAGGGTAAAAGCCCCACCGAACAGCCAGTACAGGCGCGTTTTCGGATCTTTTTCGGCGCGTAAACGACTGACCAGACCGAGGGTTACATAGGACGCGAAGACCGCCACCGCAAAGGATAAAAGGTATAAGACCCAATCGTAGTGAGCATCAATCGCATTATCCGGGATTGGCCCGGAAAGAAACCATGAGGGAGAGAGAGCCATATTACATCCTGTAAAAGTGGTTTTTTGCCAGTGAGTTCCATTATAGCATCAGACAGGCAATCGAGGAACGAGGCAGACTCAGAACCGTGACCGTCAGGATCAAGACCTGTCCTGGGTTCGTTGTACAAACGATCCGATAAAATCAGGAATTCTCTGTTCCAGCCAGTACACCGGTTTTCCAGGGATATTACCGCTGATGAAACCAACATGACCGCCTTTGCTGCTCAGTTCCAGCGTGACATGGCTGGATAACTCGTCGGGACCGGGCAGAATGTCTTCGGTCATGAACGGATCGTCCAGAGCATGAATTATCAGGGTGGGCTTTTGAATAGAGGACAGATACGCGCGCGAACTGGATTGCCGATAGTAACTGTGTACACTGGAAAAGCCATTCAATGGCGCGGTTACGTGTTCGTCAAAGGTCCAGAAACAGTCCCATTTATCCGCGTCCAGCAAGGCTGGCGGGATATCGCCCTTCCAGGCCATACGTTTTTTCGACAACACATCGCGCAGGCTGTTCAACAGGTATGCCTGGTACAAGCGGGAAAAACCATGCCCCATCCTGTCCGCAGCCCGACCCAGCTGAAAAGGCACTGAAACCGCGACAGCCGCATCCAGTGGCGCACGGCTTCCCTGCTCTCCCAGCCATTTCAACAGCACATTTCCGCCAAGAGAAAAACCGATGGCGGCTCTGGGGATCGTCGATTCACGTTCGGCAAGCAGATTCATGACAAAATTAAAATCGGCTGTATCGCCGGAATGATAGGCTCGCGCCATGCGGTTGGGTTCGTCACTGGCGCCACGCAGATGCATCATGACAGCACGGCAGCCTTGTTTATTCAGGCTATGCATCAGGCCAGCAGCATAACCCGACCGAATGCCGCCCCCCAGTCCGTGCAGCACCACCATCAGGGGCGCAGAATCAGGCAGGCCGTTAATGACCCATGACAAATCAACAAAATCACCATCCGGCAGCACAATACGCTCTGTTTTATCAACCGGCACCTGTATTTTTCTGACCAGAGCCGGAAACATGGTCTGTGCATGTGACGAGGTCAGCCACCAGGCTGGTTTAAATCCGCTGTCCGTTATCATGTTGCCTCCAAATGAAACGCGGGACTCAATTCATGAACCGCATCCACCATCGCCTTGACTCGCTCAGGCAGCACATCGGGTGTTATACCATGCCCCAGATTAAACACATGACCAGAGCCATGGCCATAGGAATTCAACACCTTCTCCACTTCCTGACGAATGCGGTGTTCCTCTTCTAATAAGATAGTCGGCGCCAGATTACCTTGCAAGGCAACCCGTCCATTCAATACCTGTCTGGCCTGTCCCAAATCGCAGGTCCAGTCCAGCCCCAGCGCATCACAGCCGGTATCAGCCATTTGCTGCAGCCACTGCCCACCCCCTTTGGTAAAGAGAATAACCGGTATCCGGGGGTATTGCTTTTTCAGCTCCGTCACGATGGTGTGCATGTACGCCAGAGAGAACCGCTGGTACTGCTCTGTCGACAACAAACCTCCCCAGGTATCGAAAATCATCAAGGCATTGGCGCCTGCAAGTACCTGCGCACTCAGGTATTCAGTGACCGCCTTTGCCAGTTTTTCAAGCAATAACTGTGCCGCAGAAGGTTCATTATCGATCAAAGTGCGCATGCGGTGAAAATCAGGACTGCTACGGCCCTCGACCATATAACAGGCCAGAGTCCAGGGGCTGCCGGAAAAACCAATCAGCGGCAAATCAGCAGGCAGATTGCGACGAATCATGCGC
Source organism: Legionella navarrensis (assembly GCF_052527415.1). NCBI lineage: Bacteria > Pseudomonadati > Pseudomonadota > Gammaproteobacteria > Legionellales > Legionellaceae > Legionella > Legionella navarrensis. The sequence continues at coordinate 109,583 of NZ_JBNVZR010000007.1, read as the reverse complement.
ACCGCGTCCATGACATAACTCAGGCTGTCGGCCATCGAAGGCAGAGGCAGTTGTTCAATCGCCTTGATGCTGTGTAAGGGGTGACGGAAACAAGGCCCCTCCCCTTCAGCAAAATACAGACCAAGGCCCATGGCGTCGGGAATGGTCAAAATATCAGAAAACAGAATGGCCGCATCCAGCTGGAAGCGCCGCAGAGGCTGCAGAGTGACTTCACAGGCCAGTTCGGTGTTTTTACACAGACTCAAAAAGTCCCCCGCCTGCGCCCGGGTCTGCCGATACTCAGGCAGGTATCGTCCCGCCTGCCGCATCAGCCAGACTGGGGTTCGGGATACGGGTTCACGGCGCAGAGCGCGCAAAAAAAGGGAGTCGTTAACATCGGCCATGCGTTCACCTGTCAGGTAGTAATGACCTTGCATTATATACTTTGTGTTGTATATTTGCATTTGCCTTAACTGGGGATAATTCATCATGGATATTTTAAACATCAGCGGCCTTGCCGTGAGCACTCGAATCGGCGTCCACGCCTGGGAACAGCGCATTTCTCAGCGCCTTCTGCTGGACATATCGCTGCCCAGTGACTTTCGTAACTGTGAAGATGATCTGGCTAAAACAATTGATTATGATCGTTTGTGCCAGGACGTCATTCAGTTTGTGGAGTCGCGATCGTTTCAGCTGATTGAAACCGTGGCGGATAAAGTGGCCACCTTCATCAACGAAAGGTTTTCAACCCCGTCCGTGACTGTCAGCGTCAGTAAGCCGGATGCGGTAAGGCAGGCGCGCAATATCCAGGTTACGGTGACGCGTACGGCAGCTTAGTTGTTGAGAGAGTCCGGTATCATGGCTGAGTGATCGGATTATTTAATCCGTACTCGCCTGCCTGGACACTCTGGCATTCTTTAGTACCCGTAGATAACAGCGGTGCAAACTGTTCATCCTGATCGCTGTCCAGATCGACATGAAAGCCGGACTGATTACCTGGCGTCATGGTTTGCGACAGATAGTGGTAGGAAGAGCGGGGCTCGCCTGGTGTGTATTCTTCTGTGACAGACGGCTCGCTCAAATGCTTTAATGGCTTGTTTTTCAGGTAACAGGCAATACCAAGAACGACAGCCACCTGCACAACCATCAGCAGCGCACCAAAGCCCGGATTAAACGCAAAACCAATAGCAGCCACCATCAGGCCGCCTGCCAGCAGGATGCCGACGGTGTTATAACCGAGACTGAATATCAGGCTGTATTTAATGTTGCGCACGGTTTGCTGTGCTACCTCAAAAGCACTGGCGATGGGCAGCAGGGAACCGCTTTGAACGACCGCACCCGCTTCCTGCTGCGTAATCAGACTGCCAGAGCTGGATTTAACCGCAATACCAAAATCACTTTCGGCCAGAGCAAGAGAGTCATTGCCTGCATCACCCACCATGGCTACGCGCAAACCGCGCTGCCTTAGAGACTGAATATAGGCGCGCTTGTCTCGCTCCTGCCCGCTCTCTGCCAGTCCAACACAGGCAGCGGCAACCCGTTCCGGTGGAATACCCAGTAAGCCGGCGTATCTCCTGGCAGTGGCCTCGTCGGCCCCCGTGCATATATGCACTTCCTTGCCCAGCTTCATCAGCGTATGGATGGTATGACAAGCTTCCCGGCGCAGCGGATCGCTCAAGACAAAATAGCCCTGCACCACCCGGTTTTTACTTAAATAGATCAGTGTTTCTCCGCCTTGCAGAGCCGGTGGCGACGGTAGTTCACTAACACCCTGCTCCCTCATCATCGTGGCATTGCCAATCGACCATTGCTCATCACCGCTTATGATCGACAGGCCCGAATGATGGGTACTGTCTATCTCGGCGTCCCAGTCAACGGGCAATGTGTCGATGGACAGAGACTGCGCGTACTGACTGATTGCCCGCGCCATGGGATGATCGGAGCTGCGCTCCATGGCCGCCGCGAAGGCCAGCAAGGCGCGTGGCTCGGCATCATCAGCAACACAAACGAACGAATCGACCGCCGGCATGCCTTCCGTCAAAGTACCGTTCAAATCAAACACAACAACGTCGATTGCATCGGCAGCCTGCAGGGTTTTACCACTTTTGAACTGTACGCCGTGCTGCGCACCCTTTTGCATGCCGATTTTAACCGCCAGCGGCACGACCAGACCCAGAGTACAGGGACAGGCTGAAACCAATACGGCGACGGCACACTGTATCGCCAGAGCGGGAGGAAACAGCACGCCGATAACAATACCTGAAATGATCGCCAGCGCGATGACCGCCGGGATAAAGTACTGCAGAATCCGGCCGGTGACTTCCTGAATGGGTGCCTTTTCGCTGTTGGCCAGAGCAATATTCTGATCAAGTACAGCCAGATGCGAACTGGTCATCGTGGCGGTTGCGCGTATATACATCGGCCGCGACGTTTCATGCAGACGCATGCCTGACAGCAGAGGCTCACCTCTGGAAGCAGCCCGCGCCTGGCTGGCGCCGGTTTTGATGGTATCGTACAAATCAGCGCCATCATTAAGGCATTCGCCATTAACCGGAATTAACTCGCCAGCCTCAATGCGCAGGATATCACCCGGAACAATCTCAGTCAGCGCGCGCCAGCATTTATTCTCGGGCAGACAGACTCGTACCCGCTTTGGCAGGTCATCCTGAAATTTTTTATCCAGCGACATGCTCCGTTTAACCGACTCCTCAATAGCCTGGCCAACGTGGCGAAAACCAAAAATCAACAGCCCGGCATCCAGCATCATGGGCAGCCAGGGAACAAAAAAAGCAGCAATCGATACGCCTATTACCGTCAGTGTACTGATGGCAAACAGCGTATCCATGGTCAGGGTTCGCGACTTAATCAGCTTTTGTGCGGCTTCATAATACGAGCGCGCCCCCAGGATCAAGGTCAGGATGATGCTGGCAACGCCGAGAGAAATCATCACCGCAAAAGGCATGGCGGGAAAGGCAATGCATACGGCCATCAAGGCCAGACCAAGAGTCAGACCTACCGCTCCCTGAAACGCATGTGACAGGAGGAAACGGCGCAGCTTTGCCCATCGCCCGGATGACTCAGACTGCGGCACTGGCTCTTCTTCGTCGGTTTCGGGCAAAGGCAGTGTGTTGTCGTTTTGCCAGACAGCCTCGTACGCAGACAGATCGAAAAACTCTCCGCTATCGAACGACTGCGGCAAAGAGGGCTCTTGCCGGATCACGCTGTGGAGGCTATTCGTAAGCCCCATGTCATCAATGACCCCGCTTAACATCCCAATAAGATACTGCTCAGGAACATCGCCTTCAATACTAATCGCGACAGTTTTGACGGCAGCAGCGAGATCAAGCGAGACATTGTGAATACGAGCAGTGTACTTGTTTCCCTGGGAGTCTTTCCAGTCAGCCTGGGAGGCTATCAAGGCCGCTTCGAGTCCGCCGACACAATTAATACAGTTAACGTGGGGAAGGTTAAACGTATAGGTTGTAAACGACATAGCCTTAGCCTTCAACTTTGCGAATCATACCCTGCATACGCTCACTGCGCGCCACCACAGCCTGAGCTTTTTCAGCATCGCTTCGAGATACAAACGGCCCGATAATCACACGGTACCAGGTCATGTTTCGCTGCGTGACAGGCACAACCCCCACATCAAACCCCCGCATCAGTAACGAAGCTTTCAAATGCTCCGCATCACCACGGCGATTAAAGGATGCAATCTGGATTTGATAGGATCCTCTGGCTGGGGCTGGCTTGCCAACAGGCGCCACCGGCCGGCTTTCTGCCACCGCTACAGCCTGTGTGGCCTGTTGGGCCGCCGCCTGAACGGCAGGGGTAATTGCGGGTTTCTGTGTAGCCACAACGGCTGCCGCGGGTGCGGCTGTTGTGGTCGCAGGTGCCGGCCTGTTCACGACCGGCGCGCTGTTGTCTTTGGAAAGCAGGGTATAAAATTCAAACTTTGGTTTGGGTAATTCCGATTGTTTTACTGCAACATTGGCCACGGGTTTGCTGTTTTTGTTGTTTTGATTCAGCACGTTTTTATTAACCCAGGCACTCAGGCTGGCTACATCAAACACCGTCGCCGCCAGATAACCGCATAAAAAAGAAGCGAGAGCAACAACAAAACGGCCGGAGGACTGTTGTTGCGGTCTTGATCTACGATTTCCAGCATAGGATTTGGCCATGTTACATACTCTCGGGAGTGGATACACCTAATAATTGCAGGCCATTACGCAACACTTGACGCGTACTTGTCAACAGGCATAAGCGGGCGCAGCGAAGGGTTTCTTCTTCGCATAACAAAGGAACCGCATTGTAGTAGCTGTGCAGACCATTGGCCAGCTCGCGCAGATAATAAGCCAGAACATGAGGCTCGCAATCTCTGGCTGCGGCTTCGAGACGCTCGGGGTACCGATCCAGCAGGGTCAGCAGCGCGACTTCCTGTGGCTCGGTCAGCCTGTTCAGATGCTCAAGCCCGGTTCGCTCATCCCAGGTCAGCCCCCGCTCCTGCAACTGACGCAGCACACTGCAGATTCTGGCATGAGCATACTGGATGTAATAAACCGGATTGTCGCTGGATTCTGATTTTGCCAGATCCAGATCAAAATCCATATGCTGTTCCAGTTTACGCATGACATAGAAGAAACGCGCCGCATCGTTGCCGACTTCTTCCCGCAACTCACGCAGGGTAACAAAAGAACCGCTTCGTGTAGACATCTGCACCCGCTCACCCTGGCGGTACAGAATCGCAAACTGCACCAGCAAAACGGTCAGTGCTGTTTCATCATGCCCCAGGGCCTTTACGGCGGAGGTAATGCGCGACACGTAACCATGATGGTCAGCACCGAAAATATCGATGACGCGGTCAAACTGTCGATTATACTTGTTCCAGTGATAGGCTACGTCTGAGGCAAAATAGGTAGTCTGACCATTGGCACGCACCAGAACCCGATCTTTCTCGTCGCCAAACGCAGTCGCGTTAAACCACAGAGCGCCTTCTTTTTCATAGGTACAGCCAGCCTGCTTTAACGCATTGATGCCTTCGTCAATGGCTCCACTGTCAAGCAGGGATTGCTCAGAGAACCAGGTTTCAAAGCGCACGCCGAAGCCATCGAGATCGTCTTTGATATCATCAAGCACCGAATTCAGGGCCTGGCCATGAATGTAGACAAACCCCTCCTGACCCAGCAGCTTTTTCATGCGTTCAACCAGGGCGTCAATGTAGATTTCCTTGTCACCGCCCTGCGGCTCATCGGCTGGGAGACCCTCGCTGATAAGAGACCAGGGCTGTGCATATCGGTGGCCGTGCTGATCAAAAATGTTCTGGGCTATTGTTTGTACGTAATCACCGCGATAGGCATTGGTTGGAAACACACTGTCTACACCGGCAATGGTCAGATAGCGCATCCAGACGCTGGCAGCCAGAATATTCATTTGCCGGCCTGCGTCGTTCACATAATATTCGCGACTGACATCATAGCCTGCCGCACTCATGATGTTAGCCAGGGTTGCGCCATAAGCAGCTCCGCGCCCATGCCCAACGTGCAGGGGCCCCGTGGGGTTGGCAGACACAAATTCAATCAGCACTTTCTGCCCGTTGCCGATACGGCTGCGACCGAACTGCTCACCCTGCTCCAATACCGTTTTGACAACCTGAGTCAGGGCATCGGCACGCAGGAAAAAATTGATGAAACCGGGGCCGGCAATCTCGACCCGATCAAGCTGCTCATGGCTCTCCATGGCAGCCACCAGCATGTCAGCAACCTGACGGGGTGCCTGACGGCAGGGTTTGGCAAGCAGGAGAGCCAGATTGCAGGCAAAATCACCATGACTGCTGTCTTTGGTGCGTTCGACCTTGATTTCGGCCGATACATCTGCGGGAATTTTTCCTTCAGACTTCAGTCGGTTAAAGGCATTGGACAGGATCTGCTCGACAAGTTGTTTCATGGTTTTTTATGCTCGTCAAAAAGCTGCTATTATGCGCTTTTTCGTGGCAGTTGCAAAGTCGTTAATTCATGGTATCCGCAGACGGTGGAATGGGCGCGTAGGCATTCTGAATCAAGCCGTCTTTGGACAAAAGAATGGCTATCGGCCTGGTTTTTTCAAAATGCGCGAAAATAATCATCATCATTACGGTAATGGGAACGGACAAAAACATGCCCAGCACCCCCCAGACAGCTCCCCATAAAGCAAGGGCAAACAAAATAACCAGCGGACTCAGATTCAGGGATCGGCTCAGAAATTTTGGTTCGATCACATTACCCACCACAAACTGAACGCTGACAATCCCGGATGTAATCACAACAAAGGGCAGCCAGGTGTCAAACTGTACCAGAGCCAGCAGCGTAGGAAACATCGTGGCGATGATAGCGCCTATGTTGGGAATAAAATTCAGGAAAAAGATGAGCAGGGCCCAGAATTCGGCAAAATCCAGCCCTACCCACTTCATAATCACCCAGCTGGCCGTGGCCGTGATAATGCTTAACAGGGTCTTCAGGCCCAGATAGGTCTGCGTATCGTTCACAATATGCTTAAGGATGTTATTGACCAGCTCACGGTGACCGGGCTGTGGAAACAGCGCATCCATTTTCTGTTGAAAAAAATGCTGTTCGACAAACAAAAATACGACGTACAGGGTAATAAGAACTGCCGAACCAGTGATGGTGGTGAACATACCATAGATATTGACTATCAGATTCTGAACGCTCAGCCCTTTTAAAAAATTGCTGACATTCGCCAGAATTTTAATATGAAAATAACTGTCGATGCGGTTGAAAATAGCCGTCAGGTTATCTTGATAGCGTGGCGAGGCGGCCACGACTTCATTGACGTTGTTTGCAATGATATCTATCAGAATTTTAACCAGAACAGACATCAGGGCCAGCGCCAGTATCATGCTAAGCCACTGTGGCAGCTTTTTACCAATGACCGGTAAGTGCCTGATGGACACGTTGGCTGTATTCAGCAGATGCCAGATAAATATGGCTATGACAATCGGAATCAACAGGCTGCGGCCTGCGATTAATAAATACCCGACAATCCAGACCAAAACAAGGCCAGCGGCAAATGATACGGTGCGATTCATGCAATGTCCCCGGAGGTAAACCTATCCTGTCTGCCCAGTTTACCCTATATGACAGTGATCTTTCAAAACACAGTTTTTAAGCGCAGGGACTATCCTTTGACGTGAAATTGCGTAATACTTCTGACAATACATTTTTGTTTTCAATATGACCAGAACGAAACCTTTTCTCAAGTGGGCCGGCAGTAAGTTCCGCTGCATCAACACCATCCTCTCCGCCCTGCCCGAAGCCGAGCGGCTGATAGAGCCGTTTACTGGCTCTGGTGCCATTTTCATGAACTCACAATACAGCAGCTATCTGCTGGCCGAACAAAATCCAGATCTGGTCAATCTGTTTCAGCACGTACAGCAACAAGGCCCGGCTTTTATTGATTACTGTGAAAAGCTGTTCGTCGCAAAAAACAACTGTGCCACCCGCTATTATCTGATGCGTGAAGAATTCAACCAGTGCAAAGCGTCCCGGCGACGGGCGGCTCTGTTTTTGTACCTCAATCGTCACGGCTATAACGGTCTATGCCGCTACAATCAGAGCGGTGGATTTAACGTTCCTTTTGGCCGTTACAGCAAACCTTATTTTCCGCGCAGAGAAATGCTGTACTTTCACGAAAAAAGCCATGGCGTGCGTTTTATTCAAAACGATTTTCGCGCTACCTTTGCTCTGGCTGTTCCCGGCGATGTTATCTACTGCGATCCTCCTTACGTACCATTATCTGCCAGCGCCAGTTTCGTCTCCTACACTGACAGGCATTTTGGAGAGCAGGATCAAATTGACCTCGCGCAACTGGCTATGGCCAGTGCAGAAAAAGGCATTACCGTCATCCTGTCCAATCATGACACCCCGTTCACCAGACACCATTACCAGACAGGTCAGATTTCATCCTTTCCAGTCAGACGCTATATCAGCTGCAACGCCCTGACGCGTCAACCGGTACAGGAATTGCTGGCGGTTTTTTCCGGGCAATAAAACAGTTTACTTATGCCCCTCCCCCTCTGTGAATCTGCTATACTGGCATAATCGGAACTCTCCGGCACCAGAACAGTTCAGGGCAGAACGAACATGACCAGCAATAACAACGAATCCGAACAGCGCGTACTCAAAATATCGATTGCAGCTACTTTTATACTGGCCACTTCCGGCGTCCTGTTTGGTCTGCTGTCCGGTTCGCTGGCGATTGTTTTTGATGGGATGTTCAATCTGGCCGATACAGCCATGTCGGTCATGTCTTTACTGGTGGTTCGCCTGCTGATCAGTGAAGGAAACCGCCGCTATCAGTATGGATTCTGGCATGTAGAACCTCTGGTGCTGGTTTTTAATGGTGGGATCCTGATTCTCCTGTGTGCCTATGCGTTGATGAACGCCATTGGCAGCCTTTTGTCGGGTGGGCGCGTTCTGGATTTTGGCTGGGCTTTTGCCTTTGCGGTGCTGATGTCGATTCTATCCATAGTGCTTTATGTTTATGTCCGCCGGAAAAACGCCAGACTGAAATCCGAGTTTTTACGCCTGGACATTCAAAGCTGGTTTATTTCGGCCTGGATCTCCTCGTCTCTGCTCGTTGCCTTTGGCATCGCAAAGCTGCTGGAGCACAGCCCCTATCACTACCTGATTCCCTATGTGGATCCGGTGATACTTATCGTGCTCACGTCCTGTCTGATTTTCGCACCGATGGCTGCTGTGCGTGACGCCATGCGCGACATCTTCCTGATAGCTCCCTTTGGGCTAGACCAGAAAGTACGCCTGTATCTTGATGGGCTGATTATGCGGATGGGCTTCACATCCTACACCAGCTACGTGGCTAAAATCGGACGGGCGCAGTTCATTGAAATTCATATTGTGCTGCCCAAAGAACATGAGATATCGAAAATTGAAAGCCTGGATGCGATTCGTGATGAAATTGCCCTGGCGCTGGGGCAGGATAGCCCCCAGCGCTGGCTTACCATATCCTTTACGACGGATGAACGCTGGACCTGAGGCTTCAGGCTACCAGATCGAATACCTGATAGCCAACAATGGCCGTGGCCACCAGCGCACCCGTCAAATTGAGGCATTTTTCCAGTACTTTATCCAGAAAAGGGTGATATTCCTGCTCATTTGCCGCCACCAGATTTTCTGTCACCGGAGACTCTTCAACACCGGCCTCCTTTAAGGGAAACAACGGCTCCTCACCATAAAACCCAGCCCACCAGCCTTCCGCCCATTGTTCATGTTCTTCACTACCCTCGGCGAAAGGATTTTCCTCTTCAGCGACTTCCGCAACCGCACATTCATATCCATACGCATAGCATTCTTCAAAGGTCGGATGATCGATGTTTAATCGTAATTTGATGTGTGGTAACAAAACGTTCATATCGTTCATGTTGATACCCTCTTGTTTTCAGGCGCTTTTCATGCGCTCCCGCATCAGTTCACGGGAGGCTTTTGCTGCCTGTCTGATTACAATTTTAAGCTTAGTCAGAGAACACTGGTTTCATCAAGTTATTACTTTACATTTTTTTGACAATATTTTTTTTAAGCGCCGGACAGGTTAAAACAAGATCAGGGTGCCAGGCGTCGACGCTGCCAGCCCTGCTCGTGAAGACGGTAATGATGGCGGTCATGCAGACGATTATCACGGCCTTGCCAAAACTCCATTTCGTCAGGCATCAACACGTATCCTCCCCAGTTCTCTGGGCGCACAATGGGTTCCTGCTCATGGCGGGCCAGCAGTTTATTAAATTCGTCCTCGAGCCACTGACGGCTGCTTATTTCACGGCTTTGTGGCGAGGCGATGGCGCTTAGCTGACTCTCGAAGGGTCGGCTGGCAAAGTATTGATCCGACTGCTCTCTGCTGGCGCAGCTTACGGAGCCACGAATTCGTATCTGGCGTGACAGAGACGGCCAGTAAAAATTCAGCGCGGCATAAGGCTTATGACGCAGCTGCATGGCTTTGACGCTGTCGTAATTCGTGTAAAAAACAAACCCGTTGTTGTCAATTCCCTTTAAAAGCACTACCCGCGAATCAGGTAATCCTCGCTCGTCCACAGTCGACAGAACCATTGCCGTTGGGTCACCTGTCTCTGAGTCTGCTACATCCGCAAACCAGCGCTTGAACTGCTCCACGGGATTTTTCTCCATGTGCTCTTCATCCAGTCTGGACTTGCCATAATTACGACGACTATCTGCCACCTTCTGCCAATCAGCCATGAGAATCCCTCATTTCAATTTAAATCAGGCTGCCATCTTATTGATTTTAAGCGGAACACGCAAACACCACAGAAGGAAGTTAATCAGTCGGCACGATATGTGTGTGATTTCAGTTGACCATGAAAATTTATTAACGTACATTGCGAAATTATTTTGACCAACGATACGCTATGACGATTTCAACCCGACGTGTTTTATCCCAAGACGACCTGCAACGCTGCCTCGCTATTCGCAATGAAGTGTTTGTCCAGGAACAGCAGGTACCACTGGATGAAGAAGTGGATGGAAAGGACAGGGACAGTGAGCATTTCCTGCTGTACGTAAACGATCAGGCCTGCGGAACGGCACGGGTTCGCTACGTGGATGAATTTGCAAAAATTGAGCGGGTTGCAATCCTGAATGCATTTCGGGGCCAAAACCTCGGCAGGCATTTGATGAACGGTATCCTGTCCGATCTGGCCAGAAACACGACCTACAGCAAGGCAAAGCTGAGCTCTCAGGTTCATGCCATTCCTTTTTATGAGAAACTGGGCTTTGTTGTGTGTGGTGACGAATATATGGATGCCGGAATTCCGCATCAGGATATGATTCGGCCGTTATGAAAGTTTAACCAGGTCACGTTCCCAAGGTTATCAATACATCTGCACAGGCACCTTCAGCATCTCACAGGCGCGTCGAATCACGCGGATGCATACGGATTGATCGGTGGAGGTTTCAGGAAGATTCTGTGCCTGCGTCTGGAACTGGGTGTGAATACGACAATCACTGAGAGTTGAACTGGCTTGACTGACAGGATTTGAAATCGTGGCACTGGAATCCTTGTCATTAATCGTGGTCACAAAACAGCGTATGTTTTTGTTTTTTATAAACGTGTCATAAAGAAATCGTTCATTAAAGCAAGGGCAGGCGGCAGCTTCTGACCAGAACAGAGCAAGCAGCAACAAGATTCCGATGATCCAGCCATGTCTTGATATCATAAGCATTCTCTCAGCTCTTTTACTAAGTGTAGCTCAAAAAATAATCAGATGCGGCCCATCATATCACCGATGCGAGCCATCCCAACGCGTGTTCTGCCAGTTACTGATAGAGCCGTGATCACCGCAGACGAGACAATGCCAGACTATATCCAGATTGCTCAGCTCAATGCTGGCCGCAATTTTACCGGCACAGCGTTTCCGTGCGACTTTTTTCCAGCAGACAATGACATCTTTGGGACCTTGATCAGGTGTTTTGCTGACGTTGGCAACCAGAGGCAGCAGCTGTTCGGTAAGCTGTCTCACCTGTCTGGGCAGATTGGGAAGAATGTTCCCGTGTTCGTCGAAAAGGATTTTGAAGTTGCTTATGTAAGAGCGACTCATTAAAGCTCCGGGTGGGGGGAACAGGCTGAGATTGGATCCACAGCCGTCAGGATAAGAGAAAAATCCATTCTGTCACAGAGAAGCTCCCTTCTCCCTGTGTTTAGGGAGAAGGGAGCAGCTCGGTGCGTAGCTTACCAGCCCGTTACCTCGGCTACAGCCGCCGCCAGGTCGGCAGGCGAACGTACGGTGCGGACACCGGCCGCTTCCAGGGCCGCAAATTTTTCAGCTGCGGTTCCTTTGCCACCAGAAATAATCGCACCGGCATGTCCCATGCGTTTACCAGCAGGTGCAGTAACACCGGCAATATACGACACAACAGGCTTGCTTACGTTGGATTTGATGTATTCTGCCGCTTCCTCTTCCGCAGAGCCGCCAATCTCGCCCACCAGAATAATCGCTTCCGTTTGAGGATCTTTCTCAAACAATTCCAGTGCATCGATAAAGCTGGTGCCAGGAATTGGGTCGCCACCAATACCAATACAGGTACTTTGGCCAAAACCGGCATCCGTAGTCTGCTTGACCGCTTCATAGGTCAAGGTACCAGAGCGCGACACAATACCCACACGTCCGGGCAGATGAATAGAACCAGGCATAATACCGATTTTGCATTCGCCAGGTGTGATAATACCAGGGCAGTTAGGACCGATCAAACGCGCATCGCTGTTGTTTTTCAGGTAAATTTTTACCTGCAGCATATCCAGGACCGGAACCCCTTCCGTGATGCAGACGATCAGTTTGATCCCGGCATCAGCCGCTTCCAGAATGGAGTCCTTGCAAAACGGAGCTGGCACGTAGATCACACTGGCATCAGCGCCTGTGGCCTCTACTGCATCACGCATGGTATCAAATACCGGCAATCCCAGATGCGATTGACCGCCTTTGCCAGGCGTGACGCCACCGACCATACGGGTTCCGTATTCAATGGCCTGTTCCGAATGGAAGGTACCCTGTTTGCCAGTGAATCCCTGACACAATACTTTTGTTTGCTTGTTTACTAATACGCTCATTGCTTGCCTCAATAATTTATGTCAGTGAAAATCAGGCGACTGCCGCCACGATTTTTTTCGCTGCGTCAGTCAGACTGTTGGCAGCAATCACATTCATGTCGCTTTTATTTAAAATATCAGCACCGAGTTGCGCGTTGTTACCTTCCAGGCGAACGACTACTGGAATCGTCACCCCTACTTCCTTCACCGCAGCAAGGATACCGTCAGCAATCAGGTCGCAACGAACAATTCCACCGAAGATGTTAACCAGTACACCTTTGACCTTGTCGTCCGACAGGATAATTTTGAAGGCTTCTGTCACACGCTCTTTGGTCGCGCCACCACCAACATCGAGGAAATTAGCCGGGTCGCCGCCGTGCAGCTTAATCACGTCCATGGTCGCCATGGCCAGACCGGCACCGTTAACCATGCAGCCGATGCTGCCGTCGAGTGGAATGTAGTTCAGTTCCCAGTCGGTGGCGCGGTTTTCACGCTCATCTTCCTGAGACGCATCACGCATTTCTTTCAGTTTGGGCTGACGGTACAGAGCGTTGCCATCAATGGTTACCTTACCGTCAAGACAGACAAGCTGCCCACTTCCGGTCACAACCAGCGGATTGATCTCCAACAGGCTCAGGTCACATTTGACGAACATCTCACCGAGCTGAGTCATTAAATGAGTGAAGCTTCGGATCTGGTCAGCCTGCAGGCCCAGTTTGAAGGCTACATCGCGGCACTGAAACGGCATTACGCCAACCAGTGGATCAACCACGACTTTAAAAATCTTTTCAGGTGTTTCGTGAGCGACTTTTTCAATTTCAACGCCGCCTTCGGTTGAGGCCATGATTACAACACGCTGTGTGGCGCGATCGACGACCGCTCCCAGATACAGCTCGCGGGCAATATCACAGGTCTCTTCAACCAGTACCGCGTTAACAGGCTGGCCTTTGGCATCTGTCTGGTAGGTAACCAGGCGGGTACCAAGCAGGGACTTTGCCACAGCAGCCAGCTCTTCCTTGCTGGAAACCAGCTTGACACCACCGGCTTTTCCGCGCCCACCGGCGTGAACCTGGGCTTTTACTACCCAGCGCGGTGTGGTCAGCATGCTGGCAACCTGAACCGCATCGTCAACATTGTAGGCTACGAAGCCTTTGGGAACAGGTAAACCGTAGCTTGCAAATAATTGTTTGGCCTGGTATTCATGTAAATTCATTCTTGCTACCTTTATAAATAAATTAATAACCCGTTATACGTTCAATAATAAACGAGACGGATCTTCCAAAAGCTCTTTCACGCTGACAAGAAACTGCACCGATTCCTTTCCATCAATCAAACGATGATCATAAGACAGAGCAACGTACATCATGGGACGGATAACAATCTGACCTTTCTCAACCACGGGCCTGTCTTCAATTTTATGCATGCCCAGAATACCGGTCTGTGGTGGATTGATGATTGGAGTTGCCAACAGGGAACCGAAGACGCCACCATTGGTGATGGTGAAGGTACCGCCCTGCATTTCCTCGATAGACAGCTTACCCTGACGGGCTCGGCTGGCTGAATCATTAATGCTTTTTTCGATTCCGGCCATGCTCATCTGATCAGCATCACGCAGGACTGGAACAACCAGACCACGCTCTGTAGAAACGGCAATACCGATGTCATAGTAGCCATGATAGACCACATCCTGGCCGTCAATGGAGGCATTCACAGATGGGAATCGTTTCAGGGACTCAACCACGGCTTTGGTGAAAAAGGACATGAAGCCCAGACGCACACCGTGCTTTTTCTCAAAGCTGTCTTTGTATTGTGCGCGCAGATCCATGACCGCCTTGAGATTAACTTCATTGAAGGTTGTCAGCATGGCGGCATTGTGTTGTGCCTCGACCAGACGCTCGGCGATTTTGGCACGCAGGCGCGTCATGGGCACGCGACGCTCTTCCCGCAGCCCCATTGGCTGGACAGCTGGAGCTGCCGTGCCTGTCGTGTCAGCACTGCCTTTACGGCCTGACTCAATGAAGGATACTACGTCGTCTTTGGTCAGACGGCCATCTTTTCCTGAACCGCTGATCTGCGCTGGCTGCAGGTCATGCTCAGTCAACAGTCGGCGCACGGCTGGGCCGGATGCCGGTTCAACGGCAGCAGATGCTGTGCTGGACGCAGCCACAGGCGCTTCGGCCTTGACAGCCGCGGCCGCACCGGCTTCAATTCGAGCCAGCAGCTGGCTGGATTGAACTGTATCGCCTTCTTTAAACATGATTTCTGTCAAAACGCCGTCCGCAGGAGCTGGAACTTCCAGAACGACCTTATCAGTTTCCAAATCAACCAGATTTTCGTCACGCGTAACCTGATCACCAATTTTTTTATGCCAGGTGGCGATGGTCGCATCGGCTACCGATTCCGGTAATACGGGTACTTTAACTTCTATAGACATGGTTAGTCCTTACATTATTTATTAGGTATTAGTAATTAGCCCTTCAGCGCCTGGTTAACCAGTGCCTCCTGTTGTTGTGCATGCAAAATAGGACTTCCAACGGCGGGTGATGCGGCAAACTCTCTTCCAGCATAGCCCAGATATTGATTATCGGGTAAACAGTCCTGCATATTATGTCGGGACGAGAACCACACGCCCTGGTTTTTTGGCTCTTCCTGGCACCAGATAACGTCTGCAGAGCCTGCATATTTAGCCAGTTCCGCTTCCAGAGCTTTTTTCGGGAATGGATACAATTGCTCAATACGGATAATGGCAACGTGATTCAATCCTTCATCACGACGTTTCTGCAGCAGATCGTAGTAAACCTTACCACCACACAGAACGATGCGGGTTACTTTGGATGCGTCCAGCTTATCTATTTCCGGAATAACGGTATGAAACTTACCTTTGGTCAAATCCGACAAAGGCGATACCGCCAGCTTATGGCGCAGAAGACTCTTGGGTGTCATCACGATCAGGGGCTTGCGGAAATTACGCAGCATTTGACGACGCAGCAAATGGAACATTTGAGCCGGTGTTGTGGGTGTACACACCTGGATATTCTGCTGGGCGCACAACTGCATGTAACGCTCAAGGCGTGCCGATGAATGCTCAGGGCCCTGACCTTCATAACCATGTGGCAACAGCATCACCAGGCCACAGAGGCGTCCCCATTTCTGTTCACCGGAGCTGATGAACTGATCGATGACAACCTGAGCACCGTTGGCAAAATCACCAAACTGCGCTTCCCAGAGTACCAGTGATGAGGGTGCTGACGAAGCGTATCCGTATTCAAATGCCAGTACGGCTTCTTCAGACAGAACAGAGTCAATCACCACAAAGGGCTTCAGGGAGTCTTTGGCTGTTTTTTCCAGCGGGGTGTAGTTTTCACCGGTTTTAATATCGTGCAGAACAGCATGACGATGCGCAAAGGTGCCTCGACCACAATCCTGTCCTGACAAACGAACCCCATAGCCTTCATCCAGCAGACTGGCGTAGGCCATGGTTTCGGCGTAACCCCAGTTCATGGGCAACTCGCCGCTGCTCATTTTTTCGCGATCCGCCATCAGTTTAGCTACGACCGGGTGCAATTCAAAACCGGCAGGCAGTTCGTGCAGAGTCTTTGACAGGCGCTTGATGGCCGTGGCGCTGATCGATGTGTCAGCCTTATCAGTCCATTTCGCGTCAATATAAGGCGTCCAGTCTATGGAGATCTTACCAGGATAATCCCCATGAACCAGCTCAACGATCGCCTCGCCTTTGTCCAGCGTATCACGATAAGAGTCAACCAGTTTGTCAACTTCAACCTTGCTGATGATCTGCTGTTTAATCAATTCATCCGCATAAATTTCCCGCAGCGGGCGCATGGTTTTGATTTTCTGGTACATGGTTGGCTGCGTAACGGACGGCTCATCCGCTTCGTTATGGCCATGCCGACGATAGCAAACCAGATCAATCACTACGTCACGCTTGAATTTCATACGATAGTCAAAGGCAATCTGCGTTGCGAATACGACGGCATCCGGATCATCACCGTTAACATGAATAACGGGTGCCTGAACCATTTTGGCAACATCCGTGCAATACAGCGAAGAACGAGAGTCCTGCGGATTACTGGTGGTGAATCCAATCTGATTATTAATAACGATATGTACGGTGCCTCCTGTGGAATAACCACGGGCCTGAGAAAAGTTAAAGGTTTCCATTACCACGCCCTGACCAGCCATGGCCGCGTCACCATGAATAACCACAGGAACCACGGTGTTTTTGTTGAGCAGATCGTCACGGCGCTCCAGACGCGTCCGAACGGATCCTTCCACCACCGGTCCAATAATTTCCAGATGCGAGGGATTGAAGGCAAGGGCCAGATGGACAATGGCGCCACTTTCCGTACGAATATCAGAAGAAAAGCCCATGTGATATTTCACATCACCGGTTCGCTCGGATTTTACTTTTCCTTCAAACTCATCAAACAAACGACCGGGCTCTTTACCCAGTACGTTCACAAGCACGTTCAAACGACCACGATGCGCCATGCCAATGATGATTTCCCTGACATTTTGCTGGCCACCCTGACGAATAATTTCTTTCATCATGGGAATCAATGCGTCACCGCCTTCCAGCGAAAATCGTTTTTGACCGACGTAGCGCGTACCAAGGTAACGCTCCAGGCCGTCTGCTGCGATCAGATCAGCAAGAATCTCTTTCTTTTTGGCCGCGTCAAACTGAGGACGGCCACGGGCCACTTCCATTTTTCCCTGCAGCCATTCTGTTTCGACGTTATCGGCAATGTGCATGTATTCAATACCGATGCTGCCGCAATAGGTGTCTCTCAGAGCCTGATAAATCTCACGCAGAGGCATTTGGCTGCCATTAAAATAACTGCCGGGATAAAAGCCGCGGTTCAGATCGGCCTCACCAAGCTGGTGATAAGCCAGATCGAGACTGGGAACCGGAAAACGTACGGACATCTCCAGTGGATCCAGCTTAGCCGCCTGGTGTCCGTGTGTGCGATAGGCATTTATCAGATTAGCGACCTGGTATTGCTTGCTGTCTTCGGAAACAACGGCTGCGACTCGTTTGCTGTCGGCATTATCCAGAAAATGTGCGCGTATATCACGGTGAGGCACGTCTTTTAAGGAGGCGTTGCCGTTGGCAAGGGCTGAGAAAGCCTTACGCCAGTCGTCAGGAACCGATGCGGGATCAGCAAGATAATCTTCGTAAAGGGCGTCAACAAAAGCCATACTGCCGCCAGAAAGCCAGGCGGATGACCATTGATTTTGCAGGTCGTTACTGCTCATTTAATATTCTCCAAAGGTACCCGGGATCGCCGTCAGTCGTTAACCGCGATCCGGAACATGATATTTATGTTTCCTGATCAAGCATTTGTTGGCGGATATGGCCAATCGCCTGCGTTGGATTGAGTCCCTTCGGGCAAACATTTGCGCAATTCATAATGGAGCGGCAACGGAACACACTGAACGGATCCTGTAACTTGTTCAGGCGGTGAGTCGTTGCTGTGTCGCGGCTGTCCGCTAAAAAGCGTTGTGCCTGCAACAGGCCGGCTGGACCCACAAATTTCTCCGGATTCCACCAGAACGATGGGCAGGAACTGGTACAGCAGGCGCACAGAATACACTCGTACAATCCATCCAGCTGTGCCCGCTCTTCCGGTGATTGCAAACGCTCGCGCGCAGGCGCCACGTCAGCGTTTTGCAGATAGGGTTCAACGCGTTCGTACTGGTGATAAAACTGGCTCATATCGACCACCAGATCACGTACGACCGGAAAACCAGGTAGTGGGCGAATCACAATTTTGTCGCTTTTTAATTGCGACAGAGTGGTGATACAGGCAAGGCCGTTTGTACCATTAATATTCATTCCATCTGATCCGCAGACACCCTCACGACAGGAGCGTCGGAATGACAGGGTGGGATCCTGCTCGATTTTAATCCGCTCGAGCAGGGTTAACAACATGGGATCACTTTTAACCGGGATTGCCAGGTCATACTGCTTCATATATGGTTTTTCATCAACCTCGGGGTTGTAACGATATATGGACAGGTTAATCATTCTTTCTTCAGCCATGGTAGCATACCCTTTTTAATATACGCGTTCTTTCGGCTCAAATGGCTCGATGTAATGAGGTGCTGCATTCACCGGACGGTAATCGATACGATCACCCTCTTCAAAATACAACGTGTGCTTAATCCAGTTAGCGTCATCGCGTTTCGGGAAATCTTCGCGACTGTGTGCGCCTCGACTTTCCGTACGTGCCAGAGCGGATTGTGCTGTAGCATAGGCGGTCGCCATCAGATTATCCAGTTCAAATGCGCTGACACGCTCAGTATTGAATACCTGGCTCTTATCCTGAAGGCTGGCATGCGACAGACGCTCACGTAAGGCATCCAGGCGCAATAAGCCCTGCTGCATGACATCGCCGGTTCTAAACACACCAAAATCTTCCTGCATCACGCGTTGCATGGCATCACGAATGACAGCCGGGCTTTCGCCGTTGCTTGACTCATCCCAGTGACGGTAACGGCTCATGGCCGCATCCAGATCATCATCACTGACGTAGGCCAGCTCCGGCAGCTGATTTGACTGCCACAGTTCTTCTACATGCAGACCAGCGGCACGACCAAATACAACGAGGTCAAGCAGCGAATTTCCACCCAGACGGTTAGCACCATGAACCGAAACACAGGCGCACTCACCCACGGCATACAGACCATCGACCAGATGCTCAACACCGTCTTTTCGACTGATAACCTGACCATGCATGTTCGTTGGAATACCTCCCATACTGTAATGGCAGGTAGGAACAACCGGGATAGGTTCATTGATGGGATCCACGCCGGCAAATTTCATGGACAACTCACGAATACCGGGCAGACGCGACATAATCAGATCCGCACCAAGATGATCAAGTTTCAGTTTAACGTGATCGACACCGGCCGGATCGAAGCCCTTGCCAGCGCGGATTTCCAGAGCCATGGAGCGAGCCACCACATCACGGGAAGCCAGGTCCTTGGCACGGGGAGCATAACGCTCCATGAAACGCTCACCGTCTTTATTGATAAGATACCCACCCTCACCGCGACAGCCTTCGGTTACCAGCGTTCCGGCACCGGCAATGCCTGTTGGGTGAAACTGCCACATTTCCATATCCTGCAGCGGAATGCCGGCACGCAACGCCATGCCAAAGCCATCGCCTGTATTGATATGGGCATTGGTGGTTGATTGGTAAATACGACCGGCACCACCGGTAGCGAGAATGCAGACGCGCGATTGAAAGCAGACTACTTCGCCTGTTTCAATACACATGGCCATCACGCCGGCGATTCGGCCATAGGCGTCTTTGACCAGGTCCAGCGCAAACCATTCGCTGAATATGTTGGTTTTGGCTTTCAGATTCTGCTGATACAGGGTATGCAGTAAGGCATGACCTGTCCGGTCAGCTGCAGCACAGGTACGCGCCGCCTGCTCACCACCAAAGTTTTTGGATTGACCGCCAAACTGACGCTGATAAATACGGCCATTTTCCATGCGCGAGAAAGGCAGGCCCATGTGCTCGAGTTCATACACGGCTTCAGGCCCGGTTTTACACAGATATTCGATACAATCCTGGTCACCAATGTAGTCGGCGCCCTTGACGGTATCGTACATGTGCCAGCGCCAGTCATCGACATCCGCATTGCCCAGTGCTGCGGTGATACCACCCTGAGCGGATACGGTATGCGACCGGGTAGGAAACACCTTGGACAGCAAGGCAACCTTCAGGCCGGAACTGGCCATCTGAAGTGCCGCGCGCATGCCGGCACCACCGGCACCAACGATTACCGCGTCAAATTTATTTCGTGCAATTGCCATGACTACCGCCCCCACAAAATCATTAAGGCCCAGACAAACTGTCCGAGCAACCAGGCCAGCACCAGCATCTGCACCGACAGACGCAAAGCTGTACAGGAAAGATAATCCGTCGTAACCGTCCACAGCCCTATCCAGGCATGCAGCAGGATGGCAAGCAGGGCAATCACGCTGGCAGTTTTAAACACTGAACAATGAAATAATGCTACCCAGGCGTCATAAGAAACGTGAGGATGCAAAAAAATAAAACCAAATAAAAACAGGGTATATACGGCCAGATAAATGGCAGTAACACGTTGAATCAACCAATCCTTCAAACCGTTACCCGTTAAACTGGTGACGTTAGTTACCATATCCAGATCCCCAGTAAAATAGTTAAAATGACCGCCAGGCCAATAACAAAGCGAGCGCTGTTACGGCCAGCGACGAGATGTTCACCCAGTCCAACATCCATTAACACATGGCGAATCCCCGCCAGAACGTGATACACCAGCGCCGCACAGAAAGCGAGAAGCAGCAGTTTATAACCCGTGCCTGTCAAGGATGTCTGCAGGGCAGTAAACGATTCCACGCTTTCCAGAGACTGATGCAGAAACCAGAGCATCACCGGCAGCAGCAAAAACAAGGCAAGGCCGGAGATGCGGTGCAAAATGGAAGCAATCGCCATAACGGGAAACTTCATGGTCCCCAAATCAAGGTTTATTGGTCTTTTTTTATTCACTGTATGGCTCACCCTTACGATATAAAGAAAAATAGAACCATAAGTATACCACTCTGTTTTTTCAGCGCAAAGTTAGTATGCACATTTAAATAAAACTGTGGTGTTAAATGTTACTGCTCAGAGAAATGATAGTAATCTGCATCTTGACTTGTCAGTCTTACTCTCCTGATAATGTCTTCAATTCTCATGAAGAGATAGTTAAATGGACGCAATACAAAAAATAACTGCCGGACTGCTCATGACAGCCTGTACGCTGGCAGGCGCAGCCAACATTAGTAACTATACGGATCTGGTTGCCAGCTTACGCGCTGGCGTGCCTGTCAATATGGTGATTGATGTTGATAAATGCCATTACAGCGACAACGAAGTCGATCCCTGGGAAACTAAAACACTGGGCGTGGTTTTCGATCATATTTACGAGCGGGTGGGTAAAGATATCGAACACGGTAATAAAATGCGCCTCGTTGCTACCTCCGAGCATGATTATACAGGACGGGATTCTGTACACATGATGCGCACCGTGTATCGCATATTCGAAGACGGCACAACCGAAGTCATTCAGCAGGAAATCGATCCAACTAACTACAAAGTCGTGAAAAACACCTTTTTGTTTTGCAGATTAAGCGCCGATGCCAGCACCGGTGTTACCTTGACAACCGGGGCTGCTCCATAGAAAAAACCTGCCGGTCACTCTGAGCGCAGCGGCCGGACTACACAATGATACGTCCCTTTGATCAGGTGTCACACCGCGAGGCGTATGCCAGGTCATTAAATCAAAAACCCCTGCTGATAATACTCCACACGTCCTGTCCATGTAATATGAAATAGCATTTTAAATAATTTATAAATGTGCCTCTAAAGCAAAAGTACAAAGCAAATACAGGGTATCACCTATGGAGAAATTAATTCTTTTTTCCAGGAATCCTCTATCTTCGTGTAACGAACTACCTCAGAAAAAGAAGTTGAACCGACGGTGTAGAAAATCCATGTTTTTGGGATAAAGCGAAAGCCAAAATAGTATTCGCTCATGGGGACAGGAGCGCTGGCAAATTGTTCGCTCAATTCTTTTTTTCTGGCTTCCAATTGACCTGGGTCTTTAATGACAAGACCTGAGGAAGGGGCATAAGTAGAAAATTTTAATTGGCGCTCACGAGGAAGAGTTTTCCAAAAAGCTTCATTTTCTTCACGGGAAAGGGGGGTTGCCATGCCTTCTAAAATAACCTGTCGGCTCTGCATTGCAAATAAAAAATTTAAACAGGATTTAGGGTTGTTTAATAATTCAGCAACCTTGCGTGTTTTTTTCTGGGTAAAAAATAAAAGACTCTCGGTTTCAATTTCGCGAATGGCCACCACTCGACTATGAGGCTCACCTGAGCTGCTACACGTGCTTAAAACCGCACAGAAAGGATCCTCAACTCCTCGTTCTTTTTCCATGCTTAACCATTTTTTTAGTATATTAAAGGGCACCCCTATCTCCTGTTTATGTGGTTTGACAATCTCTAAAATAAATTCTTCGATTATTCTATATCAGGGGCGTGTTGACAATTGGCCTGTAACATCAACGTATCGCGCTTTTTACTTCGTTGAACTTAATAGTACTGTTTCCATTGAAATAAAACGGGCTCCATGCTTGAATGGTCTGAAATGCCAAAAATTACAAGGAGTCTTAATTACATGGATATAAAATTTTTACGACGGTTTGGGCTGACGATATCGCTTCTGACAGCAGCAACGATTGCCCATAGTGAGCAAATAGCCTGCCCTTCTCTCAACACCATCCAGCAACACGCTACAAAAATTGATGCCGTTGAAACCGACATATTTGGGTATTCCGTTCATTCCACAAACTATTTTACTGATGGTGATTTACAATGGATAGTTGGGGTAAACAGGGTGATGGCACCCTCTCCCGAAGAGGCCCTTCTCAAGGGAATCATCATTGTTATAAACAGTAAATACGTAGACGATGAGTACGCCTATGAGCTGGAGAAAGGTTTATTCATTTGCAATTACGGACCAGCAGATATTGTTGTGGCTGGCGGAAATCCCGCATCTGCTTTAAGGTTTGTGGCTCATAACAATTGATACTCTGAATTTTATTGAGTCCGTAGTTCGGCGCACATTCTGTGAAGCAAAATGGACACGTTTACATTAGGTGTCCCTTTAATTAAACTGCGCTTCTGTTCTTGATAAGGGAGTTTGGGAATGTTCATCAGACAATTATATCGATACCTTAATATAAACTGGCAGGATTTATCGGAGATCGAGCGCGCAGAGGCGCCGGCGTTCATGGATAAATATGATCGTTATCACACGCTTCAGCATTCACCCAGGGGAAGAAGGTTATATTCAGAAATGTCTGGCAATAAAAAATGCCAGGCAAGTTCTTCCCAGTCCGAATACGAACCTGATGAACCTTATGATTTTATTGCCCGTAGATTCGCGTTATATGAACAAACATATGGCTACTTACGCAATCTGGATCAATCCGCCACGCTCGCGGCCTACCGGTCGGTGTATCTTTTGTTTGCAGAAATAGAGGCCATGTCCCAAGCTCGTTTTATGACGAGGGAACAGGCGCCTCAGGCGGCTTATTTGTTTTTGGTTTTATTCGGTGGAGAGGCGTGTGTTGAGGAAGCCTTATCAGCCTGCGAATCGTATTGCGAAACATTCAACTTAAAAAATGATCCATCAATCGTATCGAATCTTGCCGGGATCTACGAAAAATTACGTCTCATAAATAATGAGAAAAACCCAGTTGATTTGCCGGCATGGAGAGCCATCATTCAGGAGCAGGGAGAGAGGGTGGCATTGCCTGTTTTTTACCTGGCGTCAGAAATCGAAACCCACCTTGGGCATGCGCCAGCCAGCTTTCATGAGGCAGAGAGTGCGGCACAGGCGTTAAAATTTGCTAACGCAACGCAATACCCCGACCTGGCAGATTTTTGTGTGAAGAACCTGATTCCAGAAGCGTTGTTTGATAGATGTGGGGGCGACGATCCTGACGCCAGAGTACAGGCCCTTTCAAAGATATTACACATGCTGCCATCATCCGAACTCAGGGCTGAGCTTGTGCGCCTGGTACCCCTTGATGGCATGGATTTAAGAGCTCATATTAGTTTTTTATGTAAATTGAATGAAGAAGCGCAACTGGTCTATATCAATCGCTTTAAAATGTACTCTGGTTCTCTCATCACCACACAAGCTGATTTTTTAAGTATCCTGTCGCGGTGTACCTATCAACAAGCCCGTATTGAATGGTTATCCTGGTTATCAGAGAGTGCTGTCCCATTTGAGATAAACAAAATCTACGAACTGAGCCCTATGCTTAGATATCTGGATAGTGCATCTCGCATGCAATGGTTATCGACGCTGGTCAAGCCTGAAAATCTACGCGCATTACTTAATAGCAGCTACGAATTTGAAGAATTTTTAAGAAATACTCTGCCAGAGGACATCTCAAAAACAGACTACTTAATAGCCGTAGTTGGCGTAGAAAAAATTAATTCGCTAACGACAAGTTACTACAATGTTAAAAGTCAATTAAGGTACATTGCCCCTGCTGAACAACTGAGTTATATCAAGAGAGTTCTTTACGCTGACACAATCAAGAGCCTTATTGACAAGAACTTGTATAGTCTGGAATCCGTATTGGAAGCACTGCGTGAGGAAGATCGATTTGAATTTTTAGTTGACGTACTGGATATTGATACCTTGCGCGCCATTGTACCTGTTTTCGGAGACATGAGACCGCAAAGAGCAATTTTATCGAGATTACATGCGGAGCATCATGAGGCCTTTATAGCGCACATTACGCCTGAAGCTGAAAAAAATGGGCAAATTCACATTAAAGAACTCAAACAGCGCATTATCGATACAGATTTTAATGTAGGTCTCTGGGGCGGGGTCAATATTCAGCTGGACAATGGCCTCACCAAGGCGGTACCGTCTACCGTTGCCAAACAATGGACGCATATTCAAAACGCAGAGTCAAAATGGTTCAGCTATGCCGACAGTTGGGCAAAGATTCAGCAGCTCAGTAGCGACGCGTTAACGCATCCTAAAACCATGAGCTTTTGGTCGCGCTCAGGTGTTACAAACGAGTACTATGGTAGTTTTAAATCGGATCAAAGCCCCAGGCCATGAAAAAAGAGATAGGAAATTCTTTTGAAACCTGGTGCGCTATCAATATTGAATCCTGGGGCAGGGTAGGCAAAGAAGCAATAGCGACGAGCCCCCTGCCCCAGGGTTGCCTGAAAGTACATCATTAATAATCGCTTTTACTTTAGGGCGTGTTGACAACTCACCCTGCCGCCTACGTGCCCCGATTACATAAACCCTTTTCTCTTCCAGAAACTCACAAAATATCAAAAAAAGACCGAGATGAGCGTTTAATGAGCTTGTGATGCTACAATTGTATTATCACTTTATCCCTGACAGAGGGTAAAAAATGAAAGTCTCGTTTAACTTATCAACGCCTGGAGAAGACTATGCAATTAAGTACACTCTGGCTCGTGAAGAATTTGATGAATATTGGCAGATTCAGGAGCTATTGGCCCTTGGATCGGGCAATCCGGCAGGCACGATTCAACTTTCGGGCCTCACAAGCCCTCTTCCTGAGACCTTTTTGCAGGGCTATGAGGCGGTTATAACCCTGGCCAACTGCCAGCCAGATTGTCTGACCATCAGCCCCGAAAAAAAACTCGACATCGATTTGTCCCGGCACAAAAAAAGCAGCCAGGCAAGCTATTCGACCCTGCCGCGCGGCCCATTAAACGTAGGAAGATTGCTCGCTGATAAACCCTGCTTTGTAAGTCCCCATCCGCAACAGCAGCGGGTAAAGCAGGACATTATATTCTCTGACTGGTCGGCCGATCGCTGGGACCTGAACAAGTCGACACAGGTAGCAAGGCTTGCTGAACAGCTTATTCGGGAAGGTCATCAAGTTCTTGCTTTGGACAAAGGAATAATACGACCCATTCAAAATGGCAGACAGCTGGTCGAAATACTTAACACAAACACCTACATGGCCTCCGACGAGGAGCTGATGCTTGTCGCCAGTACGCAAAGAAAAATGGCCAAAGATCAGCTGCACGTTCTTGACTATCATAGAATCAATGCTCTGATTGAAAAAAAAGCGCCAGAATACAGAACCCTGGAAGCAAAGGACTGGCGTCGCATGCACCTGGGGAATCGCCCTGAGTTGCTCCGACAAATTCAACAGGCCCAGCCACTCTTTGACGCCATTATCTGCAGCATCTTCCCAGATGATGTTCGCTTTGCAGGAGAGTTGGCCAGCGCCCTTAATCTCCCCGTTATTTACCGTTTTCGCAGCGTTAACCTCGATCTGGAAAGGCTACAACAGCTTGTGCGTGACGGCCGGATTGTTCACCACGGAATATCTTTCGATGCCAGGCATTTTAGCGATGTCGAGTCACTAAGCCTTTACCCCTGTGACAGCGATGTGCTGACACTGCCCGAAGGTTTTGCTGCTGTTCTGCGGCAGTTCACCTCCCTGAAATACCTGAACCTTCCTAAGGTCGACAACATAAACAGCCTGGAACTGGAAACCGCAGGCCTTAATCTTGAAACACTGAATCTCTCTGGCTCTGACGTCTCCAATACCACGCTTGCGGCTCTGGCTGGCAGCAGCCCATGTCTTAAACAACTGGGAATAGTGGCGTGCAAAAATCTCGACTGGAGCACTCTCGACGGAAGCGCGCTGTCTGCTCTCGAGTCCCTCGCTACCGATGGAAGTGCGGATCTGAATGTTTTATTACAACATCCTCGTCAATTGAAAACACTGAGCCTGTCGGGTGATTACACCGCCCAGCCTCTCTCCCCTCATGTCCTGCAAAATCTTGAGACCCTCCAGTTAACACCCCTCATATCAAGCGCAGGCATGGCTGGCATCCTGACCGGGACACCGAAGTTAACATCGCTTGATATCGCCAGATTCCAAAATATTCAGGCAGATTTTGAATGCGGTGATTTATCCGCGCTTGAACTATTCAACGCAAGCGCCAGCTCCCTCTCAAGCCGAAGCCTCGAAAACATCCTGGCCAAGACACGGAAGTTAAGAACGCTTGAGATTGCCGGCTGCGAAAATATCAAGGAAGATTTTGATTGTGGCGATTTGTCTGCGCTTGAAGTATTCAACGCAAGCTATAGCACCCTATCCAGCCGAAGTCTCGAAAACATCCTGACCAAGACACCGAAGTTAACATCGCTTGACATTGCCAGTTGCGAAAATATCCAGGACACGTTTGATTGCGGCGATTTATCCGCGCTTGAAGTATTCAACCCAAGCCATAGCACCCTATCCAGCCGAAGCCTCGAAAACATCCTGACCAGGACACCGTACTTAAAATCGCTTGACATTTCCTGTTGCGAAAATATCCAGGACACGTTTGATTGCGGCGATTTATCCGCACTTGAAAGCCTCAAGGCAAGCCTAAGCAAGCTCTCAAGCCAAAGCCTTACAAACATCCTGACCAAGGCACCGAAGTTATCGTCGATTGATCTTGCCACCTGCAAAAACATCAAGGACACGTTTGATTGCGGCGATTTATCTGTGCTTGAACGGTTCAGGGCAACCCATTCCAGCATCTCAAGCCAAAGCCTCTCAAATATCCTGGCTAAGGCACCGAAGTTAAGATCGCTTGAGATTGTCGGATGCAGATATATCCAGGCAGATTTTGATTGCGGCGACTTATCTGCGCTTGAAATATTAAATGCAAGTGTTAGCCCCATTTCAAGCCAAAGCCTCGAAAATATCCTGACCAAGGCCCCGAAATTATCATCGCTCAATATCAGCTCTTGCGGAAATATCCAGGACACGTTTGATTGCGGCGATTTATCCGAACTTGAAGAACTCAAAGTAGACAGAAGTACCATCTCAAGCCAAAGCCTCTCAAATATCCTGACCAAGGCCCCGAAATTATCATCGCTCGATATCAGCTCTTGCGAAAATATCCAGGACACGCTTGAGTGTGGCGATTTATCCAAACTTAAAACACTTCAGGCCCGCCATAGTAATCTCTCACGCAAAAACCTGATACATATCCTGAGGAAAGCCCCCAACCTGGAAAATCTGAACCTGGAAGGCAGCCCCCAGTTTTATCAGGAAAACCTTTCAAGCGAATTAAAAGAGCTGCTTGCCAGGATTCCAACGGTCAAGTACCCAGTGCAACAGGCATTCTACAGCAGGGTACCGTCATCCTATCCCAGTTCATCCAGCTCATCCAGTTCATCCAGATCATCCAGCTCGTCCAGCTCATCCAGCTCATCCAGCTCGTCCAGCTCGTCCAGCTCATCCAGCTCATCCAGCTCATCCAGCTCATCCAGCTCATCCAGCTCAACCAGCTCAACCAGCTCAACCAGCTCCCCCACCGGACAAACCGTTGATGCCGATACCACCGTCCGCGACACCCACTATTCAACCATGCGTATATTTTACCCCATGAGTCCCGGGGTTTTGGAACCAAAAATCAGCAGCTATCGATTGCAAACGTTTGACCGCCTGGAGGTAGCCAATATCACCTGCGATATCAACTGCGCTTTTATGCTCACCCACACCGACCATCCCGATAACTATCAGGAAACCCACGTTACCCGCCTTGCCTCGCGGGATGCTCTGCAAACGCTGACCTTGCCGCATAGCCCGATGCCCGCTTTTCTTGGAGTTCAGAAATTAACCGTTAACGCAACCTGGCAGCCCATCGCGTCATTATCTCCTGATGAACAGATCTCGCACCTGCTCACCGAGCCGGTCGATGCCGACATTGAGATTAACTATTCAAACAAACACAATCAGTATCTTATCCGGACAAAGGGTCCAGCCTGCCCCATCCTTCTGCAATTTGTTCTGCGCCGTCAAGAGCCGTCAGCCACGTCTGCCCCTCTGCCACCATACATTCATCGCCTGCAGCAGGAAATGAGCGCTTATGGCAAGGGCGCGCTTAAAGGCGTTTCAGGCAGCTGGACGGGGCGGGACTATCTCGACGCCATCCGTGCCCAAAAAAAAGGCGCCTGTCGCCACAGAGCGCTCGCCTTTAAGGCCGCCATGGCGGAATCACACCCGGAGATTCCTGTTCGTATCATTACCAACGACGTTCACGCCTTTGCCGAAGTCTACCTTGACGGTCACTGGAAAAAAATGGACTTTGGCGGCTACCCGGCCAGCCTGAAAATTGATGACTCACTGCGTCCCGATGACGGCAGGGTCGCGCCGGCAACTGTCCCAGTCATAATTGAGGCACAGCTTGACGCGTCAGGGAAGGAAACCTGTATAAACCCTCCCATCTCCGATGATCTGCGCTATGAGCGCAGCCTGACAACCTGGGAGAAAAAACGTCCGCGGACTACGTCTCTTAGAAAATACTGCCAGCAAAAAGTGCAGATTAACGAATGCAAAAAACGCCTTATTGAGCTGCCTTCAGACACCGCCTTGCAAGGCTTGCAATACGCTTTGCAAAGGCATTGCAAAAATATCAGTCGTCCGGTTTTTTATATTAACTCGCCCGATGACTTGATTTGCCAGGCACCTTTTATTCGCCTTAAAACACCCGATGGTCAGGAAGGAGTGCCCCATAAAGGTCCAGGTGGCGCCCTGTTTGACTATTTAAATCAGGATTACAGTAAGGACAATCCGCCCATACTGCTGATAAATTACAGCAACTTTTCTGCCGATGATCTTGTACGCTTTAATTCCCTGCTGGATGATAGACGCGTTGTCGATGGCGTGGCCGTTCCAAAAGAGGCCATTATCATCGGATTGGTCAACACTCAAAAACCCGACCGCTACACCGGCTCTGATTTTTATTCACGCTTTGCCCTCGCCGTTGAAACCTGCCCGTTGAGTGAGGACGTGCTCAGAGACGCGATTCCCAGAGCGGACGTTGAGCCAACACCCGGACAAGACGCGGTGCACA
Source organism: Legionella navarrensis (assembly GCF_052527415.1). Lineage (NCBI taxonomy): Bacteria > Pseudomonadati > Pseudomonadota > Gammaproteobacteria > Legionellales > Legionellaceae > Legionella > Legionella navarrensis. The sequence continues at coordinate 79,504 of NZ_JBNVZR010000007.1, read as the reverse complement.
TCAATCTCTTTCATGCCACAGACTGGAAAGAGCGCCTGCTGGGTCGCTGGGTTTTGCAGGGAAATGATCTGTTTTTTAAAGAAGGTCTGTTGCCTCAGGCTCTGCAAACCGGCAAGCCCATTGTCATTGACAATGGACCCTGGAATGATCCTGAATTTCAACGTTTCTGGCGCCAGGCGCTGGTTGACGGCAACATTCCCTACAGCCGTGGTTTATTACCGTTTCCGCCTACAACCCACCTGCAACAGCAAGAAGGTTATGACTGGCAAGCGCTCACCGCTTCAATCACCACGAGCCGTGAGTGGGCAGCTGAGGGTGTTATCTGCAATCCCCAGCAACTGCTGACACTGTTTCATCGTTATGAATGCCGGGGAGACGCGCTGCATACTATGCCGGGCCTGCTTGAAGAACATCAGGGGGGCGTGCTGCATCTGAATATGACACGCGAACTCTCACAAGACGAGTGGGCAGAATGCCTGAGCGTCGCCAGACAGTTTGACGTCGCCCTGCATCTCCACATTCCGCCGGCATTCAACCTGCCTGATTTTATCGCGCCGCGAGGTGCTGCGGCATCATCCAGCCAAACCGAAGTCTCGCCAGAACGCCGTCCGTGGCGGCAGGAAGAAGCGGACCACACCTCGGTCGTGCTGAGCAACGATCCTGATGCCACCATAGCACTTATCGTTAAAAACGAACCACTGCAATGGACCGTGATTGATGTCTCGGAATGCAGCGCATCCGACTTGCTCAGGTCCCTGCAGGGTAAGCTCGACCAGGAGTCTCTGCGCTTTACATTCTCGGAAAAAACCTGCGCCCTCACCCATGCTCTGGCTGAGGGTAAATCAGTCCTCCTGAGCGGCGAGGTATCCCCTGAACTCGCTGACGCACTGGCCGTTCTTCTGCATGAGCGGGCGCACCAGCCTGCGTCAGGCCGGCTGATGATTGTCACGCACAATCCCGAACTATTCGCCTTTACCCAACCAGCTGAGCACAAAGTCACACCTGGATTGAAAAGACACCTGCTGGGTCTGGGAAACGAGGGATTGGAGGATAGTCCGTTTACCATCCTGCAAACCAAAACGCACTTCGCCCACCATAACCCCGGCCAGCCTCAGGAGAACGCCTGGCAGGGCATGCTGAGCCTGCCGGGCAGGATTACCCTTGCGCCTTTTAACGCACAAAGCAGCTCAAATGAGTCCGCCCGTTTTAACCGTAATCGACTGATAGCCGTTCAGAGCGTGCTGCAATACTCGCCTTATGTGTTTTTAAGCGGCCTGACGGGTGTTGGAAAAACCACTTTTGCAAGAAACCATCTGCCGGAAATCGGCTCCGTAACCTACGGCGAAGACAGACTCAATAAATGGCTGGCCGATGATTCTGACGGCCTTAAAATCCTCTTTATCGATGAAGCCAATCTCGACTTGCGCCAATGGAGTCAATTTGAGGGATTGTTTCATACGCCCCCCACCCTGCTGGTCGAAGGACAGCTGGTTGAGCTGTCAGCCCATCATCGTGTCGTCTTTGCCGGCAACCCGGTCAGTTATGGCGATGACCGCAGTCTGGCTTCGCTGTTTGCCCGTCATGGCAGCGCGCTGATTTTTGAACCCTTGCCGCTGGCCAATATTTATGAAGAAATCCTGCGGCCCGTTTTTGAAGGCAGCGCCCTGGAAGAGCAGGCCGCCACTCTTTGCCAGCCCATACTGGACGTCTATCGCTTTCTGTGTGAGCGCTCGCATGACGAAGTCGTTATCACCCCGCGCGAGCTGCAAATGATGGCACTGCTCCTCAACTCAGCCCCCCACCCCTCCCTTACAGAGGCCCGTCATTACGCCTGGGAAATTGCAAGGCACGCCTTGCCAGAGGCCCTCAGGCACGACTTTGACCGGCAATTTAAACCCGAAGCAGGGTCTTTGGCTGATGCAGAACCCATTATCCTGGCCGGTAATTTTCTCGTCCCGCCCTCACGCAAACCCCTCATGGCGCTGTTTGCCAATATGCTGGAGCTTCGGCAGTTTCGCCTGTCTGGAAGAGCCACAAACGAAGCGCAACGCTATGGCGGCCTCGGCGGCATCATTCTCGAAGGTGAGCCAGGCGTCGGTAAAAGCAAGTTCGTCAGACAATTTCTGCGACACCACGGTTACACAAAAAAGCCGTTGTCTCACATAGAGTGTCCGCCCGGACAATACTATTATAAAATCCCTGTAAGCCTTGGGATTGAGGAGAAAAAGGACTTCCTGCTAAAAGCCTTTCATGAAGGAGCCGTCGTCATTATGGATGAAATCAACAGCTCGCCCATGATGGAAAAGCTCCTCAATGGCCTGCTCATGGGCATAGGACCTAATGGAGAACGCCCGAATAACCCCGGATTCATGCTAATCGGTACCCAAAACCCCATTACCATGGCTGGTCGCCAGGCGCAAAGCACCGCTCTTTCCCGCCGCATGATTACCGCTACCCTGTCAGACTACAGCAGCGAGGAAATGCGCAATATTTTATGCGTATCGACCGGCATCCATCCTGAAAAAGCCATGACACTGGTACAGGCTTACAACAGACAAAGCGCCTTCGCAAGGCAGCATCACCTCACACCACAGCCCTGCTTTCGCGACTTGCTCAACCTTGCCAGACGAGAGGCAAAAGAGCCCTGGACAGCCGTTGAGACACACCTGCCCGACTCCGCGCCACGGCTTCCGTCGATTGCTTCTTCTGAAAAACAGAAACCGAGGGGGCTGGCTCAACGCTACCCGCATTATGTACCCGAAGGGAATAGAGCCATGGCAGCTGCAAATGCCGGGCACTGGTGGCGTTTTTTCGGCGAAGACACACATCCGGCTCAATGGGGAGAAACGCCACCCAGCAGTGCCCACTATCAGAAAATTGCCCTGTATAAAGACGATGCATTGAGGTCTGGAATACTTGATATTCTGGAGCAATGCCTGTCAGAAGCGTCCACCTCTCAGAGAAGCTTTATCCCGCTGGTCGAAAGTATCCTGGGATGCCCAGGCCACAAACCTTCCTCTGATAATCACAGGGCTTACCTTATCCTCGCAACAAGCCAGAGCAGCCTGGGGAGCGCAATCCCTGACGCCATCAATACGTTCAACGCCATGATCCAATATTATGGGAAGATCGCAGGCTGTCATGAGGATGAGCTGGACGATTTGCTGGCAACCAGCCTGGGTGTTGTCTCTCAAATGCAACAGGGGCCGCGCTAATAACGAAAAATGACCAGTGAGGAATTCGGTAAACCTGCTTCTCTTATTTTAGAAGCGTGGACACAGGAGGTATCGTATTGGGTAACTACCCAGGAACGTCATCCAGAGCGTAGCGAAGGATCTCCTGATTTTGGCTCAATGCTAAACCATTTGAGATCCTTCGCTACGCTCTGGATGACGTTCCTGAGTAGTTACAATTTAAGTCTGTTTATCTATTTTAAAAGAACTGGAACAGGGGTACAGTTTATGAAATTCTGCTAAAATTCATTTATTGAATAGAGCATCTACGTTCTTGTTCCTGCGGTTCCTGTGCACGTTGTTCCTCAAGTTTGCGCATGCGTTGTTCTGCGATTTCTTCATGTCTTTTAAGCGTTTCTTTTTTTGCAAAAAAAGTCTGATTTTGGGTGCTTAAAGGACTAACAAACATGTCTTCCTGACAAGCAAATCTAGCGCGAAGGAGATCATTAGTATCTTTATCATAACTTGTTCTGACTGACCGCTCCTGCCTTGAGAGGATAACCTGGCCGTCTGTCGATACACCTAAGCCTGGGCCGCCAGCAATTTCTTCTTCTCTAACAACTGGAGCTTCTGAAAGCATTCTAAAATAAATTTCACAAGCTGTTGTATATTTTTTTTCGCTTTTTTCATCTTCTTCGAACATTCAAACATTCCTCATATTGGAAAATATACATCTTGTAATCTGGGTAATATATTTATCACGATGGATGGTATTATTTTTTGGGGTTTGAAGTCCAGTATACTCAGTCAATTCAATTTTTAATCCTCTCGCAGATCCATTCCCGATAGCTTCGATTTTTAATTTCACATTCCCAGATCACGATAACCTTCCATCCCAGATCCCGGAGAGACTGGTGTTTTTTTAAATCATTTTCCACGTTTTTCTGGAATTTCTGCTGCCAGAAATCACTGTTTGACTTTGGATTGTAAGCCAGTCGGCAGTTTTCATGACGGTGCCAGAAACAGCCGTTGATGAACAGCACGGCCCTGTATTTCGTCAGGGTGATATCAGGCTTGCCCGGCAAATCTTTTCTGTGCAGACGATATCGGTAGCCTTGATGATGTAAAAACCTGCGCACGTCCAGTTCTGGCTTTGTATTTTTACCTTTGATGGCCGCCATATTCCTTGAGCGATGTTCGGCTGTCAGACTGTCGGACATGACGATGCCGGCTCCGCGACGTTATTGCAGTTTTCTTCATAATCCCGCTGCAGCTCAATCAATCTTAGTCTGATCGCCTGAGTACCCGGTGTGACGAGGGTGGCAATGGCGTTTTGACCTGCTTTATTTTTAATGCAGATATCAGCGCCGAGCGCCACCAGCTTTTCAGCCAGATCATAATGGCCTTGCTGCACGGCATGGTGCAGCGCGGTGTTGCCATCTTTGTCAGTCAGGGACAGGCTCGCTCCGTTGGTTATTAAACATTGACACACGGCCGCATGCCCATGAATGGCAGCCTGGTGCAAAGCCGTTCTGAGGGTCGCCCTGCCCGGCTCATTAATGGCATGGGGCGCAGTGCCGATCAGCTTTTCAACGGATGGCAAGGAACCAAGCGCGGCTTCGTAACGCAGTACCAACCCTGAAAAATGACCGTTGTTAATCAAATAATCTTTCAACCGTGCTGCCGATTCCAAGGCGGCCTGAGCCACACTTTTTCCTGTGAACTGCATGGCGTTGGCCACGATAGCGTCTTTTTCCTCCGCGCTGATGTCACGTGGATTGCCAATGAAGCTGGATGTCGTATCGGACAAGGGCAGAGAGAGCGTGGCCAGCAGAGCCGGAATATTCTCTCGTGTCGCGGGGATGTCCTCGAGGAATTCGTCTGGATAGGTAAACAGCTGACCGTCCAGAGCACAGAATACATTTAATGAGGCTCGTTCATCACGATCGGGGTTGATCCAGATGGAGCGCAGGGTCTCGCGTATTTTTGTAATTCCTGAAACCACGCAGTCCATAGGCGTTTTACCGTCCTGATTCAGGATACTCTCTGACGCTCCCTTGCTGATTAGCGTGCATGCGAGATCGATATTTCCATACAGACAGGCATAATGCAGAGCCGTCATGCCGTCTTTATCCTGTGCATCAAGAACAGGAGATCTATCCGGAATCTGACTTAAGAGAGCCAGACCAATAGCCGTGGCATTTATTTTGGTGGCTGTTATCAGTGTTGTTTTTTCTTCGCGGTCTTTTTGTTCATAATTAATTTGCTGGCCGGCACGCTCGATAAAAAAGACGGCCTCAATATGACGTTCGTTGGCAATTAAGGTGTGCAATGGCGTGTTGCCATACCCGGACATCCTGCTGATTTGATTAACGTCTACGCCCGCGTCAATCAGAAGGCCGAGCTTTTCTTTCATATCGACCGGACTTGAAGCTGCAAAGTGCAGCGCGTTTGATCCATCTCTGTTTTCGGTAATAGATGCACGCCTGGACAAGAGCATTTGTACCTGTGCCGCAGTCAGCTTATGATTAATCAGTGACATGAGTGCCTCACTTGCGTCGAAATAGTGAGGCGCATAATATCACCGGATGGTTAAAATTAAAACATTGCGATTTTATGAGACCAGGGTGTCGGACACATGGCACAACAGCCAAAACACGGGATATTACCCGCCGGGTACTGGAGTGCTATTGTGTGCTATGCGAAAATTGACCCGAGGTGTTTCCGAGGGATAACCATAGCCTTTGTCGGCGATACGCTTGATGTTCTGCAGGTACATTTCGCCCCAGGCTCCCGGATCAAAATTGGTGACCACCACGTTGTAGCTGAGGTTAATAACCGATTCAAAGGCTTTGCGCTGAGCAATTTCATGACCGCCAAACGCAACCTGCACTTCAACCTCACTTTCAATACCGCCTGATTTTAAACGCTCTATCAGTAAGTAGATCATCTTTTCAATAGTAAAGAACAATTTGCACATGGACATACCTGACATGTCCAGGCCTTTCGAGGTCACCAGTTTGTAACCAAAGTCCTGAATGGGATAGACAAACTCCCGCTCCTCAACCCCGCTGTTAGATCCGCTGATTAGTTCGGGCATCAGTCTTAAGGGTGGAAAAATAACGTCTATGGTGGGTGAAACAATATAAAGCTCAAAATCAGCCCAGCGACGCCATAACTGATAAACGCGCTCTGTCAGTAAATCCGGGTCGTTGAGTTCATCACTCATAATCTGCTGACGTGCCTGCTCAGCCATCTGTATAAAATCCATCTCATTGTTTTCTGAGTCGGTCATTTTATGATCCTGGTTCTGGTTCTATTTTCCTATCTTAGCTCAAACAGGGTACCAAAGCACAGCAGGGAACACATTAGAGTGCAATCATTATGCTGTCATTTGTCTGAAACAAAGCGATAGTACGCAGGCGGTATGCGGCATTTAAAGCATCGACTTTTACAGGCCGATTCCTCCTGGCAATGGGCAATGACCCCCTTGCGCACCCAGATATCCAGCATCGGCTGTAACGCACTGATATCCAGAGAAAACTCGCGGGCCAGCTGCTGATTACTGGCTACTTTCTCCCTTTGCAGATAATTACGGATGTCCAGCAGCATAATGCCCTCCTGACGTGTGCTTCTGACGCTGATGCAAGGCGACGATGAACAGACCGACTGCCGCCAGCATGGCCAATATCCACATCACAGACTGCTGCGGATGCAATGAAAATCGGGCCAGTTGATAAAAGACCACGGCGGCGGCATAGGCAATCAAAAAGGACCAGGCTACAGAAAACCACATCCACTGTTTATTAGCTTCCTGACGAATGGCGGCCATGGTTGACACGCAGGGAATGTACAGCAGAATGAACAGAAGATAGGCAAACGCACCGGCTTTGCCGTCAAATCGGGAGGCCATCATGCCGTATACCGATTTCGATACCTCGCTATCCGGGGCACTGGCCATAATCGGGTTCAGCAGCGCGTGCCCCAGCTCCCCCAGGTTTGCCGGAATGGATAAAAACGCGGCCTGCATGTCCGACCAGAAATGAAAGTCAGTCGCCCCGCTCTGTGCCAGATGACCGACCTGAGCATAAAGGGTGTTCAGAGATCCAACCACAACTTCCTTGGCCAGCATGCCACTGAGCAGACCAACCGTGGCCGGCCAGTTATCGGGGGTCAGGCCCATCGGTGCAAACACTGGAGTCAACCATTGACCAACCAGGGACAGTACGGAATTGGAGCTGGCTTCACCCGCACTTAATCCGCCATCCACAGTCAAGGCATTCAGGCCTCCCAGCAGCACGCATACGGGTAAAATGACACGACCAGCCCGGTTAATAAAATATTTCAACCGCATGCCGGTTTCTTTGAACAGTCGACGTAAGGCAGGTTTGTGATAAGCGGGCAGCTCAAGAATCAGCGGCGATGACTGGCCACGCAGACTGGTTTTACGCAGAATAAATCCCGTAAATACCGCCATTAAGATACCCACGAGGTACAGAGCAAAAACCACGTTCTGGCCACCTGTCGGGAAAAAGGCAGCGACAAAGACGGCATAAATGGCCAGACGCGCACTACAGGACATAAACGGACTCATCAACACCGTCAGCAGACGATCGCGCTCCGAGTCGAGGGTGCGGGCCGCCATAATGGCCGGCACATTGCAGCCAAAACCAACAATCATCGGCACGAAGGATTTGCCAGGCAAACCTAAAGCGCGCATGATTTTGTCAACCACAAAGGCGGCCCGGGCCATGTAACCCGAGGTTTCCAGCAAGGCAAGAAAGAAAAACATCGCGGCAATCACGGGAATAAAGGTCAGGGTGGTGCTGATTCCTGTTCCTATCCCATTGGCTACCAAGGCAATCAGCCACTGCGGGGTATGAATCTGCTGCATCAGCCAGGCACTGCCCTGCACGAACACGGCGTTGGTGGATAGGTCAAAAAAGTCCTGGAACGCACCGCCAATGTTAATGGCAAACAAAAACATCAGATACATCATCGAAAAGAAAATCGGCAAGGCCCAGAATCGATGCAGGACAACCTTATCTACCCTGGCCGTAAAATGCTCGCTGGCATCGCTGCGCCTGCTTTGTACGCTGCTCACAATCCGGTGAATCGCCTGGTAGCGGGCATCGGCCAGCAGTACATCAAAATCGCGCTCATATCCCGCGACCGCTGCCAGCCTGTGCTCAGGCACGCGCTCAGCCAGGGTCGTATCCCCTTCGATGCTGCGCCAGACATAATAGGCCGCCAGCTCAGGGCTGATGTCGGCGTCGGCCATCAGCTGCTGCTGGCATTCGCGGGCATAGCGGCTCATTGCATCAGGCAGATTCAAAGCGAGAGGTCTGGAATGCTCAACCTTCCGGCCGACTGCCTGCTTCAAGGCCTCGATACCTATGCCCTTATGCGCCTGCAATGGGATGACGGGGCAGCCCATTTGCTGCGACAGGGCGTCCAGATCAATATGTATTCCACGCTGTAAGGCAATATCCATCATATTCAGTGCGATCACCAGCGGCCTGCCCAGTTCCAGAATCTGTGTACTGAGGTACAAATGTCGCTCAAGATGGCAGGCATCGATCACATTGACAATTAAATCAGCCGGCAGAGAAACAATAGACGCAGCGGCAATGCGCTCATCCTGACTTGCCCCCTCATCGGCCATGGTCAGCGAGTAGATACCGGGTAAATCGGTCACGGTCACAGCCTGATCAGCGTATGTGTAGGCGCCCGTTTTCTTCTCAACCGTTACACCTGGCCAGTTACCAACGCGCTGGTTATCGCCGGTCAATGCATTAAACAGCGTGGTTTTTCCGCAATTGGGGTTCCCCACCAATACCACATGCGTCATACGCGCTCCCACAATAACTGATCTGCTTCATCTTTACGCAGGGTTAGAGACGTGCCCCGCACGTCCACCTGTAAGGGACAGCCGAGCGGTGCAACGCGAACAACCCGTATTTCTGAACCACGGGTAATGCCAAGGGATAACATTCGGCGTCGATAGGCCAGCGGCGTATCACCAAAATCAATCAGGCGAACATGATCACCCTTGCTTAACTCATGAATGTGCATCTTATTTTCATCACCTTTACCACATTACGTATTATTATAACACACTATTTCAAATGATAGCGATTATCATTCGCATTAATGTCGTTTACAGGCAACCATGATAACATGGCATATCGTACAACCTTCGATTGACCAGTATTAAAGCACAGCGTATAATCTTTGTCTTTTTCTAAAACTAAGGCAAATATTTATGAGCATACTGGTTCTCGATCTTGACTTCACCGTTATCGTTGCCGAGAGTGAATTGGGTAGACTTAATAGCTCTACCCATGAGTTGATTAGCAAAGCTCTGGGGGCCGAACTCATTTGTAGAGGCAAACCGAAAGCAGATTATGTGCGAATCATTAACCCGAAAAAACTGAGTACCCTGATAGAACATGCCTGCGAAAACCATGACGGGATTATGATATTAACAGCCGGCCTCTGGGGAGAGGACAGCATAAAATATATCCTGAAAAATAACCTTGATATCACAGAAAGCACCACGGATAAACTGGATGCATGCCATTTCATAACACCGGGAAACACGGTTGAACACTACAAAGGTCTCTCTTCCGAAGACATTGCGCTTTTACCCAAAAACGAGCGCCTGCAGAATTACATCGATCGCCATCCGGAACTTCAGGGAATGCATTTTGTGATGCTGGATGATTCACTGTATCATATCGAATCGTTTAAAGACTGTTCCCATGTCACAGCAGTCCATGCCACAACAACAACATTTGATATCGAGAATTTTTATTCCCCGGATCTGGTTCACGATGCCTTTTATGAACAGGCACAAATAGCCCTGGACAACTCCAGACAGGTGTCCTTGACAGCAGAGAGCGTGACGCCCAATGACGAGAATGCGCCCCCACCGGCCCTGCCTTCGCCCGAGCGCCCCCCCTCTGCCAAACGAAGCAGCCCGACATTTTTCAGGACAGCCCCAGAATCCCCTGAAAAAAAACAAAGAACGGCCAGTCATCCCTGCGAAGAAAGGCGGTCAGCAGAGGAAAGCAGTCCGGCGTTTAATTAACGCAGGATGAATGTAAAGGCGGCGGGGTCTTAGAACCCTGCCCTGAGTCTGCGCGCCTGATGCAGTTTTTTATAGCTTTCAATCAGTCTTAAGTGGGGCTCTATGCCCTCAAGGGCCATGCTGGTTTTGCTGAGGCCATAAAAGCGAACCTTGCCCGTGACCGTGCCCAGCACATTGTCCATCATCTCAGCACCAAACATACGTCTGAAATTTTCAATAAAATCCTCGAGTTCCAGCTCGTCATCCAGAGTGACTTCGAGTACGGCATTAACCGCCTGGTAAAACAATCCCCGCTGGACCGTGTTGTCGTTAAACTGCAAAAACTCTCCAACCAGTTCAAGGGCCTCTTCATGAGCACCCAGTGCCAGATAAATCAGGATCTTAAGCTCAATAATGGTCAGTTTACCCCAGGGCGTGTTCTCATCGAACACGATGCCTGTCAGGGTGCGAATATCGGTCTGATTATCCAGCTGGCTTTCTTCCAGACGCTCCACCAGCCCGCGCAACGCGTCATCGCTTAAGGAATGCAGATTCAGGATGTCTTCCCGGTAATGCAGCGCGTGATTGGTGTTATCCCAGATCAGATCGTCAACCGGATACACTTCGGAGAAATCCGGCACTAAAATACGGCAGGCCGAACTGCCCAGATCGGTAAGATCGGCAATATAAACTTCTTTGCCCATGTCTTCAAGAATGCCAAATAGCGTCTCGGCTTCTTCTTCGCTGCTGCCAGAAAAATCCCAATCGCAGAACTCATAGTCGGGTTTACTGCTAAAAAAGCGCCAGGAAATGACACCCGTCGAATCAATAAAGTGCTCGACGAAATTTTCCGGTTCGGTTACAGCCATGCTGTTAAATGTTGGTTTGGGCATATCGTTCAAACCTTCAAAACTCCGTCCCTGCAAGAGCTCAGTGAGGCTGCGTTCGAGGGCTACTTCAAAATCAGGATGCGCGCCAAAGGAAGCCAGTACGCCGCCGGTTTTTGGGTTCATCAGGGTAACGCACATAACAGGAAACTGCCCACCCAGCGAGGCATCCTTCACCAGAATGGGAAAACCCTGCTCTTCCAGACCTCTAATCCCCGCAAGAATACGAGGATAACGTTCGAGGACACTCATGGGTACGTCGGGAAGAACGATTTCCTGCTCGATGATTTGCCGTTTGATGGCGCGCTCAAAAATTTCCGACAGGCACTGCACATAGGCTTCCTGCAGGTTGTTGCCTGCGCTCATGCCGTTACTCAGGAACAGGTTTTCAATCAGATTGGATGGAAACCAGACGGTCTCGCCATCGGACCTGCGCCTGTAGGGAATGGCACAAATACCGCGTTTTTTATTGCCGGAATTGGTATCAATCAGGTGCGAGCCGAGTAATTCGTTGTCTGGGTTATAAATACTCAGGCAATAATCATCGAGAAGATCGGCCGGCAGGGAGTCATCTTCGATTGCGAACCATTTTTCATTGGGGTAATGAACGAAGTCACTGTTGGCAATTTCCTCGCCAAAGAACTGGTCGTTATAGAAAAAATTATTGTTCAGGCGCTCAATAAATTCACCCAGAGCCGAGCACAGAGCGCTTTCCTTGGTGGCGCCTTTGCCGTTTGTGAAACACATGGGCGAAGCGGCATCGCGAATATGTAAGGACCAGACGTTCGGTACAATGTTGCGCCATGAAGATACTTCAATCTTCATGCCGAGGTCAGCTATTATCTGACTCATGTTTCTAATGGTTTGTTCCAGAGGCGCGTCCTTACCCGGAATAAAGGTACTCTGCCCTCCTTCTGGGTATTCCATGAGCATGGCGCTGGTATCGGCACTCAGGTTTTCAACGGTTTCAATTTTAAATTCCGGCCCCGTCTGCACAACTTTTTTTACAGTGCAGCGATCGATGGAGCGTAGAATACCCTCCCTGTCTTTCTCTGAAATATCATCAGGCAGCTCGACCTGGATCTGGAAGATCTGGTTATAGCGATCATCGGGATCAACGATATTATTCTGCGATAAGCGGATGTTTTCTGTGGGTATATCACGGGCCTTGCAGTACACTTTGACAAAATAAGCGGCACAGAGAGCCGATGAGGCCAGGAAATAATCAAACGGACTGGGTGCCGATCCATCACCTTTATAGCGAATCGGCTGGTCGGAGATTACCGCAAAGTCATCAAACCGGGCTTCAAGTCTTAAATTGTCGAGAAAATTTACTTTGATTTCCATTGAATATATCCATAGTTCAGGTAGGAGCAGCGCAGGCGGGGACGACTCTCATAAAAATATTCTTAGTCTGACAGCTAAAGGCCAAAACCCAGCCTGCCTGTTTAAAAGAAGGCGAAATATAGCACAAAGTACAATATAGTTGCAAAAATGGCCTCTCATACCCCAGAACTGTCCAGTCTTAATTTGAACGGAAGTTAATCAGTTGGCACCATCGGCTCCCTTCTCCCTTGAGGGAGAAGGGCTGGGGATGAGGGTGGTGGGTGTGGCACAGTCTCGAGTAAATTAAGCATCCCGTCCATCATACCCTGTATATTTTTAAAAACCTCATGCTGTTAAATCAAGTAGCGTATGTCAATGTATTTATTCAGGACGAGCCATACCCACCACCCTCATCCCCGACCCTTCTCCCTCAAGGGAGAAGGGAGCCGATGGTGCCAACTGATTAACTTCAGTTCACATCAAGATGGGACAGCCCTGTCAAACCAAATGCGACAAGGCCTCGGCGTCTCGATGCGGATGACGCTGCAGGTAATCAATCGATTGCATTTCCTGCAGGCGGCTGGCGGTGCGCTTGAAGCTGTGACTCATCTCACCGCTGGTGTACAGCTCGTCTATCGGGGCGGCGGCAGAAAGGATGAGCTTGATGCCGCGATCGTACATCACATCAACAAAGTGAATGAGCATGATCGCAAACACGGTGTCTTTTTCACCAAGGACAGGTACGTTTGATACAAATACGGTATCGAAACGATTAGAAATTTCCAGATAATCAAGCTGGCTGCGCGGCAGATTACAGATTACTTTAAAATCGAACCAGATGATCGCCCCCTTGCATTTCACAAAGGGGATCTCACGATTTTGAATGCTGATTGTCCCATCCGACTGCGCATCGGGCGCGAGACGCTCAAACTGCCGGGCGAATAAGGCATCCGTAGCGGGCCCAAGAGGCATCAGCCAGGTATCAATTTCTGGCATACGTCCCAGGCGGTAATCACGCTTATCGCCAAGGCTGACAACCTCGCAATACGTTTTAATCGCGGCAATCGCGGGTAAAAAGCGAGCGCGCTGAACACCTTTCAGGTACAAATCATCGGGGCGTGTGTTGGAGGTGGCAACCAGGGTGATGCCATGACGAAAAAGAGCCTGCATCAACTCAGCCAGAATCATGGCGTAGGCAACGTCGTCAACCATGAATTCATCGAAACACAGCAAACGGGTAGACTGAGCAATCTCATCCGCGATGCGTTGCAGAGGATTTTTCTGCCCCTGCAAGGCACGCAGACGGGCGTCCACCTGCTGCATAAAATGATGGAAATGAAAGCGTTTTTTCGCTTGTGTTGTCACGCTGTCATAAAACAAATCCATGATAAAAGTCTTACCCACCCCCACCGGACCATAAATATACAGCCCCGTGAGTGGTTTTCTGGCGCGCCAGGGCAGCCAGGAACGCCGGGACCGCTCCAGAGCCAGGGCAAGCGTTTCCAGAGGCGCCAGCACCTGGCGCTGCAGTGGATCGTCATCCAGTTCGCCACGCGCTACAAACGCTTCGTATTGCTGCAGCAGGCTCATGATGGCAAGACCTGTTCGGTTACGATACGCATGACTTCGGTTTTCAACGGCAGCAGTCTGCCATGAAAAAAATGCGTGGTATCGGCAAAACGAGTCACAGGTATGGGAGGCTTCGAGCTGGCGGCAAACTGATACACCTCGGTCGAGGGAATCACCTCGTCCTCATCTCCCTGGATAATAAACCAGGGCGCAGGTGCCGGCGAAAACTCATGGTAATCATTATGCGTCACCGCAGGCGCTACGCTGATTAAAAGTTCATGCTCACTCTGAGCAGCAGCCCGATAGGTGACATAGGTTCCAAATGAGAAACCGGCATAAATAACCTGGGTGCCTGGATATAAGGCATCCCATTGCGCTCTCAACGCCAGCATATCCTCGCTTTCACCCACGCCGGCATCATAGACACCAGATGACTGTCCCACACCACGAAAGTTAAAGCGGATGGACGGTATGCCCAGCTCACGAAAGGCCCGCGCCAGCGTGGTCACCACTTTGTTATTCATGCTGCCGCCCTGCAGGGAATGTGGGTGTCCTAAGAGAGCCAGGTAAGAACCAGACAAGGTATCAGGAACCGTCAGGATGGCTTCCAGACTTACGCCGGCCCCATCAAAAAAAAACGGGTGTTCACCTGGTGTTTGCAAAGCGTGGGCGGGGATCATCTCATCTCTCTCGTTATCAAATCCCTGATCATAACGCATCTTGCAATTTGATGCGCGTCCTTTAGAATTGAGGTCAGGGCAGGAGAGTCATCATGTCAAAATTAACTTGAAAGCCCTGCCACGCGCCGACAGATACCTGCGGTGACGATACATAATGATTAACCTGATGGAGGACTTGATCGATGAGACGGGTACCTGAGCAACAGACGATATTTCAACCTGGGAGCGGGCGATGAAAATTACCGACTTCCTGAGAAAAAAACAGCAGGGCGAAAAAATCACCATGCTCACCTGCTACGATTACCCTTCCGCGCGCATCGTCGCGGAATCCCATCTTGACTGTGTGCTTGTTGGCGATTCCGTTGCCATGGCGGTTCATGGTCACGACAGCACGATTATGGCCAATATGGACATGATGACGCTGCATACCGCAGCAGTTGCCCGTGGCATTAAGCAGCAGTTAATTATCAGCGATCTGCCCTTTCTCTGCCATCGTGTTTCCCAGGCCGATACCATCAACAATGTTCGGCGCCTGCTCCAGGCCGGCGCCCAGGCGGTTAAAATGGAGGGTGGCGACGCAGATACCTGTCAGACCATCGCATACCTGGTCAACTCAGGCGTTCCAGTGATTGGCCATATTGGCCTGATGCCTCAGTCTATCTGCCAGCTCGGCACCTACAAAGTGCAGGGTAAAAATGATGCCGACGCAGCCAGTCTGCTCTATCAGGCACAGCAGCTGGAAAAGTCAGGCTGCTCGGCTGTTGTGATGGAGTGTGTTCCCGAGTCAGTCGCCGGGCGTATCAGCAAGGCCTTGCAGATACCCGTCATTGGCATCGGTGCCGGCGCATCAACGGATGGCCAGGTACTGGTATGGCACGACATGCTGGGATTGCAGGATGAATTTAAGCCGAAATTCCTGAAACAATACGCGCAAGGCAAAGGCTTGTTGCTTGAGGCCATCAACGCCTACGTTCAACAGGTCCGCGCATCGCAGTTTCCTGCGCTGGAACACACGTTTTAACGAGGAAAATACACGATGCACATTTTTCACCAACTGGACGAGTGGCAGGCATTCCGCCGCTCGCTCAAATCTGACGTATCGATTGGCTTTGTACCTACCATGGGTAATCTGCACGCAGGTCATGCCTCCTTGATGGCGACCAGCAAGGCCCGACACGATATGAGTGTTGTAAGCCTGTTTATTAACCCGACGCAGTTTAATCGACCCGATGACTTCATACACTATCCACGCAGCGTGGACGCTGATTTGGAACTGCTGGAACGCGAAGGCGTTGACTGCTGCCTCCTGCCGGACGAAGAGGCCATGTACCAGGATCAATACCGTTACCGCCTGGAGGAGACGTCCCTGAGTCTGCTGATGGAGGGGGAGCACCGGCCTGGTCACTTCAACGGTGTGTTGACGGTCGTCATGAAGCTGTTAAATCTGGTGAAGCCGCATACGGCCTATTTTGGTGAAAAGGACTATCAGCAATACCGGCTCATCAAAGACATGGTTAAGGCCTTTTTCATGCCAGTCAACATACAGGCCTGCCCAACCATTCGAGAAAGCAGCGGTCTGGCATACAGTTCGCGCAATAATCGTCTGAGCCCGTCCCAGAAGTTGCTGGCAGAGGCATTTGCCCGTAGCTTTCATCAGACCAAACCCCTTAGCAGCATTCAGGCCGAACTGCAGCAGCAGGGTGTTCAGGTGGAGTATCTGACCGAACATGAAGGTCGTCGTTACGCTGCAGTCTTGATTGGTGATGTTCGCCTGATCGATAACTATCCGCTTGTTTAACGAGTCCTGACCTGGCGGGCTTTTACTGGGTGGCCTTTAACCAGGCTTCCCGTGCCAGCGTCAGTTTTTTCTCCAGCGCACCGAGCTCGCTCTGCAACCTCAGAGCAACCGTGCTGTCCCGGCGGCTGTCTTTTTCAGACAGCGTTGTCAACAACGCGTTTTTCTGCTCTTCCAGCCGCTCAATTTCAAGCTCCAGAGACTGCAGCCATTGTCGCCTGGTGGTCAATTGATTCACGATAAATCCTGTTGGCTCCTGGCTCGGTTTGTCGCGGTTATGACGCGAGCACAGGCTCACCAGCACGTTGATTTTCTGATTAATTTTTTCAGCAAGATAACGCACAATACGGGGATTGGGGTGTGCCGCGAGAGTATTAATGTCGGCTTTGATTTCAGCAATATAATGCGCTGGCTCTTCATGATGCGTGCGGAACAGACCGGCAGGCAGGGATTTAGGCGAAAAGGACAGGCCCGGCTTATGGAGCTGCCATTCCAGTTCAGGCAAACGCCCTCTCAGGGTCGTTAATACATCAGTGACACTCATGAACAGCCCGCCAGTTAAAAAAGCACAGTCTAGCGCAGGCTGGTCAGGCCTGTCACTTGTTCGGTGACTATTTGGTCTGGCCGAAGGATAGTCAATTTACAAATCAGCCGGTATAAAGTAGAGTTACTCTGTTTTTTTGTTTATTTTTTACTCTATTATTAAGTTTTTTTTAATAAAAAGTTGTTATAATGCTCCATCAGCGCGCATTTTAACAGCAAAGAAGGAATGCAATGAGCAGTAACAGACACGCATTAACGATTTTCAGCCTGACAATGATTACGGTAGGCTCCGTAGACAGCATCCGCAATTTGCCTGCTACCGCCCTGTTTGGCGGACAGTTGATTTTTTTCTTTTTACTGGGCGCTTTGTTTTTTTTAATTCCCACAGCACTTGTCTCCGCCGAGCTGGCCTCTGGCTGGCCGAAACAGGGCGGTATTTATATCTGGGTCAAGGAAGCCTTTGGTAAAAAAACCGGCTTTCTGGCTATCTGGCTGCAATGGATTGAAAACGTCATCTGGTATCCGACTATTTTATCTTTTGTTGCAGGCACTATTGGTTATTTGATCAACCCAGGCCTGACTGGTAATCCGTGGTTTCTCTGGAGCATTATCGTGGCCTCGTTTTGGGGCGCTACGCTGATTAATCTGCGCGGCATGCGTTCTTCAGCTCTCTTTAGTAACGTCTGTGCCCTGTCAGGCCTGCTGCTGCCCATGTCCCTGATTATCGGTCTGGGTGCCGCCTGGCTGCTGGGAGGCAATCCATCTCAGGTGTCATTCGACGCACAAAGTCTCGTCCCACATATTCAGGACAAATCTCTGTGGGTTTCCCTGACCGCGATTATGATGTCCTTTTGTGGAATTGAAATTGCCACCGTACACGCCAACGACGTCAACAACCCGCAGCACGCCTTCCCCAAGGCGCTGGTTATTTCTGTGCTGATTATTCTCAGCACCCTGATTTTAGGCTCACTGGCCATTGCCGTAGTGTTACCACAACAGGATATTAATCTGGTGGCCGGTATCATGCAGGCTTTTGATGCGTTCTTTGCCCGTTATCATTTATCCGGCATGATGCCCGTGGTGGCCTTGATGCTGGTGATGGGTGGCCTGGGCGGCGTCAGCAACTGGATCATCGCCCCGACCAAAGGCCTGATGGTTGCAGCCCGCGATGGCAACATGGCGCAGCTCTTTCAACGCGCCAATCAACACGGCGCCCCTATTGTCATGCTCGTTGCCCAGGCAGTTATTGTAACGCTCCTGTCTACGCTGTTTCTCTTCATGCCGACGGTAAACGGTTCGTACTGGCTGCTGACGGCCCTCGCCGCTCAATTGTATATGCTGATGTATCTGCTGATGTTTGCCGCGGCCATTAAACTGCGCATCAGACAGCCAGAACAGGCTCGAGGCTTTCGTATTCCGGGGGGATTACCTGGTTTGCTGTTTGTGTGTGGCGTCGGAATTATTGGTGTGACCACCACGCTGGTCGTCAGTTTTATGCCACCAGATGGTATCAATGTTGGTTCAGTGGGTCGTTATGAGTTAACGCTGGTTTCGGGTTTGCTTCTGATGTGTCTGCCGCCGTTTATCAGCACCTGGATTCAGTCTCGCCGCGGAGTCAATATCGGTTTAGTTGCCGAGTAACAGCACAGGAACATCCCGAATGCCTAAGCATCGGGATGTTTACTTGTATCATGCCTTAGGATGAAAACGCTCGACGCTGGCGAGAATTTCCCGGTGCGCTGACTCAATGCCTTCCCAGCCATCAATTTTCACCCATTTACCCACTTCCAAATCCTTGTAATGCTGGAAAAAATGCTCCAGTGAAGCCAACAGCGATTCAGGCAAATCTGTGTAGGTTTTGACGTTGTCGTACATTTTAGTGAGCTTGCTGATGGGAACAGCCAGCAATTTGGCGTCCACACCGGCCTCGTCGGTCATTTTCAGCATGCCAACGACACGGCAGGGAATAACGGAACCGCTGACCAGGGGTACAGGCGTGACCACCAGAACATCAACCGGATCACCATCTTCAGACAACGTATGGGGAATGTATCCATAATTCACCGGATAAAACATCGCGGTACTCATGAAACGATCAACAAACAGGGTTCCGGTTTCCTTGTCTACTTCGTATTTAACCGGCGCTCCGTTCATGGGAATTTCGATGATGACATTAATTTCGTTCGGTACGTTACGACCACTTGCAATATTCATTAAGCCCATTTCAAACCATCCACTAAAAAAAGACAGAGTATTATGCGCAAAAGTGTGGAAAAAGGCAAAAAACGTGCATTGGGCGCGAGGCCGGGCCTATACGTCATTGCGAGTGAAACGAAGCAATCCATGGTTCAGCGCTCCGAACGGGGATTGCTTCACTGTGTTCGCAATGATGTACAGGCTCCGCTATCTACCTCATCACATCAGGTATTTAACCGCGAAATCCTTGCCAATGCACTCGCCAATGGCATGTCCCCATTTGCCGGCGCTTTCATCGTCAATCGTTGCCGGAATGCCAGGATAAAGTTCGGACACGCATTTGTCCATGCTGGCTGGAATCAAGGTCACGCATTTATCGTAATTGATGTTCAGCTTGCCTAACTGTTTACCCAGTGACTCATCACCCAGAAAGCCTTTGCAGATTAAATCGGGTACCACGGCTTTTAATTTTGCCAGCCAGGCATCTTTGGTCAGGGTCGAGGCATCAGAAGCAGAAGCCTCTGGAGCTGGAGCCGCTGCTTCCGGAGTGGGTGTTTTGGCTGGCGTGGCTGTATCCGTAACGGGTTCGCTGGCTGGTGCTGTACTGGGCGCAGGTGCGGCAGATTCAGGTGCTGCAGATGATAAATGAGTCACGGCGAAATCCGTTCCTATACACTGACCAATGGTGCTGCCCCATTGCTGTGCGCTGTCTCGGGTAATCTTGTCAGGAATTTCCTTGTAATACTTGTCACGACATTTATCAACGCTGGCAGGAATTAAGGACACGCATTTGCTGTAATCAATATTAAACACTTTCAGCTGTTTGCTGACGCCTTCGTTATTGAGAAAATTAGTGCAGATCATGGCGGGAACGACGTCTTTTAGTTTACCAAGCCACTCATCCTTACTCATTTCCTCTGCAGCTGCAGCAAACGATATCGGTGCTAACACAATACAACTGGCTCCCATTATTGTACCCAGTATGGTTTTGTTTATCATGATAGTCATTCCCTTTTTTTTGTGTTAATAAAATAATAGACATAAACCCAGACTATTGCGCAATCCATGTTTGAAAAATCTAATATTTTTTTTGAACACCCAAAATCATAGGTATGGTCAGGCTCCCTGGAAAGGCAACATATTGTGTGCGGTATGTTCGAAGCGGTTCAATAAGATGTTGGACCTGGTCTGGAAAAAAGCATGCGGCGAGGCTCCATTCCCGGGGCGCAGACAAACGAGCGACGCGAGGGCCGCCAGAAGGGAATCCACCCAGCCTAACAGGCCGCGGTGCCCTCCCAATACGGGTCTCGCTTCATTAATATGCTGGCTGACATCCCGATACAAAAGACGACACTGATTGTCAAAGGATAGTGATCCCGGATTGGTGTTCTTCTCAAAACGGGTGGCAATCGAGCCAGAGACATTGGAAATCAGCCGTTGAAACGCCAGCCAGGGCTCACTGTCGACAGCAAAGCTGGCGCCCTTGCGCCTCAGAGCATCCAGCTGCTCACACAGTCTGAGGCAGGCAAAAACGTCATCTTCGCTATCGGCCAGACTAAGTAAATGATTAAACTCATTCAAGGACGGCGTATTTTGAATAAAATCACTGAGTAACCAGTCCAGACCACCACCGATCCTTTGCAGCTTTTCAAGTACGTTACTCCGGGGATCAATGATTTGTAAGGCCACGGGTTCCTCATCCTGAACTGCAACGGCGTGGTTACCCACGGCGTAAGGCCTGATTACCATGACCTGATCACAGACATTCCTGCCACAGATTTCGTTAGCAGCATGCCTCAGTGCTTCCATGGTATTCCCGCTGGACTCCAGGGCATTTAAAACCTCATTATATCGCTCCGATGAAGCCCCCTGTTCGGCGAGCAGGCAAGCCGCCCTGATGTAAATCCGTGCAGCCTCGGCTGGACTGCTGGCCCTCATTCGGCGCAGCCACAGCACGAGATTGTCCGCGCCGGCATCAGCAAGGGCATTAACAGCCCGAACCGGATTAACATTGCCAGGCAGATAGCGGGCTGAGTCATAAAAAAACTGGTTCAGGGTGCGTTGAAACTCCGAGTGCATGGTCAAAACACGATCACAGATGCGTACGACAGCGGCATACTCTTCGTTCAGGGTCCCGATATCGATTGTTTTTACACCACGACGATGCAAAAGCTCAACCAGAGGCATCTCTTTCCTGTACATATCCAGCCAGGTTTTTTGTCCGACACAATCAGCCCCACAATCAGCCCTCAGCTTATTCATAAAACGTTCAGACACCCAGGGTGAGAGAATAAAGTCAGGCAGAGAGGGTATTTCCAGGATGTGGTTTTTATAGGGCAGCAACGCATATTTTTTCAACATGGCATTCAGTAGAATCGTGTCGATGGCCTGGGGAAACCTGGAAAAATGCTCAAAATTAAATTGCTTCTGATATCGTCTCGCCTTAATCACGTTTGCCGAAACATGCCCGGCCAGTTCTGGCCTGGCAAACAAGTCCTTAAGACAATTACGACGGAAAGCCGCTTCATTGGATGTGAGTTCATGCGTCTCGTCCAGAATCATTTTTACCGCACGCAAAAACTCAGGTGAGCCATTCATCAACCCGCGCCGCCACTTGCGGGAAAATAGCTCAATCGTCTTCCAGTGCATCAATAAATCATGAGCATCCAGATGATTAATTAATAAAACCTTCTCCGAACCCTCAGCCAAATCCCCTGGTTCAACCCCAAGCTTTAGCTCTGCATTGAGGGTACGCGCCTTAATGACTGGAAAAGAATCACGACGGCCACTCTTAACGATGAGATACTCTTCCAGGTCATTCGCTGCAAGCCTTATCTCAGAGGCATCGGCGCCGCTCTCATGCAGCTTCAGCAGTACCAGACACAATAACCGGTTGTTTCTCAGGGCATCGGTGGAAACCGCAACATGGTAATAACAGGCAACCAGGCGCGCCGCGTACATCAGGGGCGTCGTCTTGTCCTCAATAAACGATTCCAGTGTCGGGCGATACCTTGCTGATTTGTTGAAAAGCTCATCAAGGCCGTTCTCATCTATCATTTTTTTAGTCAGCACGGAGGGAAAGTCATAATCCTCACTGTAACCATCAGCACTGTGGAATCCTCTCGACCAGTACAGGGTGCGCGCCAGAGCAAGGCTGTCGTACTGATATTTTGTCATGCTATGGTTGACCGGTGGCGCGTAGACATAGGTGCCCATCGATTTGCTTAGAACGCTGTCGACATGAGCCTCTGCTGCACCAAAATCTATCAGATGGACGTTATCATGCTCATCTACCGTACAATTATTGCTTTTTAAATCCAGATGCGCATAGCCTTTGCCACTGCGGGAATCAAGGCCATGATGCAAGCGATGAACGCTGGCGCAGAGGCTGATGGCGAGGCGAAAACGGCGCGCCTCATCCAGCGCCTGTGGCTGCTCCAGAACCTTGTCCAGAGACAGCCCCAGATATTTAATCTGCGTGTAGTTTTTCTCGGTATCAGGAGACTCAACACTCCCGTTAGAAAGCCCGAGGTCGTACAGAATAGCCTGTTCACGCCCATTGCTGAATTCTGATTCTATCTTTACCACAAAGAGCTCGCCACGGCGATTTTCAATGTACTTTACCCGGCCATAAGCACCACTGCCAATCAGAGAGCGGTGAATAAAAAAAATCTCATTGTTTATCTTAATGAAGGAATGGGTAGTCTGATACTCTTTGAATAAATCAGGACGGCTGGTTCTGGCTCCGCTACCTACTACCGAATAGGCCAGTTTTTGGCCATTGGGAGCGCTGGAAAGATAGCGCTCGGCGGTTTCCCATTCGTTTTCATTAACCAAAGGCATAGGTAACTCATCCCTAAAATCAAATGATATTATGATACAAGAATAATCTTAAGAGAACATTATGAATCATTTTATGACATACTGTTATTTATTTTCGTGCGGGGAAAAATAAGGCACAATGCTACTTTTTCAGGTGGATACTGAGTATAATCACTGGTTATTCACACGCATCCGGATTCATCATGAGCTGCCTCTTTTGTAAGATTGTTCAAAAAGACATCCCGGCAACCATCGTCGCTGAAACTGACGAGCTGCTGGCCTTTCGTGATATCAGACCGCAGGCATCGACTCATGTGCTGATCATCCCGAAACAACACATTCCTACCCTGAACGAGGCCCACGACGAAGCGTTGCTGGGACGCATGCTCCTGATGGCAAAAAATCTGGCGCAGAGTGAACAAATCAGTGAACAGGGATATCGTCTGGTCTTTAATGTAAACCCGGGTGGTGGGCAGGAAGTTTACCACATACACTTACATCTTCTGGGTGGCCGACAAATGACGTGGCCCCCTGGTTAGGATATTTTTCATGCATCAACTATACAAACAAATTTTAACCGAACTGGGTGAAGACGTCACTCGTGAGGGTCTGCAGGATACACCAGAACGGGCAGCCAACGCCATGCGCTACCTGACCAAAGGATACCGCGAAAATCTGGACGACATCATCAATGGCGCTCTCTTCACCTCAGACATGAGCGAAATGGTGATTGTTAAAGACATCGAGCTGTTTTCCATGTGCGAACATCATCTGCTGCCTTTTCTGGGAACCTGTCACGTTGGTTATCTACCCAATGGCAAGGTGCTTGGTCTGTCCAAAATAGCCAGAATTGTGGATTATTTTGCACGACGGCTGCAGATTCAGGAACGCTTAACCGATGAAATCGCCTCCTGCATCCAGACCATCACGAATGCCCGTGGTGTAGCCGTTGTTATTGAAGCAAAGCATATGTGCATGATGATGCGTGGTGTTGAAAAACAAAACTCCACCATGGTCACGTCCGTTATGCTGGGCGACATGCGCACGCAGGTTGCCAGTCGGCATGAGTTTTTGCAACTGATACGCTAGAGCGCCTTGAATCAATATTCATCACAATTATCCTGATATCAGTAGGTTGGGCCTCGGCCCAACAAAGAATATCTCACCAGAGCCATTGTTGGGCCAAGGCCCAACCTACTGACAACGATTGGTTAGCGCGTTCATGACATAAAAAAAGCCTGCGCGAAGCAGGCTTTTTTTACTGGCTGGCGTGATGATTACTCATCAGCCGCGGCAGCTTCGGCAGACTCCACGGGAGCAGCAGCAACCACGTCCGCAGCAGCTGCGGCAGCTGGGGCGGCAGGCTTGTCTTTCCACTCCAGTTTCACACGACCCTGCTTGTCAACACCCGCGACAAACACTTCAATTTCCTGGCCTTCACTCAGAACAGCATCTACTTTTTGATTGCGATCATTGCAGATCTGAGAAATATGCAGCAAACCATCCTTACCAGGCAGCAGGTTGATAAACGCCCCAAAATCTACGATTTTGCTGACTTTACCACGGTATGTCTGGCCCACTTCCACATCAGCAATCAAGGCTTTGATTTGACGCTGCGCTTCTTCCAGGGCGCTCATATCGGGCGAAAACAGCTGAACCACACCACTGTCATCGATGTCGATAGAAACACCAGTGCTTTCAGTCAGACCTTTGATCGTCGCGCCGCCTTTACCAATGATGGTGCGGATTTTGTCCTCAGCAACCTTCATGGTCGTAATTCTGGGCGCATGCTGGGACAATTCGGTACGATGCTCAGACAGGGCATTGCTCATCACACCAAGAATATGCTGACGTCCGGCAAGAGCCTGTTCCAGCGCGGTAGACATAATCTCTTTGGTGATACCTGTAATCTTGATATCCATCTGCAGAGCCGTTACGCCTTTTTCGGTTCCCGCTACTTTAAAGTCCATATCGCCCAGGTGATCTTCATCACCCAGAATATCCGTCAGGACAGCGAAGCGCTCACCGTCTTTGATCAGGCCCATGGCCACACCGGCAACTGGTGCTTTCAAAGGAACACCAGCATCCATCAAGGCCAGGCTGGCACCGCAGACGGTTGCCATCGAGCTTGAGCCATTGGATTCGGTAATTTCAGACACAACGCGCAATACGTAGGGAAACTCAGCAGCCGTTGGCAATACCGCCATCATACTGCGTTTGGCCAGACGACCATGGCCAATTTCACGACGTTTTGGGCTGCCAACCATACCCGTTTCGCCAACCGAGTAAGGAGGGAAGTTGTAATGCAGCATAAAGCGATCAACGGATTCACCTGTGAGGCTGTCCAGTTTCTGTGCGTCACGCTCGTTACCCAGGGTAGCAGCAACAATTGCCTGCGTTTCACCACGGGTGAACAGAACCGAACCGTGAGCGCGCTCAAGGAATCGAGTACGAATGGTAATGGGTCGAACAGTACGTTGATCACGGCCATCAATACGTGGCTCGCCATCAAGAATCCGGTTACGAACGATGTTTTTTTCCAGATCGCTGAGGTACTCACTGACGGCAGACAGATTGACATCAGCGCGTTCCTCAACAATCATGGCCGTAATACGGCTGCGGACTTCATCCAGGCGCTGGTAACGCTCCTGTTTGTCTTTCAGCAGATACGCGCTGGTTACATCAGCACTGGCCAGTTCAGCAACACGGCGCTTTAAGTCATGGTCTACCTCAGGGGCTGACCAGTTCCACGCCGGTTTTCCAGCTTCAGCAGCCAGTTCGTTAATACCACGGATAACAGACTGGAACATTTCATGGCCGAACAGAACAGCGCCGAGCATCACTTCCTCACTCAGTTCACTGGCCTGCGATTCAACCATTAATATGGCATCGTGTGTACCGGCAACGACCAGATCCAGCTCAGAGCTCTGTACCGCCTTGTGGCCGGGGTTCAAAAGGTAAACACCATCCTTGTAACCTACGCGGGCAGCACCAATTGGGCCATGGAAAGGAATACCGGATATGGCCAGAGCTGCAGAAGCACCAATCATGGACAGAATATCGGCAGATACATCAGGGTTCAGCGACATTACCGTAGCGGTAATCTGCACTTCATTCTGAAAACCTTCAGGGAAGAGAGGACGCAGAGGACGATCCATCAGTCGGCTGGTCAGTACTTCTATTTCGCTGGGACGGCCTTCGCGCTTGTTGAATCCGCCTGGAATTTTTCCAGCAGCATAGGTTTTTTCAATGTAATCAACCCGCAGAGGGAAGAAGCTGTTGTTTTCGCCGCCATCACGACGCCCAACCACCGCCACCAGAACCTGTGTACCGCCCATGCTGACCATAACGGCACCGTCTGCCTGACGCGCAACTTCGCCCGTTTCCAGGGTCAGTATGTGCTCGCCAAATCGTATTTCTTTAGTAATCTTAGCCACGTAGCTACCTCTTGTATGTATTCGTCCCATTCATCGCTGAAAGGACAAAATTAATAAAAAAAAAGCGCAGAAAACTGCGCTTTTCGTTTTAACCAAAATTAATTGTCTGAACCATCAACGCGGAATCCGTTTATTAATAAGAATCCCGAAGACCAAGGCTTTGAATCAATGTTTTGTAACGTGCCTGATCGTTTCTTTTCAGATATTTTAACAATTTACGACGCTTGTTAACCAGAGCCTGCAAACCACGACGGGAATGAAAATCCTTACGGTTTACTTTGAAATGCTCTGTCAGATATTTGATTCGACCTGTCATCAGAGACACTTGAACTTCTGGAGAACCGGTATCTTTATCGGCTCGTTTGTATTGATCGACTATTTCTGCCTTTTGTACGCTTGTTAGCGACATTGCTCACTCCCGACTTTAATCAAATGCGTTCTTTATAAAAGGAAGCATTCTACCAAGTCATGACCAGGTAGACAAGCCTTAATGCAAAATATTTGCCCGGTCGACGTAATGATTGCTATCATGTGAAGCGTCATTTAGCCAGAGGGCCAAATGATTTCACACCGTAGGCCAGGACCCAGACTACTATGAAGAATGGTTCATTGAGATAAGGAGCACTCATGTTTTCAACGCAATGTAATATTGATAAAACCGACAGAATAAATCGTGTGGTGATTGGTGCGATTTTGTTTTTGGCCGCACTCATTGGTATGGGCCGGTTTTTTTTTATGGTCGTTGGTCTTGTTTTGGTAGTTGAAGGATTAATCGGCTGGTGTTCTATTCCTTATTTGATCAGCAAAATGAAAAAATAACAGGCTCCTACCAGGCCAACAGGCGTTTGACCTTTAACACGTGATCGGCATCAATCTCGCCTATGCCGGCGAACTCACCGGTTTCAAGGCTCAGGCGCACGAGACCCTGCTCGACCTGACGCTCTCGATAATCCAATGTCCTTCCCTGCTGCAGCTGGGTCAACTCCACATGTTCAATCCGCAGTTCAGGCATGGAGGGAATGGCCCGCTGCATGGGCAGCAGACAGGCCAGTCGTTCTGATTCAGTCATTTCCTGTAGCGACTCGAGTGTATACATAGGCTCCTGATCAAAACCTGCGGTATGCTTTCGATGCAGCTGTGTTACGTGCGCATATACACCGAGCGTGTCGCCGATGTCTTCAACCAGATTGCGAATGTACGTTCCTTTGCTGCAGGACACGGTTATTTCAAATGATCGACCGTCAAAGGAACGCAGGCTCAGCGCATCAATGAGAATCTCACGTGCTTTACGTTCAACGCTGATGCCTGCACGGGCCAGTTTATACAGGGGCTGTCCCTGATGCTTTAGAGCCGAAAACATGGAGGGAGTCTGTTGCGTCAGGCCAGTAAATTGTTGCAAAGCGTCACGCAGCTGTGCTTCGCTGATATGAAACTCATCCATTTGTTCTAAAACTTCACCCATGGAATCGGCCGTGCTGGTCTTAATACCCAGCAGACCGGTTGCTTCATAGCATTTGTCGGCATCCAGCAGGTACTGACTGAGTTTGGTCGCTTCGCCAAAACAAATGGGCAGCATGCCCGTAGCAAGCGGATCCAGACTGCCAGTATGCCCTGCCTTTCTGGCCTTGAAAAGGCGTTTGGCTTTCTGCAAGACGGCATTCGAGGACAGGCCCTGAGGCTTATTCAACAGCAGAATACCGTTTATGGGTAAAATGCACTCAGATTTGTTCGTCATCTTGCTCTGGAGGGTTAACCTCATCGATCAGCTTGCCCAGACGACGTCCATACTCGATGGACTCGTCATAAACAAAATGCAGTTGGGGCACGATACGCAGCTTGGTCGAGCGTGCAATAGCCGAGCGTAAATAACTGGATGCTGCGTTCAGAATTTGTGCTGTCAGGGCAATGTCACTGTTAAAAACAGTGAAATAAACCTTGGCGTGACCTAAATCAGGCGACATTTTTACAGCCGAAATGGTCACAAAGGCCGGCATACGTGGATCTTTAATTTCCTGCTGAATAACCTGCGACAGTAATCGCTGCAGCATTTCTGCTACACGATCACTGCGCTTGAACTCATTACTCATAAATCTCGCTTAATTTCGATGGTTTCAAATACTTCAATTAAATCGCCAGCCTTGATGTCATTGTAGTTTTTAACACCAATTCCGCATTCAAAGCCCTGACGAACCTCCAGCACGTCGTCTTTGAAACGGCGCAGAGACTCAAGCGTGCCCTCGTAAATAACAACGTTATTACGCAACACACGGATAGGATTATTACGCTTGATAATACCCTCAATCACCATACACCCGGCAATTGCGCCCAGCTTGGGAGAACGGAACACATCACGGACTTCGGCAATACCAATAATCTCTTCTTTAAACTGCGGTGCCAGCATTCCAGTGAGAGCACCCTTGATCTGATCCACGATGTCATAAATAACACTGAAATAGTGAAGAGACACCGATTCCTGCTCAGCCAGTCGTTTGGCGCCACCATCGGCACGAACGTTGAATCCAATCAGAATGGCATTGGATGCAATGGCCAGCTGAACGTCAGACTCCGTAATACCACCCACACCGCTGGAAATAATTTCTACCTTCACTTCATCGTTGGACAGTTTAACCAGAGCGTCTGAAATGGCTTCCAGGGAACCCTGTACGTCTGCCTTAAGTACAATCGTTAAGGATTTGACTTCAGCGGTTGCCATGTTTTCAAAAATGCCTTCCAGTGAGGATTTTTGACGTCGAGCCAGTTTCACATCCCGGAACTTGCCTTGACGGAACAGAGCCACTTCACGTGCCTTTTTCTCGTCAGGAACCACAACGGCCTCGTCTCCGGCATGAGGAATAGCCGAAAGACCCAGCACTTCAACCGGAATAGATGGACCCGCGCTGTCAATTAAAACGCCGCTGTCACTGACCAGCGCCTTAACACGGCCATACTGGAAACCAGCCAGCAGAATATCGCCTTTGCGCAGAGTACCATTTTGAACCAGAACCGTCGCAACGGGACCACGTCCCTTATCGAGTCTGGACTCAATGACCACACCTTTGGCAGCACCATCGGTATGAGCCGTTAATTCTAATACTTCGGACTGGAGCAGAATCGCATCCAGCAGCTCATCAATACCCATACCGGTTTTTGCCGATATGCTGACAAACATGGTATCACCACCCCATGCTTCAGGAATGACTTCATAAGCCGATAGTTCGTTCATGACACGGTCGAGATCAACACCTGGCTTATCCATTTTGTTAACAGCAACAATAACAGGAACCTTGGCAGCCTTGGCATGATGAATCGCTTCGATAGTCTGCGGCTTGACACCATCGTCACCCGCCACAATCAGAACAACAATATCGGTGGCCTGCGCACCACGGGCACGCATGGCAGTAAACGCGGCGTGGCCTGGTGTGTCGAGGAATGTTATATCGCCTTTGGGCGTGCTGACGTGATATGCGCCGATGTGCTGTGTAATACCACCCGCTTCTCCGGATGCCACCTTGGTTCGGCGAATATAGTCAAGCAAAGACGTTTTACCATGGTCTACGTGACCCATGATGGTCACCACGGGAGCCCGCGATTCGCTCAGGCTACCCTTACTGATGGCGTCTCCGAGCGTCTGCTCAATAGCATCTTCTTTTAAAATTCGAGCCTTATGCCCCATTTCCTCAACCACGATTAAAGCCGTATCCTGGTCAATAACCTGATTGATGGTGGCCATGGCACCCAGGCCCATCATGACCTTGATCACCTCAGCTGCCTTAACCGACATACGTTTGGCCAGCTCAGCTACAGTAATCGTTTCAGGAATCAGAACTTCGCGGACAACGGGAGCCGTTGGCATCGCAAAGCCATGCGTCAGAGCTTCTTCTGCTTCACGGTATTTGTCTGATTTTTCGTTGCCCTTGCGTTTACGGGACTTATTGCGTTTGAAGCGACCCTGCGAACCGGCGTCATCGTCATCAGCCTGTGGCGCCTGATATTTACCCTTTTTACGGGATTTTTTATTGTCGCCCTTATCAGTTTCAGATTCTTTTTTATCGACAGGTTTCTTTTTATTCGCTTTATCGGCATCTGAAACCTGAACAGCTGCTTCCTCAACGCTGACTTCCTGCTCAGCAAGTACCTCAGCGTTTAATAAATCCTCAACACGGTTGTCGCTCTCAGGCAGCACCACCTCGGCAGGCGTTTCGCTTTCACCCTCAGCGCTAACGTTCTCTTCGACGGCGGGTAATTCAGCCATTTCAGGCAAAGCTGTCTCAATAGCTTCCACAGGCGTTTCATCAACAGCGACTTCTGGTTCAGGAACCTGCTCTTCAGCCACGGTTCTTTTCACAAAGGTTCGCTTCTTTCTGAATTCGACGTTGATGGTTTTACCTTTGTGTGCATCATTACCCAGAGTTACCTGAGTAAGACTCTTTCTTTGAAGAGTAAAACGCTCGGGCATCTCGCGTTTACCGCTGGTTTTTAAGTGATTAAGCAAGATTCGCTTCTGATCTTCATTTACCGTTTGTTCATCGCCAGTGAAAGATAGCCCCGCTTCCTGCAACTGGTTCAATAAGCGCTCAACCGGAATACCCACAACCTGAGCCAATTGTTTAACCGTTACATCCGCCATATTATTGATCCCCTTACAGCAATTTATCAGTAAATTGCTCGTGTACTGTTACGTCTTGCGTTATTAAGGGGTATATAAATAACAGGCGGTACTGGCGAAAACGGGCTGACTTATTGCTAAATTATGCCCGGTTTCAACGCGTACTCCCTCATTTTATATCCCCGGTCTTTATCATAGAAACCATGGTTCGCGGGCTTTCATAATTAATGTGCCGGCTTTTTCTTCTGTCATGCCTTCGATATCAAGCAGTTCATCAACCGACTGCTCAGCCAGATCTTCAACTGTTTTGATACCCTTCGCGATCAGACTGGCGGCTAACTCATCAGTCATTCCTTCCATCGCCTTGATATCATCAGACGAAGTAAGGGTTGAATCACCACCGCCGCTCAGCGCCAGAGCCAACAGAACATCATTAGCCCGGTTTCGTAATTCTTCGACGATTTCGTCATCAAATTCTTCGATAACCATCAGCTCTTCTTTGGGTACGTAGGCAATTTCTTCCAGAGAAGAAAAACCATTATTCACTAAAAGCTGAGCAAATTCTTCATCAATATCGAGGGATGTAGTAAACAGATTAATAATCTTACTCGATTCCTGCTGACTTTTGCTGTTAAAGTCTTCTACTGTCATTACATTCAGTGTCCAGCCGGTCATCTGGCTGGCCAGGCGGACGTTTTGACCATTGCGTCCAATCGCCTGAGATAACTGTTCCTTTTCAACTGCTAAATCCATCGTATGAGTATCTTCATCCACAACGATGGATGTGATATCTGCTGGAGCCATGGCATTGATGACGAGCTGAGCCGGATTATCATCCCAGACAATAATATCAACACGCTCACCACCGAGTTCGGTTGATACAGCCTGGACACGTGCGCCACGCATTCCGACACAGGCACCCACGGGATCAATTCTACCATCGTTTGTTTTAACTGCAATCTTGGCTCGATTACCCGGATCTCGCGCTGCGGCTTTCACTTCAATAATATTTTCGCCAATTTCGGGCACTTCAATTCGAAACAGCTCAATCAGCATTTCGTTGCGGACACGGCTGACAAACAATTGCGGGCCACGTGCCTGAGGTGTAATTTCATACAGATAGGCGCGAACACGATCATTTGGACGAAACATTTCATTTGGCAGCATTTCCTGACGTGGCATAAAGGCCTCTGCCTTGCCACCCAAATCAATAATAATGTTGTCGCGTGTAGCTTTTTTTACTGTTCCGTAGACAAGTTGCCCCAATTTGTGCTGAAACTGATCCACAACCTGCTGACGTTCGGCTTCACGAACCTTTTGCATGATAACCTGGCGGGCCGTCTGTGCGGCAATACGTCCAAACTCAATGGAAGCCATTGGCTCTTCAATGCGATCGCCAACCTCAATGGATGGGGAACGCTCGCGAGCCTCACTTAAGGCAATCTGAGTACTGGGGGATTCAAGATCTTCATCTGCGACAACATCCCAGTAACGGAAGGTTTCATACTCACCGGTGCGATTATCCAGGTTTACCCTGACACCAATCTCTTCAGCGGCCAATTTGCGGGTTGCGGACTCGAGAGCCGCCTGAATAGCCAGCAGAACAACGTCTTTGCTGACACCTTTCTCGTTTGATAATGCCTCGGCAACTAATAACAATTCTTTACTCATTGTTGGCCTCACTCGCCTGTCAGGTTTGCTTTCACAATTTGGGAAAATTGTACTTCGATCTCTTCGTTTCCTACGCTCAGGAAAATCGCCTCGTCGCTTACGGACTCAATTACGGCGACCAGCTTACGACTGCCGTTTATAGGCTTATACAGCTTCAGCTGAACACTGTGTCCGATATATTGCTGATAATGTTCGATAAAGAATAAAGGGCGGGAAAGGCCCGGTGAAGATACTTCCAGGCTGTAATTGCCTGAAATGGGATCTTCAACGTCCAGTAAGGCACTGACTTCTCTGCTGACAATCTCGCAATCGCCTATGCCAACACCACCTTCTTTATCAATATAAACGCGTAAAAGGGAATGTTTTCCCTGTGGTAAATATTCGCAACCCCACAGCTGATATCCGAGCTCGGTAACAACAGGTTGAAATAATTCTTGAATATCTTCTCTAATCATAGACCGTTCTTCATCCGCCAAGGTTTTAAAATACTACGCGTCATTCCGGAAAAGCTCTGCCAGCGTATCCTGCAAGTCCACACGCATAAGTAAAGACGTCAGGCTAAATGATCGAACAACACCAGAGCGTACCTGCATTGCTGAAAAACGTGGCCAGGTGTATTGAATGACCAACAATCAGTATTATTCAGGTCGTCAAGGCGTTAAGCTGTCTTTTTCCTGGATAATAAAAAACCCCATAAATGGGGCTTTTAGTAGTGGTAGCGGGGGCAGGATTTGAACCTACGACCTTCGGGTTATGAGCCCGACGAGCTACCAGGCTGCTCCACCCCGCATCAACTGTTGAGAATTATACGCATTTTTTTGAATTTAGCAACTGTTTTTTACTTTTATACACACTTATTTCTTTATAGCCAGCAAATCAGGCAAATGCTCCCATACAGGCATTAATCAAACTGGCTGGAAATATACCCATATACAGTAACGACAGGCAATTGATGGAATAGATCAGCGTTGCCGAACGTGGAAGATGAATGGCCTGCTTATCAGTTGCTTCATCAAAATACATAATCTTCACGATTTTAATGTAATAGTAGGCACCTATAACCGCGAAGATCAGGCCGAACACGGCCACCCAGGTCATGTCAGCGGCGACAAGTGCCTTCAGGACAAATAACTTGGTAAAAAAGCCAACCGTAGGCGGTACGCCGGCCATGGAAAACATGACTATCAGCATCATAAAGGCAATCCATGGATTACGTTTATTCAGCCCTTTTAAATCATCAATTTTATCAATCTCTATGCCGTGACGTGAAAGCAGCACAATCAGACCAAAAGCGGCAACGGTCATAATGGCATAGACCAGTATATAATAAAGGGCAGCTGAATACCCAGCCGTTGTAGCCGCCAGTATTCCAAATAAGGCGTACCCAATGTGTGCAATGGCGGAATAGGCAAACAGACGTTTGATATCTGTTTGCGTAACAGCAAGCAGGTTACCGATACCCGTTGATAACAAGGCCATCACCAGTATCATTTTCTGCCATTCAACCGCAACACCAGGCAAGGCAATTGTCAGCACACGCAGGGCCATGCCAACAGCTGCAATTTTCGGCGCGGCGCTGATAAACAGTGTAACGGATGTAGGCGCACCCTGATAAACATCGGGAGCCCACATATGGAATGGCACGGCTGCCAGCTTGAAACCAACACCGGCGAGGATAAAGACCATTGCAAAGGAAAGCAGCAGGCTGTGTGTCTGCCAGTTGGCTGCTATGGCATTGGAAATATCGAGTAAGTCGAGCTTTCCAGTCACACCGTAAAGTAACGACAGACCATAGAGCAGCATGCCAGAGGCAATAGCGCCCATAACAAAGTATTTAATCGCGGCCTCAGCAGCATTGGCATTGGTACGCCTGATCGCGGTCATCGCGTACAGTGGCAGGGATAAAAGCTCCAGTCCCAGGTACAGAGTCAGCATGGAATGAGCAGAAACCAGTACCATCATTCCCAGAGTTGAAAACAAACCCAGCGTATAATAGTCACCCACGGGAATATGACGTTCCTTAATGTACTCGCCAGAATAGAAAAAGCACAAAAACACGCTCAGACAGATAAATATCTTCATTAACAGGCCGGCGTCGTCGCTGATAAACAAGCCGCCAAAGGCGATGGTCTTAAAGTTACCCATCAGCACAAGGCAAACGATTACCGCTAATGCAAGCCCAGAATATATCACATGCAGAGCGATATTCTGATAGCGCTGGCGCAGGAACAGATCTGCCAGCAACGCAAGGCATGCGGTAACCAGAATGATCACTTCAGGTAAAGCGAATTGGAAATTATCGAGTATTGGCATCATGACAAAGTTTACCTGCTAATTATAATTTTGATTTATCGGCTTGAGCCAGAGTGTGACTCACCGTCTGATGAACGTAATCAAGCATGGGCTTTGGATAGACACCCATCGCGACAACCATGAAGGCGAGCAACACATAAGCGCTAAGCTCGAACCCTGTCAGATCACGAAGAGCCGCAACCTTATCATTGGCAACCGCACCAAAAATTACACGCTTATACATCCACAGAGTATAGGCAGCACCTATCACCAGGGTTGATGCGGCCCAGAAAGCAATCCAGAAGCTGGCTTTAACGCTGGCCAGAATCACCATGAATTCTCCAACAAAGCCGGAAGTTCCGGGCAGACCGGCATTCGCCATGGCAAAGAGCATAAAGAACGATGCAAAAACGGGCATGGTATTCACAATACCACCAAAATCACTTAACTGCCTGGTGTGCATCCGCTCGTAAATGAAGCCAACCCCGGCAAACATCGCGCTGGAAACAAACGCATGGGAAATCATAATAACAATGGCCCCTTCGAGCAGTAAGCCCGCGTTGCTCAGACCAGAATGCCTGGCAATGGCGAAGATGGCAAAGCAGCCAAGCGTGACAAAGCCCATGTGTGATATCGATGAATATGCAATAAGGCGTTTCATATCTTTCTGAATAACAGCAATCAGACCAACGTAGACGACAGCGATCAGCGACAAGGCTATCATAACAGGAGCAAATCTGGCGCAGGCATCTGGAACAATGGGCAGGGCAAAGCGGATAAATCCGTACGCACCCAGCTTAAGCAGAATCGCTGCCAGCATGATGGAACCACCCGCGGGGGCTTCCGTATGCGCATCAGGTAACCAGGTATGCACTGGAAACATGGGGATTTTGATGGCGAAAGCGAGAAAAAATGAGATAAAGATAAGGGTCTGCGCTGACATGCTCAACTTAAGTGCATACAGCATTTCAATCTTAAACGATCCCAGCAAAAAGCCCATATACAGTAGAGAGGCCAGCAGAAGCACCGAACCAAGGAAGGTATAGAGAAAGAACTTAATAGCCGCATAGACACGGTTATCCGATCCCCAGATACCAATAATCAGGTACATCGGGATCAGGGTTGCTTCCCAGAAGATATAGAATAATATGGCATCTGTTGCTGCGAAAACACCAACGAGCAGGCCCTGCATAATGAGGAATGCTGCAAGGTATTGTGATACACGTTTGCGTATACTGTCCCAGGTGGCAAGAATGACAATCAGGTTGGTAAACAGGCTTAATACAATCAAAAGGACCGATAGCCCATCGACACCCAGACTGTAATTGATTCCGAGCGACGGCATCCACGGAATTTCTTCAACAAACTGCATGCTGTGTTCATTCAGATCAAAACCATTGACCAGCGGTATACAGGCTATCAACGTCAGAATTACGGTAAATAACGACAGGTAACGAGACACATTCGGATTGCTGTCGTCACCGGTAAGCAATATAAATACGCCACCCACGATCGGCAACCAAATCAATAAACTAAGCAAATAATGCATACCTTCACCTTATATTCAACTACTGAATCCCGCTCAAGCCGACAACAGAGGATGCTGCCGGCCATTTCATACTATTGTTTTATATCAAGCCAGAAGCAACCAGCATAAAAAACCAAACAACCCAATCACCATAACGGTTGCATAGGTATAGATATAACCACTTTGTAACAGACGACCTTTATTGGCCAGCCAGCGTACGGTGCGACCGGTACCGTTAACCAGGAAACCATCAATCAGTTTCTGATCGCCAACCTGGTAGAAGAATCGTCCCAGTGATTTGAAGAATGGAACAATAATGCGTTCATTCAGAGCATCAAAACCGTATTTGTTTAATAACAGGCGGTATACCCAGGAGAATTTACGCGCCAGCATGGCAGGAATTGATGGCACAAGAATGTAACACAGCCACGCCAGCACAATCCCTGTGATTGTCAGCCAGAACGTGGGGGTTGTGATGGACTCAAGCGCCGAATGCAATGGCGAGCTGACTTCGTGAGCCAGTTCAGCCAGCACATTATGCTCTGGCAGGACAAAAAGTGATCCAGCAAGCATGGATGGACTGTTATAGAGCATTGGCATATACAGTACATAGCCAATCATAACAGAAGGCACTGCCAGAACGATTAGCGGGAACAGCACAACCCATGGCGACTCATGCACGTGCGACAGGGTATGGTCATCCATTCGTGGCTTGCCATGGAAGGTCATAAACAAAGATCGGAAAGTGTAGAGTGCGGTAACCATGGCACCAACAAGGACACAGAAATATGCATAAGCGCTTCCTGGCATTTCCGAGATTTTCGCTGCCTCAATGATGGTATCTTTTGAGTAAAAACCAGCGAACGGCGGAATCGCGCATAAAGCCAGACTTCCAATTACGAAGGTGACGTAAGTGATTGGCATTTTACGCCACAGACCACCCATTTTTCTCATATCCTGCTCATGGTGCATACCAATAATCACCGAGCCGGCACCGAGGAAAAGCAGCGCCTTAAAGCAGGCATGTGTTAACAAATGGAACATACCGGCACTGTAGGCCGAAGCCCCCATGGCAACCATCATATATCCAAGCTGTGACAATGTAGAATAGGCAACTACTCGTTTGATGTCATTCATGACAAGCGCGAGAATGCCTGTGAATAACGCACCTGTTGCGCCGATGACCAGAATAAAGTTCAACGCTGTTGATGAGTATTCCATCATGGGTGAGATACGTGCCACCATGAACACACCGGCCGTAACCATGGTTGCGGCATGAATCAGGGCTGAAATAGGGGTAGGACCTTCCATCGATTCAGGCAGCCAGACATGAAGGGGAACCTGCGCTGATTTAGCCATGGCGCCGATAAACAGCAGGATGCAGATAACAGTGAGAACGCTCCAGTTATAACCAGTGTATAATTGAATACTCTGATGGCTCAGTACAGTCGCACTCTTAAAAACTGTTTCGTAATCAAGGCTTCCTGTGTACGCGAGGACCATTCCTATGCCGAGCACGAAGCCAAAATCCCCTACCCGGTTGACTAAAAAGGCCTTTAAGCCGCCTTCAATGGCCGAGTTACGCTGAAACCAGAAAGAGATAAGCAGATAGGAAACAAGGCCCACGCCTTCCCAGCCAAAAAACAATTGCAGGAAATTGTTGGCAGTAACCAGCATCAGCATCATGAAGGTAAACAGGGAGATATAGCTGAAAAAACGCTGATAGCCATCATCGTCAGCCATATACCCAATACTGTAGATATGTACCAGCAAGGAAACAAAGGTAACAACCACCAGCATCACACAGGTTAAGGGATCAATCAGAAAACCGATGTGAAAGGCATAAGGGAACAGCTGGCCACCACTTGCCCAGGTGTACAAATCTGCATTCACGGCTTCAGCACTTCCGCCGAGGACTGCAATGGCAACATACAAAGCGAGTATGAAAGAAAATCCCACACCGGCAATGGTTACAGTATGCGCACCAGTGCGTCCAATCTGACTGCGAAATAAACCGGCCACGATAGAACCAAACAGGGGCGCAAGAACAAGTAAGAGAGAGAGTTGCAGAATGCTCACGTTATCAGCCTTTTAAATGATTCATTTTATCAACATCAATGTTGCCCTTGTTACGATACAACAGCATCACTATGGCAAGGCCAATCGCCGCCTCGGCAGCAGCAACAGTCAGAATAAAGAAAACAAAGATCTGACCTGAAATGCCATTATAGTAATGAGAAAACGCAACAAAATTGGTATTGACGGCCAAGAGCATCAATTCAATGCAGACCAGTAGTAGAATCACGTTTTTGCGATTCAACATAATGCCTATCAGACTGAGCCCAAATAACAGGGCCGCAAGGATCAGATAGTTACTTAATGGTATCATGTTCATTCCCGCTGATTATTTTTCTGATTTTAATGAAACAAGCGTTACGCGCTCGTCACGACGGGTCATAATCTGACGGAGTATGTCCTGCCTTTTCGAGCCGGCCGCAGCCCGATGCGCCAGAGTAATGGCGGCTATAATAGCCACCAGCAGCAGCACAGCCGCCAGCTCCAGTGCAAATACGTAGTCGGTATACAGCACCATCCCAATCTCTTCCGTATTCGAGCGTTTGCTCGCCTCATCAGCTGCTTCCACAATATCGCTGGCGCTCAGAGTATGTATGCCTGGGGAGTTCATTATCTGTGTTCCTGTTTTATACCAGCTTTCTGGCAGGCAAACCAAAAGCAAACCGGTCAGCAGAGCAACCAGCACCAGCCCAAAGGGCAGGTAACGTGCAAAATGTGCGCGCAACGATTCCGTATCGATATCGAGCATCATGACCACAAACAGGAACAGGGTCATGACAGCGCCAACATAAACCAGAACCAGAATCAGCGCAAGAAACTCAGCAGATTGCAGCATCCACAGGATGGACATGGCAAAAAAAGTCAGCACCAGAAACAAAACACAGCGCACAGGGTTGTTTTGCGTGATCACCATCAGGGCCGAAATTACAGCAAGACCGGCAAACACATAAAAAACAGCTTGGATCAGTACATCATGCATTTGTCACCTCGTTATCGGAAATCTTTGTCAGCAGCGCGATCGGACGCCAGTTTCTTTTCCATCAAATCACCGATGGCCAGCAGCTTTTCTTTAGTCATGATGTTCTCACCACGCTCACTGATGTGGTAGTGATGAATGGGTGTTACCACGATAGAGTCAACCGGGCACGACTCTTCGCACAGTCCGCAATTGATGCACTTGAACATATCGATATCGTAACGGGTTGTTCGTCGTGAACCGTCTTCACGTTCCTGTGAATCGATGGTAATCGCGAGCGCCGGACAAACCGCCTCACATAATTTACAGGCAATACATCGCTCTTCACCGTTAGGGTATCGTCTTAAGGCAAGCAGTCCACGAAAACGCGGAGATATTGGTGTTACCTCTTCCGGAAACTGAACTGTAAATTTTTTCCTGAAGAAATACTTACCAGTCAACTTCAATCCGGACAATAAATCCAGCAGCAGGAAACTGCGTACGTAATGGCTTAGTAGTCTGACAATTTTTTTCATTAACATACTCTGTTATTAGTTAAACCAGGGTTTCACTTGTGTCACAACCATTAACGCTGTAACAACGAGCCATACAATGGTGACTGGTATCAGTACTTTCCACCCGAGACGCATCAGCTGATCATAGCGGTAGCGGGGAAACGTAGCCCGGACCCAGAGGTAGACAAACAGGAAGAACGAAATTTTTACCAGCAGCCAGACGAAGCCGGGAACAAATATAAAGAGGTTGTTTAAGACGGGCATGTTCTCAAATGGAGACAGCCAGCCCCCCATAAACAACAGGCTGATAAGCGTTGAGATCAAAATCATGCTGGCGTATTCAGACAGGAAGAACAGCGCAAAGCCAATACCGGAGTATTCAACATGAAAACCGGCAACAATCTCAGACTCCCCTTCCGCAAGGTCAAAGGGAGCGCGGTTTGTTTCTGCTATAGCGGAAATCCAGAATACCATAAACAAGGGGAAGAGTGGCAGGAACCACCAGTGGTGTATTCCGCCACGCTGCGACATCACAATGTCAGTCAGATTCATGCTGCCAGCGGCGATCAACACGCCGACCAGCGCAAAGCCCATGGCAATTTCGTAGGATACCGTTTGAGCGGCGCTGCGGAGCGAGCCAAACATGGCGTATTTGGAGTTGGAAGCCCAGCCGGCAATCAGCACCCCATAAACACCCAGAGAGCTGATGGTAAAGACATACAGAACACCGGCGTTGATGTTGGCAAGCACCATACCCTGATCAAAAGGAATAACAGCCCAGGCCGCCAGCGCAGGCGCCAGAGCAAACAAGGGTGCAATCACAAAGAGGTATTTGTTCGATTTGGCCGGCACAATGATTTCTTTGGTGATCAGCTTAATCAGGTCAGCAAATGGCTGCAGCAGTCCCCGGAAGCCGACACGATTGGGCCCCACTCGAACCTGAATATAACCAATTACCTTGCGCTCGGCATAGGTTAAATAGGCTACGGCGATCAGCAAAGGGAGCACAATGGCTAATATTTTGATAACAATCCACAGCAAAATAGCAATATTTTGTAGCATGTTTTTACCTGTTTAGCGCTTAATAATGATTGCGGCAAACGATTGCCCCAAATCGACAGTTTCCGGCATGGCATTTGCGACCCATACCACATCGGGTGCTACCCGCTCATCGCGTTTAAGTGGCAATGTTATCTCAATATCTCCTTGAGAAACAGTGGCAGCGTCATCTAATTTCAAACGGCTGGCCGTTTCTGGGTGAATTCGGATACAGGCTGTATCAGCAGCAGCACAGGCCTGCAGGGCTCCAGAGTACCGAACCAGCGAATCAATTCGATAAAGTGGCCACTCACCAACCCGTACCAGCGGTTGATGCCCGTCGGGCAGCGATTCTGGATACACCGGTACATAGCGTGACGCGGAGCTCATTCCCTGCAGCGCCTTGATTTCGCTCAGTACCTCTTCGCTGGAGGTATAGTCGAAATGGGTGCAATGCAGCAGGTTAGCCAATACACGCAGAACCTTCCAGGCGGGTCGTGATTCGCCATGTGGAGGACAGCTTCCAGCAACGGTCTGCCACGTGTTATCAATGTTAATGTAGGTTCCAGAAGTTTCCGCATAGGGTGCAACGGGCAGCAGAACGTCTACGTAGTCCAGCATGGATTCGTGCTGGAACGGGGACAGCATGACAACAAACTCTGAGCCCAGCATGGCCTGTCTTGCCTGCCATGGGTTATCAAAATC
Source organism: Legionella navarrensis (assembly GCF_052527415.1). Lineage (NCBI taxonomy): Bacteria > Pseudomonadati > Pseudomonadota > Gammaproteobacteria > Legionellales > Legionellaceae > Legionella > Legionella navarrensis. The sequence goes on along the minus strand of NZ_JBNVZR010000007.1, from coordinate 37,618 downwards.
AAAGCCAGGCTCGACACCCAGAAGAAAATATCCTTTCAATCTGGCTGCCAGTGAGGATTGAATATCAAGACCAGCTGGTGACACTTCCTTGCCATTGGCATTGCGGTGAGGCAACATGCCGACCAACTGTGCACCGGCTGCGTTGGCACCAGATGTAAATTTGATGCAACTGGCGCCGCTGAGTCGCTCTATTTCATGCAGCAGGGCACGCAGCAGAGACGCATGCGGATGATTTTCAAACAGCGCGCCGGTAACAAGAACTGCACCAGGTTGTTTCAGTCCTGCAGCCATTTCACGCAGCGTATCGTCTACCTGCAGGCCCAGAACAAGGCGCTGCATGTCCTCGGATAACTGACTGGGATCTTCGGCCAGAGCCAGCACGAGACGCGCCAGATGCAGAGGAAAATCCTGCGGTGATACAATGGATTTGTGCGCTACTTCAAAGTGAAAATCATAATCCACTGGGTTAATCGCATAAATTCGGGCGCCATTAACCTGTGCCTTTCTGACACGAACGCCAGCCAGAGGAATTTCACGGTCGATATTACAGCCAATCAGAAGGATATGCTGCTGACGCTCCAGTTCGTCGTATTTCAGAGTGTTGGTACTGACCTGTGGCAGATTTGCCTGGTCGCTGAAATCGGTCTGGTGTATCCGGTGATCAAGGTTATTAACACCCAGCTCACGCATTAATTTTTGCAGCAGGTACAGTTCTTCCAGAGTGGAAGATGGGGACGCAAGAGCGGCGAACTGCTCGGGCCCATGCTGTTTGATTATGCGACTGATACCCTCCGCTGCAAATTTCAGTGCGGTTGGCCAGTCCACTGTCTGCCATTGACCATTTGTTTTAATTTTTGGCTGGCTGGCGCGGTGCTCACTGTTCAGGCCAAGATAGCTGAAACGATCACGATCGGACAGCCAGGTCTCGTTAATGCTTTCGTTTTCCCTGGGCACAACACGCATGAGCCTGTCCCTGCGGACATGCATATAAACGTTAGAGCCCAGACAATCGTGAGGAGCCACCCCTTCGTATTGTTTCAGCTCCCACGCTCTGGCAGTAAAACGCGCTGGCTTAGAAGTTAAGGCGCCTACAGGACAGAGATCGATAATATTACCGGATACTTCTGAGGTGATGCTGTGTTGAACATAGGTTCCAATCTGTACTTTTTCTCCGCGGCCAGTAGCGCCCATTTCGCGAAGACCTGCTATTTCTGCACCAAAACGGACACAGCGTGTGCAATGAATGCAGCGCGTCATTTCAGTTGAAATCAGTGAGCCAAGGTTATCATCTTCGACGGAACGTTTTGTTTCAACGTATTCAGAAGCATCATTACCAAAACCCATGGAAACATCCTGCAGCTCACACTCGCCACCCTGATCGCAAATAGGACAATCCAGCGGATGGTTGATAAGCAGAAACTCCATCACAGCCTGTTGTGATCGCAGCGCTTCTTCGGATTTGGTCAGCACCTTCATACCGTTGGTTATGGGTGTGGCGCAGGCGGGAACCGGTTTACGTCCACCTTCGACTTCGACAAGGCACATACGGCAGTTAGCTGCTACGGACAGCTTTTTGTGGTAGCAGAAACGTGGTATATAAATACCAGCGTCATCGGCAACTTCGATGATCATTTTGCCGTTTTCTACTTCAAATGTTTTTCCGTCAATTTCAATGGTAGCCATTGTTTAAACCTTTTCAATTATGCCGCAACGATTGAGCGTTTATTTTTGATGAAATAATCAAACTCATCATAAAAATTCTTCACAAAACTCTGGACAGGCCAGGCAGCCGCTTCGCCAAGTGCGCAAATGGTGCGACCTTCAATTTTATCAGCCACGTTAACCAGCTTTTCAATATCGCCCGGCTCACCATGGCCATGTCGAATTCGATGGATCAGACGTACGAGCCAGCCTGTGCCCTCACGACAGGGTGTGCATTGCCCACAGGATTCGTCCATATAGAACTCAGAGATACGATAAAGAACATCAACCATGCAGGTGTCTTCGTCCATAATAATGACTGCACCCGATCCCAGACCGGAACCGGCTTTTTGAATACTGTCGTAATCCATGTCCAGTGCCATCATCACATCGCCTTTCAGAACGGGCATGGAAGAACCACCGGGAATAACAGCCTTGATACGTTTATTATTGCGTACACCACCTGCCAGCTCCAGCAGGGTTTTAAATGGTGTACCCAATGGGATTTCAAAATTGCCGGGTTTGTTAACATGACCACTGACACTGAAGCATTTGGTTCCACCGTTATTGGGTTTACCCAGCTTTAAAAACCAATCACCGCCCTTTTCCAGAATAACAGGAACGGAAGCAAAGGTTTCTGTGTTGTTGATGGTTGTAGGCTTGCCGTACAGACCATAATTAGCAGGAAAAGGTGGTTTGAAGCGTGGCATGCCTTTTTTACCTTCCAGCGAATTCAACAGCGCTGTTTCTTCCCCGCAGATGTAGGCTCCGGCACCCAGATGGTTGTATAAATCAAAGTCGATGCCACTGCCCAGTATGTTTTTACCGAGTAAGCCAGCATCATATGCTTCCTTCAGGGCAGCCTCGCAATGCTCATAAGGAAGCCAGAACTCGCCACGGATATAGTTGTAGCCTACGGTAGCGCCAATAACATATCCTGCAATAGCCATCCCTTCAATCAGCTGATGCGGATTGTTCGTTAGAATTTCGCGGTCTTTACAGGTACCAGGCTCACCTTCATCCGAATTACATACTACGTATTTCTGTACGGGCGCGTTACGGTTCATGAAGCTCCACTTCAGCCCCGTCGGAAATCCCGCACCGCCACGACCACGGAGAGCGGACGTTTTCAATTCTTCAATAATCTGCTGTGGCGATGTTTTTTCTGCAAGTATTTTTCGCCATACACTGTAACCACCAACCTTTTCATAGGATTTCATGGTCCAGGGTTCTTGCAAATGAAATGTTCGGTAACAGACTTGATTCAGTTCAATCATGACAAAACCTCTGCTTTAGTAGTCATTTGTACTGCTCCAGTACCTGGTCAATCGTGTCCATGGTCAGATTTTCGTGATAATTTTTATTTATCTGCATCATGGGCGCATTTACGCAGGCTCCCAGACATTCAACCGAACGCACCGTAAACCGTCCATCGGTCGTTGTTTCACCCAGTTCGATGCCGAGAGTGGAACATAAATGATCCACAACTTCGCTGGAACCGCGAAGCTTGCAGGATACATTTGTGCAGACATTAATCAGATTACGACCTATAGGCTTGTGTTCGTACATCGTGTAAAACGTAGCTACTTCATATACAGCGATAGCCGGCATGTCCAGATACTCTGCTACAGCGTCCATCAGTTGTGGCGTTAAGAACCCATGCTCTTCCTGTACAATTCGCAGGGCACTCATGACGGCTGACTGTTTCTGATCCGCAGGATATTTTTGTATCCAGTGGTCAATATCCCTGAGGCCATCAGGGGAAACTAACTGACAGAGCAATTTTTCTGAACTCTCGGACATACTGTTCTAACCTTAATATCGTTCATCATGGGGATGTGCTGTGCGAACGGCCATACCATCAGTTACTCGGGTTCGCTCAGATACATCGCTGTGTTTTATCGATCTATTTCACCAAATACAATATCCTGGCTGGCGAGAATCGCGACACCATCAGCCAGCATATGACCTTTAACCATCTCGTCAAAGCTGGAAAGATGCGCAAAACCAGGCGCACGGATTTTCATACGATAGGGTTTGTTTGCCCCATCAGAAACCATGTAAATACCGAACTCACCTTTCGGTGCCTCGACACAGGAATAGACTTCCCCCTGAGGCAGACAAAAACCCTCGGTGAACAATTTGAAATGATGAATCATGGCTTCCATGTCGTGTTTCATTTCTTCCCGTCTCGGTGGTGTTACCTTGTGATCGTTAATCCGGACCGGGCCAGGGTTTTTTCGTAACCATTCGATGCATTGACGTACGATGCGATTCGATTGACGCAGTTCTTCTACCCGAACGAGATAACGGTCGTAGCAGTCACCGGTCTTGCCGACCGGGATATCAAAGTCTACTTTATCGTAAGCAGCATAAGGTTGTTTTTTACGTAGATCCCAGGCTATGCCGGAACCTCGGAGCATGGGACCAGTGAACCCCCACTGCAGGGCATCTTCAGGAGACACTACACCAATATCGACGGTTCGCTGCTTCCAGATACGGTTGTTGGTCAGGAGTGTTTCGTATTCATCCACACATTTGGGGAAACGCTCAGTGAAGGCCCACAGAAAATCCAGCAGGCTTCCCTGTCTGTCTGCGTTACGTTTTTCGGTTTCACGATCGCTGTGCCATCTTGATGCCTTGTACTGGGGCATGGTATTGGGCAAATCACGGGCAACGCCACCGGGACGATAATAGGTAGCGTGCATACGCGCGCCAGACACAGCCTCATAGCAGTCAAACAGATCTTCGCGTTCGCGGAAACAATATAAAAATACAGTCATGGCACCAATATCAAGGGCTATAGCCCCAAGCCAGAGCAGATGATTCAGTATACGGGTAACCTCGTCAAACATGGTGCGGATATACTGTGCACGAATGGGGGCCTCGATTCCAAGCATTTTTTCGAGCGCGCGTACATAGGCATGTTCGTTGCACATCATGGACACGTAGTCGAGGCGATCCATGTAACCGATGCTTTGCAGATAGGGTTTCGTCTCAGCCAGCTTTTCGGTTGCACGATGCAGCAATCCAATATGAGGATCGGCACGAACGATGGTCTCACCTTGTAATTCCAATACCAGACGCAGTACTCCGTGCGCGGCAGGATGCTGTGGTCCAAAATTCAGTGTATAGTTTTTTAATTCATTCATTGCGCACCTTCCTTACCGGACAGGTAACGGTTATCGTTTCGTATCACTTTGGGTACCAGTATGCGTGGCTCGATATCCACCGGTTCGTAAATTACTTTTTGCAGTTGAGCATCGTAGCGCATTTCAACCTGACCGCTGATTGGAAAATCCTTACGGAAAGGATGTCCAATAAAACCATAGTCAGTGAGAATACGTCTTAGATCAGGATGATTCTCAAACAAAATTCCATATAAATCGTAGGCTTCGCGTTCAAACCAGTTAGCGCCTTTCCACAGATCATGCGCAGACGGCAGAATCAGATTCTGCTCTTCAAGAAAAACCTTTACGCGGACGCGATGATTCAGTCTGGTTGACAACAGATGGTAGACAACGGCAAAGCGGGGCTTGTCCATGACATAGGCCCGGGCTTCCTGAGGCTCCACACCTCGCGAAAATCCGCATTCGCTGGCAGATTCCGTCTCCCAGTCATACTCACCGTATAGCAGATAATCCACGGCGCATAAATCGATTAATTGATCGAAAACGAAAGCCGTATGGTTTTTTAATTGCGACAGTACGGTATATAAACTGGACACGGGGCATTCAAGGGTAATTTCCTCAAAGGCCGTCGTCAGGAGGCTTATCTTATCCCCCAGTTCATTTGTTATCGTCTCAGCCAAGCGTGTCATTTTTGTCATTTGCTTTTACCTGATTTGCTTCTCAAGCCTCAAGAATGGGTTTACGTCTGATTTTGTTCTGAAGCTGTATAATGCCGTACAAAAGCGCTTCGGCTGTTGGCGGGCAACCCGGAACATACACATCCACAGGAACGATGCGATCGCATCCGCGAACGACGGAATAGGAATAGTGATAGTAGCCACCACCATTGGCACAGGAGCCCATGGAGATAACCCAGCGTGGTTCTGGCATCTGGTCGTAAACCTTGCGCAGAGCTGGCGCCATTTTATTGCAGAGTGTACCGGCAACAATCATGACATCGGACTGACGTGGGCTGGGACGAAAAATAACACCGAAACGGTCCAGGTCGTACCTGGCCGCGCCTACGTGCATCATTTCCACAGCGCAGCAGGCCAGACCAAAGGTCATCGGCCACATGGAGCCTGTCCGCGCCCAACCTAGCAGTTTTTCAACTGAGGTTGTAACAAAGCCATTTTTCTGCAACTCTGCAACTGCCATAGCAAGCCTCTAAATAATGTCCGGGGACAGCATCACGCTACTCCCACTCAAGCGCACCGCGCTTCCATTCGTAAATAAAACCAATAACAAGCAACCCGAGAAACACCATCATAGCGGAAAAACCGAACCAGCCGATTTTGCGCAGAACCAATGCCCAGGGAAAGAAAAATGCCGTTTCAAGGTCGAACAGAATGAACAGGATCGCAACCAGGTAAAAACGAACGTCAAAGGGGATGTGCGAACTTTCGAACGCATCAAATCCACACTCGTACGGTGAGGTTTTCGCAGCATCGGGATGATGCTTCGATAACAGGGATCCACCGCCCAGCATGGCAAGGCCAAGAGCCAGTCCAATGACTATAAATACAAGTACAGGTAAATACTCTGATAGCATAATTTTATCGCTCGGATAAATGGTGCCGAAGGCCGGACTCGAACCGGCACAGCTTTACGCCACCGCCCCCTCAAGACGGCGTGTCTACCAATTTCACCACTTCGGCATGTCAGGTTATTGTTTGTTTTTACTGCTATCAACTGGCACCGGTATACTGCTGACCGGAGCACTGGTTTGTTGAGGTATCGCCAGCTGCTGCGCGTTTTCATATCGCGTGGCAACCAAATAGGACAAGGTCAGGCTGGTAACAAAGAATGTCATGGCCAGTCCACCCGTAAATTTGAATAAAAAGCTGCCTGTACCCTGGCTGCCGAACACTGTTCCGGAAGCGCCAGAGCCAAAGGATGCGCCAATGTCGGCACCTTTGCCATGCTGCATCAGAACCAGACCTATCAGTGTCAGGGCTACCAATACATGCACGATTAAAATTAATTGATACATTTAACTATTTCCGCAAATTGTTGTGCATTTAGCGATGCACCGCCAATTAAACCACCATCCACATCAGGCATGGCAAACAGTGCCTGAGCATTTTTTTCATTTACGCTCCCACCGTATAACAGGGTCAGCGTTTCTGGATCAACATCACTATATTCGCCTACAAGTCTTCGGATGCTTTGATGAACATCCTGAACCTGTTCCGGCTGTGCCGTCTTGCCTGTTCCTATGGCCCATACTGGCTCATAGGCTATGACACAGCCGGCAAATGCCTGTTTATTTTCGGAGGCAACCGCTTTAAGCTGTCTGGCCAGTATCTCATTAGTCTGACCATTTTCACGCTCAATCAGCGTCTCGCCTACACAAAGAACAGGTATCATACCATGTTCTTTTACGTGGTGGAATTTATCCGCCACAAATTTTTCATTTTCATTAAAAATCGTTCGTCGCTCGGAATGCCCTACCAGTACGTACTGGCAGCCATAGTCCTTTAGCATGGGTCCAGAGAGCTCTCCCGTATAGGCACCGGCATTGGCTGGATACACATTCTGCGCCCCCCAGGTCAGCCCGGTGTCAGCCAGAAGCTGGCTAACCAGCGGTAGATAGATGGCCGGAGGCAATACGAGGCTCTGGGATTTATGCTCGTCAGACAGTGCATCATTAATACCACGCAGCAGCGTGGCGATACTTTCAGCCGACCCATTCATCTTCCAGTTGCCTGCCACTATTCGGCTTCTCATGAGCACCTCATCTGTTCCCTGCAGCAATTCACACGCCAGGAAGGGCGAGGAATTTTGAACCGCTGCAATATACCGTACACCAGCCAGTGCGTCAATCGGGAATTGTGTGTATTGAGGTTGTTAATCTGTTTGAAATCGTTACAATCTAGATTCAGGATTCAGGGAGAACACCATGAAAGAAGCTATAATCACCCTCGTCAACCACATCAGGGAATTGCAGGACCCCATTGATCTGAACAGCATGGCCGCTCTGTTTGAACCTCGTCCGCAATGGCTTGATACCTCTGCAGAACCTCCTCTGGAAGTGCAGGCTCATTGGGCAGTTTTGTTCAGACTTGCCGGAAAAATTTCAGCATGGAATCGTTTAGTCGATAGCGTGCAGCTTAAGCAGCCTTATAAAGAGAATCGCCGGCGTATTCATGAGCTGACGCGCCTGATTAACCAGCATCGACAGTCATACAGTGAAACCTATGAGCTGATTTTTGAACGTTATGCGGCTCAGATGAGGAAGGATAATCCCATTCTGGTGGCGGACAATCCAGTCGACACAAGAGGGAAGCTTGATCTGCTGCGTGATATTTTCAGTAGCTTGAGAACCGGGCAGCAGCGCCTGCAGCTTGATGAAGCGCGCCTGTCGCTGTATGAATCGCGTCGCGAGCAAGAGGATGTTATTGAGCAGTTACGTGCATTCAATCTGGAATTAAATGCAGACAGCGACCTTCAGGGGATTTCACGACAACATACCCAGCAGCTGACTGAGCTTATGCAGACCAAAGAGGCGTTTCAACTGAGGCTGAGCGAGCTGGCTGCGGCTATGTCTCAACCGGACGAACAGCGAAAGCAGGATCTACAGCATCAGATACAGCGTGTCAGTCTTGAGCTGTCGTCTTTGTCCGAGCAGTTGGCCGCTATCAATCTGCCGCCGGATACGAAGGCGGCCTTAGTGGCTGAATACCGTAACCCTGAGCTGCTCGACAAACAGGACCTGCTCAGGCAGAAACAAAATGCAGTACCCTCAGCACCCTACATCCATATTCCCTTATGGTCGATTGATCCGGCGAACAGTGTCGAGCGTAAATCCCTGGACTGGCTGACTCTGTTTCATCAGACTGAAGTCCTGACCCGTCAACGGGAAGAGCTGGAGAGACAGTGTGTCTCGATCAGCCCGTTGGCTCCAGCGGACAATCCTGAACTTTTAAATCAGATAGATGAGCTGCTTCGTTCCTTTGATCCTGCGTTATCTGTGACGGATCTTTCTCTTGACGGGCTGGCCCAGTGCTTTGTGGACACTCAGGCACGACTGCTTACGCTTATTGAACAAAAAGAACAAATCAAGACCCTGCTGAGCAGGCTTCGCGCCACCGCACGTAACATGCTGTTGTTACGGACGGAGCATGCAGCACTTATGGATTCGGGATTGCTGATGGTATCGCCTGAAGAAGCCGATGAAATACGTTCTCAGGCGGAGTCAAGGCAAAGCCAGCTTCAATCCCTCAACGACCAATTGACTGATTGCCAATCCATTATCAGTCGTCTTGAACAATCGGCTCAATGTGAGCATGAGAAAAAGCAGCTTTTGAAAGCAAATAAGAGCATAAAGAAGCAGATCGCGACAGCAACGAAAACGCGCGGACAGCAATCAGGGACTGCTCAACTGGATATACTACACAGTGAAATCATGCATATCATTGACGAACTGCGGACTCTGCCTTTGGTTTCAGCTGAGCCGGCGTTTGCAGATGAAGCCCCCGGTGTCACTGTGTTGACTCAGCCTGAGGAGCCAGTTATCGCAACGGTTATAAGTGAGGATGCTGGTTTAGTCAGCAGAGAAGCCTCATACCCTGTGGTATCTTCACGCCTGACTGAGTGGCACAACCAGATCATTCCTTTACTTAACCAGGCGTTTCCGGAGTTTGCTGACTGGTACCGGAGCCTCTATGACGCGTTACACGCTCCCGAATGGATGGGGCTGGAAAGCCTTACATACCAAAAGGAACAGGTGTTGCATGACATTTATTATGAATTGCGGAGTCCTCTGCTGAACGGTACTTTTACCACACTTCGTGCCTGGCAGTCCTTATGTCCGCAACCGCTTCGCGACTGGCGTCGTTTGACTGATCTGAAATTACCGGTTTCTCCTGAATATGAACTTGTGATGCCATTTGCACCGCCTCAGGTCCGTGAACAGCTGACTGCACTGCGTATGCAATGTGTGCGACTCGTAAATACACACCCTCGAGAAGCCTTGCTGCTTGCACAACTGACGAGAAATCTGCATAAAGCTGCATTAGCAGCAAACGGTAATAACAACGGCGAGGTAGCGGCTGTTTTGGCACGTGGCATGGTCGATCCTCGTTATGAGTGCCTGCATCATCACCGTGGTGCGTTTCCTCTCAGCGAGTGGCTGGCAAAACTGTTTACCAGTATTCTGGGATTGTTTCGTGCGCAGGCACCGGACAGCTATCGGCATCGCTTCATCTTTTCGCCCACGCGATCCGTACGTCTGGTGGAGGAGGCGTTAGAGGCCGTGACCGGGATACTGCCAGCTCAGATTCAGCTCAGGTAGGCTGCTCTTTAGACCCTGCTCCCTGTTCTTTCTTCCCGAGGCGTTCATGAAAGACATAATACAGGCCGGGTAAAACCAGCAGGGTCAAAAAGGTAGATGAGATAACACCCCCGATAACGACCGTGGCCAGCGGTCGCTGGACCTCGGCTCCTGTTCCTGTCGCCAGCGCCATGGGCACAAAGCCTAATGAGGCAACCAGCGCCGTCATCAATACCGGTCTAAGACGCGCCAGTGACCCTTGCAATACCGCGTCTTCCAGGGAGAACTTTCTCTCTTCATGCAGTTTATTAATAAACGTCAGCATGACCAGCCCGTTAAGTACAGCAATGCCTGACAGGGCAATAAACCCAACGCCGGCTGAAATGGATAAGGGAATCCCGCGCAGACACAGAGCAAAAACACCACCAGTCAGAGCCAGGGGGATGCCTGTAAAAACCAGCAGCGCATCTCTGACCTGGCCAAAACTCATGAAAAGCAGCAGGAAAATACCCACAAGCGTGATGGGGACGACAATCTGCAGTCGCTGCGCAGCCGATTGCAGCTGTTCAAACTGACCGCCCCAGGTTATCCAATAGCCAGACGGAATCTTAACCTTTTCCTCAACGCGCTGTTTCGCCTCGTTCACAAAAGAGCTTAAATCACGGTTTCTGACGTTCGAGGTCACCACCACGCGTCGCTTGCCAACCTCTCGACTGATTTGATTTGGACTTTCGCTGCGCACCAGTGACGCAACCTCACTGATGGGAATAAAGTGTTGATCGCCATCTTTGGCAGGCGGAAGCGGTATAAAAATCTGACGCAGCACATTTGGATCAGTCCGGATGGATTCGGGTAGGCGCACAATCATGTCAAAACGCCTGTCCCCTTCAAAAAGCTCGCCGCCTTTCTTACCCCCCATGGCGATTACAATGGCATCCTGAACCGTGCCAATCTGCAGACCATAACGGGCCAGGGCCTTGCGGTTTATTTCGATGGTTAACAGAGGCAGACCGCTGACCTGCTCAACCTTGACATCGGCCGCGCCTGGAATCTGTTTTAACTGGGCGCTGATAGCCTCTGCCGTTTTCAGCAGCGTTCCCATGTCATCACCAAAGACCTTTACGGCCACATCGCTGCGTACCCCTGATATCAGCTCATTAAAGCGCATTTGAATGGGTTGGGTGAATTCGTAGTTATTGCCGGGAATCTCTTCTACTGCCGCTTCAATTTCCTGCACAAGCTCCTGTTTCGTTTTATCAGGGTCAGGCCATTCTCTGCGTGGCTTAAGGATAATAAAGGTGTCGGCTACACTGGGGGGCATGGGATCCGTCGCAACCTCTGCGGTTCCTGATTTAGAAAAAACGGATTTTACCTCTGGGAAAGTCTTAATCTTTTTTTCGACAAGATCCTGCATGGCGATGGCCTGGGTAAGGCTGGTTCCGGGAATGCGCATCGCATGCATGGCAATGTCACCTTCATCCAGACTTGGGATAAACTCACCACCCAGGCGAAAGGCAAGTAACAGACTGAGAATGACCAGAGCAATTGCTACGCCAATAACCGTTTTCCGTGCATCAAAACAATAACGCAGGACCCTGGCATACACACGTGAAAGAAAACGAACCAGGGCATTTTCCTTTTCCTGCAGCGAGCCCCGTAAAAAAATGGCAATGGCAGCGGGAACAAAGGTTAACGCAAACAGCATCGAGGCCAGGAGAGCGATGATCACCGTTTCAGCCATGGGTAAAAACATTTTCCCCTCCACGCCTGTCAAGGTGAGAATGGGTAAGTAAACCACCGTAATAATAAACACGCCAAAGATGCTGGGCCTTATCACCTCGGTCGTAGCGTGAGAGATAACACTCAATCGCTCGTCTAGATTTAACGTGCCGCCCTGTGCCTGCTGTCGCTCACTGAGATGCTTTATGCAGTTTTCAACAATGATGACCGCCCCATCGACTATCAAACCAAAATCCAATGCTCCCAGACTCATTAAATTTGCACTGATCTGGTTGGTGACCATACCCGTAATGGTCAATAGCATTGACAGAGGAATGACCATGGCCGTAATGAGCGCCGCCCGGATATTTCCCAGAAACAGGAATAAAATGATACAGACCAGCAATGCACCTTCCAAAAGGTTTTTTGTTACCGTGTGTATGGTGGCATTGACCAGGACGGTACGGTTATACACCGTTACAGCCTCAACGCCCTCCGGAAGTGATTTGTTAATTTCCTTCATTCTCGCCGCAACGCGCTGAGAAACGGTGCGGCTGTTTTCTCCCATCAGCATGAACACCGTACCCAGCACTATCTCATTGCCATTCTCGGTGGCAGCACCGGTGCGCAGCTCCCTGCCCAGGGCAACATCAGCCACATCACGAATACGGACAGGAGTCCCCTCAAAACTGGCAATCACTATGTTTTCAATGTCGGAGATATTCTGTACCTGGCCCGGCACCCGGATTAAATTCTGCTCGCCATTGGTTTCGATGTATCCCGCACCCACGTTGGCATTATTTCGTTTCAGGGCTTCAACCACATCATCGAGACTTAAATGATAACGCACCAGCTTCATGGGGTCTGGTGTAATGTGGAATTGTTTTTCATAGCCTCCAATGGTGTTGACCTCTGCAACGCCTTCCACATTGCGCAGCTGCGGTTTAATGATCCAGTCCTGAATGGTACGAAGCTCCGTTGGATTAAAACGCTGGGCCTGCGGCACACCGGGCCTGTTCGTAACGGTGTACATGAAAATTTCACCAAGACCGGTAGAAATGGGCCCAAGGGAGGTCTCAGCTTCTGGAGGCAGCTTGTTCTTTACTTCCTGCAAACGCTCGTTAATCATCTGACGGGCAAAATAAATATCTGTTCCGTCTTTAAAAACCACCGTAACCTGCGATAAACCATAGCGTGATAACGAGCGGGTATAATCGAGATTAGGCAAGCCACTCATCGCGAGCTCAATGGGAAAGGTAATGCGTTGCTCTACTTCGTAAGGCGAATATCCTGAGGCCTGCGTGTTTATCTGTACCTGTACGTTGGTGATGTCGGGCACGGCATCAATCGGAAGACGTTGAAAATTATACACCCCAAGAAGCGCGATAATCAGCGTAAACAACAGCACCAGCCAGCGGTGTCTTAACGATAGGCGAATAATATTTTCCAGCATCTCTATCCCTTAATGCTCATGGGCTGCGCCCTCTTTACCAAGCTCTGCTTTCATAAAAAAGCTGTTTTTGCTCACATAACGCTGACCCGCCTCCAGCCCGGAAATGATCTCGACCCAGTGCTCGTCTTTTTCGCCTGTCATAACCGGGGCCGCTTCAAAATAATCCCCCTGCTGTACAAAGACCACATCGCTGCCATTGAGCCGTTGTATGGCCGACAGGGGAACCGCCACTGCGGCTGTTTTTTCCTTGATAATGACGGCACCATTTACATACATGCCGGGCAGCCAGATGCGATTCTCGTTAGATAACACCGCCCGTGCCAGCGTGGTCTGGCTGTCTTCGATTCCCAGCGGAGCTATATAGGAAAGCGTGCCTGTGGCTTCAGGCTTTCCTTCATCGCCGGTCACAATGACAGCCATGCCTTTTTTTACGAGGGGCGCATCTTTTCGGTACAAGGTAAAGTCAGCCCAGACGGTAGCCAGATTAGCTATTTCATATATGGGCCTGGTATTTTGTGCCAGTTCGCCGTTGGTTGCATATTTCTGTACAACCGTTCCGCTGATGGGTGTCGTGATGCTGTAATTCTGCAGGCTTTCATTGCTTTCAATAACGGCCAGTACCTCACCTTTTGTCACGTCGTCGCCCAGGTTTTTTGTTAATGACTTGATAATGCCGGCATATCGCGCATAAATGGGGATCAGGGTATCGCGATTTGGGGCGATTTTGCCAACCACGTCCATTTCTGTCTTTATCGTGTGACTGCCTGCTGTTGCCGTTTGAATATCGGCTGCTTTTAACATGTCAGCCATGATTTTTATGCGCCCCTCGTAGGTTGCGTAGCGCCATTGGTATGACTTGCCTTCAAGGCTTAATTGAATGTTTACGTCAAAGGAATGGGGCTCCCCGATGATTTGGCTGCTTTGCAGAAAATCTTCCATTCGATTAAAGCCAATCTCTTCTTTTTTTCCATTGAATCGAATCAGCTGGATAGTCAGGCGGGCATCCTGCGGTGTAATGAGTAGGCCATTTTTATATAGAAAAGCTCGAAAGTGTGGCGGCATCGCTTTTTCATATATTAAAAGCTCGAGGGCAATATTGCTGTCCGTGAATAAACGGCCACCCTGAGGACCTTTGGCCGCCGTGACCTGATACTCTTTGCCTTCTGCAGCAGCGGCTCCTTCCGAAGCCCAGAGTGAAGGACAGTATAGTCCTGGTAACAGCAGGAGCAGTGACATGATAGAGACAATGGATTTTGGCGACGTCATTTGTCCTCCCCGGCAGGGTTTAATCCCAATAGCCCGATAAGTTGAATCAGCGATTTATGATAATCCGCGTGAGCCTGCTGGTAATGTCTCTCTTCTTCATACAGCAGATTGAGCGCGGCTGACAGCTCGACATAGGTGTAACGCCCCATTTGATATCCATCCTGAGCCAGTTTGATGGACTTTTTCGCCAGGGGCAATAAGGAGTCCGTAACCAGGTTAGCCTCGTAATTGCTTTGTCTGGCCTGCAAAAAAGCAATATAGGCATTCTGACGCACATTCAGGCGGGTGCCCTGAAACTCATGAGCAGTCTGCGTGTATTGTGCTTCCGCGCTCATGATTTTTCCCTGGTTGCGGTTATAGACAGGCACATCCGCAAAAGCAGACATCACCGCGGCATTGCTGCCATCATCAGAAAAGTGGCGGCCACCCAGTTGCACGTTCAAATCAGGCCAGACGGATTTTTTAACTGCCGTAATCGTGGCACGCTTTGCCTGTAATTGCAGCTTCAGCTGCATCAGCTGGGGACTTTGTGGCAGTTTTTTTAATAACTGAGGCCAATTCAGGCTCAGTTCAGGCAGCCCCTTATCAATCAGAGGCTGGTCCACTCTTAAGCCCCTGCCTAATAAGCGCGCCAGTCTGGCACGTTGAGACAAGGCATCGCGTTCGGCTCTTTTTGCCTGAATGCGGGCGTCTCCCAGTCGCACCTCCGCCAGACGCAAATCCAGCTCGGCTCCTGCTCCTGCCTTAACCCGTCGTTCGATTGCGGAAACAATATTTTGATTCAGACGAACCAGTTTTTTGGCTACATCGTGCCACTGTCCGGCATAAAGGGCATCTACATAGGCTGAGCCTACGTCCCTATAAAGGATTGTTTTTTGAACACTAATCTGCGCTAAAGAAGCGAGGTAATCGGCGTAGGTTGCTGTTTTTAGAGATTTTAGACGACCACCTAATGGTATGGGCTGGGTTATGGATGCCGTGGTCTCTGCCGCTTCATAACTTGAGTAAATGCCAGAGCCACCAAAATTTTCAGCGGTTAATGTCAGCTGCGGGTTTGGATATAAGCCGCTTTGAACAAAAGCACCTTTCATGGCCTGCGCTTTATCGATTTCCGCCTGCAGTTCCGGGTTATTGCGACAGGCAATATCAAATGCCTGCCTGAACGTAAGCGGTGCGGCAGCGTGGCCTGCGTTACAGACAAATGGCAATAAGACTGCGATGAGTAATCTTGTAAAATAAGGCATCCCTTCCCTTATATAACGGTTTTGTATGCAAAACTGTATTTTCAGTCTAACGCAGTCTGTCGGTTTCAGGCAAAACCCAGTGGTCGGGTGGCTCGTCCGTCCTTTTGCACGCTGGTGAACTAATCCATGGTTCCTTGCTCCGAACGTGGGTTGCTTCGCTTTGCTCGCAATGACGGAACGTTTGCCTGCAATAACGGCCTGCCAAGGTAGATACCCCGGCCTCTCTTATCAGGTTCTGCCGGCCATAGAGGTTTCAACCTGGATGATTTCATCGCGCAGCTGCTCTGCATAGCGGGTAACGTCCTCACTGCGTTGCCCTTCCACCATCACACGCAATACCGGCTCTGTACCAGAAGGGCGCAGCAGTACGCGGCCGCTGTTGGCCAGACGCCTGGTCAGGCTGTTCACCATGTCGATGACGCGTTCATCTGCAGCCAGAGACAGGGCGTGTTCGGTTTTGATGTTCAGCAGGGTCTGCGGCAGCAGTTGAATGCCCTCGGTCAGCTGTTCCAGCGATTTATTTTGCTTGATCATGGAAGACAGCACCTGCAGTGCCGCAATAATGCCGTCCCCAGTGGTTGTTTTATCGAGGCAAACGATGTGACCGGATGATTCACCGCCAATCCGCCAGTCTTTGTTTTTCAGCGTTTCCAGCACATAACGATCACCCACTTTGGTACGCAGGAACTCCACACCCAGGGCATTGATGGCCTGTTCAAGACCATAGTTGCTCATCAGGGTTCCAACCACCCCACCCTGCAGCAGACCTTTTTGATGACGGTCTTTGGCAATAATATACAGAATCTGATCGCCATCGACCAGGCGCCCCCGAGCGTCAACCAGAATAAGGCGATCGCCATCGCCATCCAGCGCCACCCCGAGATCGGCACCCGTTTCTACAACTTTTTTCTGTAATAACGCGGGCTCAGTTGAGCCGCACGCTTTGTTAATATTGAAACCGTCCGGCTTGTCGCCGATTGCAATTACCTCAGCACCCAGCTCAGAAAATACATTCGGGGCAATATGATACGTCGCGCCGTTTGCGCAATCGACTACCAGCTTAATACCCGACAAACGCGTCATGGACGGAATGGTGGATTTGCAAAACTCGATGTAGCGTCCAGGAGCATCGTGGATACGTCTTGCTTTGCCCAGCTCGTAAGAGCCTGCCGTCTGTAAAGGTTTGTCCATTTCTGCTTCAATGGCTTCTTCCATGGCGTCAGGGAGTTTACTGCCATCGGCAGAAAAAAACTTGATGCCATTGTCTTCAAACAGATTATGCGAAGCGCTGATGACAATCCCCGCGTTGGCGCGCAGAGTCTGTGTCAGATAGGCCACGGCGGGTGTGGGCATCGGGCCCAGTAATCCAACGTCTACGCCGGCAGCCGACAGGCCGGATTCGAGTGCCGATTCCAGCATATAACCTGATACGCGGGTATCTTTACCAATAATGACTTTTTTACGTGATCCATTCACCAGCGTCCGGCCGAGAGCCCAGCCCAGCTTCAACATAAACTCGGGATTGACGTGTGATTGACCAACATGTCCTCTTATCCCATCTGTACCAAAATATTTACGTTCCGCCATGAGCTTTGTCCTCGTTTATTCGTTATCCGCCAGACGGATTGCCTGAGCAACCTGCAAGGCCTGTTTTGTTTCAGCCACATCGTGTGTTCGGATGATGGCAGCACCCTGCATCATGGCCATCACGCTGGCGGCCAGTCCGCCGGCCAGACGCTCAGTCACCGCGGCTCCAGTTATGGCTCCCAGCGTGCTCTTGCGTGACACACCCAGCATGACAGGCAGTTGATGACAGGTAAATTGTTGAAACTGTTTAATCATGAGCAAATTATGCGTTACGGTCTTGCCGAACCCAAAGCCGGGATCCAGAATCAGATTTTCAGACAATAGACCAGCCTCCAGACAACGGCTGATGCGTTGCTGAAAGAAATCATTAATTTCCTCGACCACACTCTTATCATAAAAGGGATTTTGCTGCATGGTCAATGGATTGCCTTTGCTGTGCATCAGGCACAGGGGCAACTGTGTCTCTGACAGGAGGGTTAATGTGTCAGGATCAGCGCAGGCTGAAACATCATTGACCATACCGACACCTGCCTCGACCGCAGCACGCATGACCACGGCCTTAGTGCTGTCGATTGACAGACAGATATCGTATTCGTCTGACAGGTGTTGAATCAGTGGGAGCACGCGACGAAGCTCTTCTGCCGCACTGACAGGATGAGCCCCGGGACGGGACGATTCGCCGCCGATATCAAGAATATCAGCACCCTGTGCAATCAGCAGTCTGGCGTGAGCAATGGCCTGTTCGAGTTGAAAACAGGTGTTGCCATCAGAAAAGGAGTCGGGCGTAACATTGATTATCCCCATGACCAGCGGCATGATATCCCGCCTCGGCTGTTGGGCGTACTGTTGACGCCACAGCCTGAATTCTTCGTTGTTCAACTATGCCTCGATGCCGCTGCCTGTTTCTAGTGTTCGCCCGCAGGCCGTTCAACAGGTTTGCCATTGATGCCTGTCATGCTCTCGTTTTGATTTTTTTGATTATTGATGTCTGCCTGAAGAGACTCCCAGTCCTCCGGAGGCGACGGCGGTTTGCCTGACATTATCTCTGCGATCTGATTGGAATCAATGGTTTCGTATTTGATCAGGGCTTCAGCCATGTTATGCAATATCGACATATTCGCCACCAGAATTTCCCTGGCACGCGTGTAGTTTCTGTTAATAATCGCTCTGACTTCCTCATCAATCGATTGTGCCGTTTTGTCTGAAATTTCCTTATTGTGGCTGACGCTGCGCCCCAGGAAGACTTCCCCTTCTTCTTCTCCAAAGGTCAATGGCCCCAGATCAGACAGACCCCAGCTCGTCACCATCTTACGCGCAATTTCGGTTGAACGCATGATGTCGTTAGACGCACCGGTTGTAACGCTCTCCGCACCAAAGATCAGCTCTTCGGCAATTCGGCCACCAAACAGACTGGATAACTGACTCTCCAGACGGCGCTTGCTGTGACTGTAGCGATCCTGTTCTGGCAGAAACATGGTAACACCCAGCGCACGGCCGCGGGGAATGATGCTGACCTTGTAAACGGGATCATGTTCCGGTACAGACAGGCCAACGATGGCATGACCGGCCTCGTGATACGCGGTCAGTTTCTTTTCGTTGTCGTCCATCACCATGGAGCGCCGTTCCGCACCCATCATAATCTTGTCTTTTGCTTTTTCGAGCTCAATGATTCCAACCTTACGCTTGTTGGCACGTGCGGCAAACAAGGCTGCCTCATTGACCAGGTTGGCCAGATCCGCGCCCGAAAAACCGGGTGTACCACGTGCAATAGGCAGAACAGAAACCGAATTATCGACCGGTACCTTGTTCAAATGGACCTTAAGAATCTGCTCACGGCCACGGATATCGGGTAAAGGCACCACAACCTGGCGATCAAAACGGCCAGGACGCAGCAAGGCGGGGTCGAGGACATCGGGTCGGTTCGTTGCCGCCACCACGATAACACCATCGTTTCCTTCAAAACCGTCCATTTCAACCAGCAACTGGTTCAGTGTCTGTTCACGCTCATCATGACCACCACCCAGTCCGGCACCGCGGTGACGCCCAACGGCATCAATTTCATCGATAAAGATAATACAGGGCGCCTGTTTCTTCGCCTGTTCAAACATATCACGGACCCGGGATGCACCCACACCAACAAACATTTCCACAAAATCTGAACCGGAAATGGTGAAAAATGGAACCTTGGCTTCTCCGGCAACGGCTTTAGCCAGCAGGGTTTTACCTGTTCCAGGTGAACCAACCAGCAAAACACCACGTGGAATACGCCCGCCCAGATTCTGGAACTTGCCAGGATCACGCAGAAAATCAACAAGCTCTTTCACTTCTTCCTTGGCTTCGTCGACACCCGCCACATCAGCAAACGTGACCTTAACCTGATCTTCGCCCAGAAGACGCGCGCGTGAGCGGCCAAAAGACATGGCACCACGGCCACCGCCCCCCTGCATCTGCCGCATGAAGAAAATCCAGACGCCAATCAGAAGCAGCATGGGGAACCAGTTTACAAACAGATGCAGCAGGAAGCTTTCCTGTTGTTTTTCCTGGCCACTGACATCAACCTTGCTTTTCAGCAGCTGACCCAGCAGCGCATTATCCTGCATGGGCATATACGTGACGAATCGATGGTTGTTTTTGGTCACACCTTTAATAATCCGGTTATCTTCAACGGTGACGGACTTAACCATTCCCTGGTCGATATCAGTCAGAAACTGACTGTAGGAAACTTTTTCCGTAGAGGACTGACGTGGTCCAAAATTGCTGAACACGGACACCAGCACAATGGCTATTATGAGCCACAAAAATAAATTTTTTACCATGTCGTTCAAAGTATTAACCTCAATTGGGTCGTATCGCTACGACGTGAGAACGATAAACTTACTACAAATTATAGCCCTTCGCCAGTAAATAGGTTTCGCGGGACCGAGAGCGTGATGCCGCTGGCTTGCGAATCACCACCCGATCAAACTTCTGGCGCGCCAGTTTTACGATATCATCAAAGCCGGAACCATGGAAAATCTTCATCAGAAGCGCGCCGCCGGGTTTTAACATGTTGTCGGCAAAATCAAAGGCCAGCTCAACCAGGTACATGGCGCGGGGGATATCGACTGCCGTCGTTCCACTCATATTTGGGGCCATATCGGATAAAAGCAAGTCCAGGCCACGCCGGGGTATCACAGACATCAATTGCTGAAATACCTCGTCTTCACGAAAATCGCCCTGAATGAAGGTCACATCCGGAAGGGCATCCATGGGCAGGATATCCAGAGCCACGATGGTTCCGTTGCCATCAAGCTTTTGGCTGAGGTATTGTGTCCAGCCGCCGGGAGCGGCGCCCAGATCGACGATGGTCATGCCTGGCCGGAGCAGACGCTCCTTTTCATCAATCTCTTTTAATTTATACACGGCGCGGCTGCGATAGCCTTCGGCCTGAGCCTTTTTGACGTAAACATCATCAAAATGCTCCTGTAACCAGCGATTACTGCTTTTGGAACGAGACATACCTTCCTGAATAAAAACATACTTTCTCTCATGATACTCAAATTCACTACCGTTTCCCAGCAAAACGTGCAATAATTCGCCATTTTTAAGACAGGAACCGCTGTGAACACCTCATTCAGACAATCTCTCAAAGCAAAGGCTCATCATTTAAAGCCAATCATTCTCATGGGCGCCAAAGGTCTGACGCCGGCTCTCATTGAAGAAACCAGTCTGGCTCTGGATGTTCATGAGCTCATCAAAATTAAAATGAACGGCGTCGAAAAAGACGATCGCAGACTGGTTGCGGAGGATCTGTGCCAGCAGCTGCAGGCAGAACTGGTGCAGCTCATTGGCAATACAGCCGTCGTGTATCGCAGAAAACCGGATTGAATTCCCGAGCATGAACACCATGGGCTCGATTTTACACCTGCTCAGACCATCGTCCGTCATTGTGAACGCAGCGAAGCAATCCACGTTCGGAGTGTTGAAGCATGGATTGCTTCGCTGACACTCGCAATGACCCTGTTCAGAAGCGTGCATATTCAGCTGCGTGACAGACGCCTGAGTATTGTATACACTTGAACGTAATTCAAAACGACAACGCAAGCCAGAATGAGGCGAACCAGATTACCGTGTCATACAAGCTACTAAAGCACATACCTAATGCGTTGACGGGCATTCGCTTGCTCCTGATTCTGCCGTTTCTTGTCTGCCTGTACCGGCACCAATACGTCAGCGCCTTTTATTTGTACCTGCTGGCGGGTTTTACCGATGGCCTGGATGGCTGGCTGGCAAGGCATTACAACTGGCAGAGCACGCTGGGTTCTTTTATTGATCCTCTGGCTGACAAACTGCTGATTGCCTCAAGCTTTATCTCGCTGGCTCTGATAGGCAGCCTGCCCTGGTGGCTGGTGGTTCTCGTGTTTATGCGCGACTTTACCATCTCGATGGGCGTCATGGCATGGTACTGGCTGGTGCAGCGTCAACTTGATTTCAAGCCCACCTTTCTCAGTAAAATCAATACTACGTTGCAAATTGGTCTGGTAACGCTCTGTATGTTTGAACTGGCGTATTTCCAGGTAACAGCACCCTGGATCACACAAACGCTTATCATTATCACCGCCTTCACGACGGCGGTCACTTACCTGCATTACGTTTGTGTCTGGGGAAAAAAGGCCTATTCCATCCATACATCATGTCCATAAATCATCAGCTGGCTCTGGCCATACAACTCAATCAACAAGCCACTCTGAATGACTTCTGCTGGGGAGAAAACACCCTGCTTCAACAACAGCTGGACTGGTCTCTGCAGGGTCGTGGCGAGCATTTCATTTATATCTGGGGTGAGCGTGGCGTGGGCAAGTCTCATCTCCTGCAGGGCTGTTGTCAGGCGCTAGGCACCCGGCATGCTTCGGCTGTTTATCTGCCTTTGACTGTATTGAAGGAATGGGGACCAGACAGCCTGGAAGGCATGGATGAACAGCAGCTGATTGCGCTGGATGATATCGACACCATTGCCGGCGATAAAGCCTGGGAAGAGGCCCTGTTTCACTTATATAACCGCGTGCGTGACAACGGCAGCAGCATCCTCATCATGGCCGGACAGAATGCGCCTGCCCATACTGGTATTCAGCTGGCCGATTTGCGCTCCCGCCTCGCCTGGGGGCTAAGCATCCAGCTGCACGAACTGAGCGATGAACTGAAGGTACAGGTCCTGCAGCAGCATGCACGCGATCGTGGTTTTGAGCTGGCGGATAATGTTGCTCTGTTTTTGATTAATCGCTGCTCTCGCAGCATGCACGCACTCTATGACATTCTTGACAGGCTGGATGAGGCTTCACTGGCAGCGCAGCGGCGCATTACCATCCCCTTCGTAAAAACTACACTGGCTTTGTAACCGGCTGTCCATTTCATCCTGCTCTCCGGCTTCGTCCAGTTCTCCGAGATCTGATAACTGCGCATTATCCCAATCACTTCGACTCGCCACTGAATCGGTTGCGTCACAGTCCAGATCCGAAAAGAACGTGATTTGTCTGCTCAGGCGGCTGTTCCTGGTGCAGGCGGTTTCAGATCGGGTGTCCACCAGGATGACATCCTGTCCATCCGGGGTATTCAGCTGGCGCTCCAGCAGAGTACGCAGACGCCGATTTTCATTCAGCAGATGCTGATTTTCACTCAGCAGCATCCGCCTGTCCTCAATACCGTCAAGTCGGTTAGACAGCCTGTCTGAAAGCAGGTTGAGTTTTTTATTTTCCTTATCAACCAGCTCTTTATTACAAAACGCATCAACTTTACCCTTGTCCAGACCCAGGCAGCGGCCAATTAAATTTTCAATTCCCTGACGCCCGGCAAACCAGTAAAGACTGAAAGCCGCAAGCCCTATCGCGACACTAAAGAGAATAACAGGCCAGACCGTGGGTGAAACAGCCCCCAAAATTAAAGCTCCGAAGACCAGGGCCACGGTTTGACCTGCCATGAACCCACCGCAAAATATCACCCCTCCGGCCACAGCGGCGAAAAGATATTTTCCGACGGTCAATAACTGGTTATTGGATGCCCTGACCAATACGTCACGCGCCTTATCAAGCGTTTGCATTCGCGACAGCAACATCTGAAGTATGGCGAGTTTAGACTTCAACTGCGCTTCATCCATCTCATCGCAGGCTTGACTGATTTTTTTTCTGATGGCTTTCATGTTGTCGACCTGGTGCGTATATATGTGCACCAGCCGGGGTGCGTTTATGATCGTGATACCCAGATCTTTCGAAATCTCCATCAACTGGACAGCAAAAAACAGGCCGGCCCACAGCAGGCCAACCGCAAGGCCAATAGCAAAAACAGGCGCGGCAGGCATAGCGGTCAGGCCCAGCAAAGAGGCAATACCATCAAAACCTTCGGCGGCGAAATATATAAAACCCACCAGCATCAAAAACACCAGTTTTGCCAGGGCACGCCACTGGC
This sequence comes from Legionella navarrensis, assembly GCF_052527415.1. Classification (NCBI taxonomy): domain Bacteria; kingdom Pseudomonadati; phylum Pseudomonadota; class Gammaproteobacteria; order Legionellales; family Legionellaceae; genus Legionella; species Legionella navarrensis. The sequence goes on along the minus strand of NZ_JBNVZR010000007.1, from coordinate 13,765 downwards.
GGACCCTGGCGCGGTCTTTGGCCTTTTCATCATCGAGCAGACTTTTGTTGATGTCTTCAAGAAAGGAGGCATACAACGACTCGAGCAGGAATCGCTCCTTACCCTCAACCCGTTCCTGCTCCAGCCTCAACCATAACAGCAGTTCATCGACCTCAACCGGTTCAGAACTGTCTGAAATAGCAGGCAATGTCATGGCAAACGATTCCATCGCTCTTGTTTTATCCAAAAGAATCCGGGTTTTTGGACTTAAGGCAATATGCGAGACCATAATTTAGCCAATAGAATAAATTGATGTACTATACAGCATATTTTTAAACAAATGTTGATTTTGGCTTAAATTTGAACAAAATATGTCGAAAAAATGCCTAATCGGACGCCATCCACTGGCTCAGGCGGCTGGATGTCAGCCACATGATCACCCCGATAACCAGCGTGATCAGGCCAATGCAGGCGAAGGTGTGGGTATAAACAGATAAAGAGATCAGACCTGGCTGAAGGTCAGCAGGCAAAGCGGTATAAGAGGCTACGTAAGCGCCGACGAATCCCGCCACAGAAGACGTCAAAAACCACATGCCCATCACAAATCCGGTAATGTGCAGAGGGACCAGCTCAGCGACCATCGCCACACCCAGTGCGGAAACCATAAGCTCTCCCGTGCTCTGAAAAAAATAACTGGCCACCAGCCAGAGAGACGAAACCATACCCTGCTCATCATGCAGGAAACGAGCGAAGAAAAGCAGGCTGAAACTCACGCCGCAACAGAGCATTCCCAATGCAAACTTATAGGGTGTGGTAAACGCAATCCCCCGTTGATGCAGTCTGGAATAACACCAGGCCAATACCGGGCTCATGAGAATAATCCAAATTGGGTTCAGCGCCTGAAAACTTTGCGGATCAATCGCGATACCGAACAAAAAAGGTCTGACGTTGTTTACAGCAAACAGATTCAGAGACGTTGGCATTTGCTGATACAGAGTAAAGAAAATAATCGCCTCGATCATCAGAATCAGCGCGATGATCATGCGCAGCTTATTGCGCTTGCTTTCCTTTCGCATGTACCAGAAAAACAGTGCCACAATCGCCATGGACATCAGCCAGACAATATTCTGGGCGAGCATCACGTTTTGTAACAAAAAGGATGATGCGCAGGTGGCTGCAATAATGCCAGCCAGAATCAGCAGCCACAGCCATGAGCCTATTGGCCGCTGATCAGCCGGCGTATTGATGGATTGGATGTGTCTGCGCTGAAATGCGTAATTAGCCAGCCCCAGCAGCAGACCAATGAAACTGAGGCCGTACGCCCAGGGGTAGCCATAACGGCTGGCCAGCGCGGGGCCAATGAACAGGGCTACCGTCGAGCCGAGATTAATTGCCATGTAATACAGGGTAAAGGCCGAATGCAGGCGGGGATCGTTTTCCTCGTAGCATTTGGATAACAGATTGGATGGATTGGCTTTGAACAGGCCGTTCCCCACGCAAACGAGGCCGAGGGCGAGAAAGACATGTGCCTTGTCGGTAACAGCCAGCGCCAGATAACCAGCGGCCAGGGTAATCAGGCCCAGCACGATGGTACGCTTGGTGCCCAGAACCCTGTCCCCGAGATAACCACCAAAGGCAACCATACCGTAAACGAGAGCTGAAAAAGCGCCAAAGGTGTAATAGGCGAGGTTATCGTCAAAACCCAGATGACGAACAAAATAAAGGGTCAAGATACCCTGTACGGTGTAAAACCCAAAACGCTCCCAGATTTCCAACATGAAGATCATGTTGAACGCGCGTGGCTGATCACGAAACAATGACAACATGGCATCTTCTTTCAAAGTCCGTTTTATTCAAGCTAACGTACTTTTAAGCTGTTTGCAACGCTGTAAAAGAGTTCACTCATGCAGGCTCAGGGAATCCGGCTCCTCAGATCTGGCAACGGATGATGGTTTATCGGAGCGCTCTTCTTCTGGATGGATACCCAAAAGCTCTCTCATCACACTGGAAGCATAAAGGGTATGTTTCCTTTCATCATTCTCAGGCAATTCATTCAACGCGCTCTCCAGCATGGTGTGAGCGCTTTCCGGCCAGCCGGGGACCTCCCGTAACAATTCACTGGCAAAATCAGGCGACGTACCATACTCCTTCATGTCTTTATCGATTCTGATGACAGCAGCCAGCAGCGCCGGTGCATTATGTGTCTGAATGGCCAGTCCAAGCGATGCGATGTGGCGATCAACCAGATCATTCATGGCAGCCAGATCTTTTTCTGTTCTTTGACCAGAATTGACAGGACGCAGCCGTTGTAATATGTCGACTTCGGAGTCAGACGAGAGGCTTGTCGGGCTGAGTGGACTGCTCGAGGTGAGACTCTGTACTGGTTTGTCTGTATCGTAACCATCAGATGAGCTCCTGTCATCATCGGATGTGAGGTCATCTTCATCAGCATGCCGCGGTGCAGGGTCATGTATCGGCTCGACGGCAACGGGTGCCGTCCTCAATGGACTGTCAGGCACCGGCTGATTCTCTGATCCCAACAGATTTTCCTGCTCCAGATTGTTATCTACCTCATGCTCGGCAGGGGCTTCTTCTTCCACAACCGGTTCCTCATCTTTTTTACCAAACAGGCCCATGAACGCTCTGCCTGCCTTAGCCAGCAAGGGAGCAGCAATACGTCCCAGGATATAAAGTCCACCCACTACCGCTGTAGCGGCCAGGATAGTTAAACCCACCGGTGGAAAGGCAACGGTCAGACCGCCGCCTAACAGAGCCAGTGCAGACAGGCCCATACCCACACCCTTGTCCATCATTCTCATGCCATCTTTCAGTTTCAGAGCGGACTCGTGTTTGGCTTTTTTATTAACATTTTTCTGTATTTGCTTCTGTTTACTCAGGAACTCCTGATAGCAGGCTTCAATCTCTTCTTCAGACGTCAGCTCCTGTGCGCGCTCCTGAATAGCCTGCAGTTCCTCTTTTGCCTGGCCAATTTCGTTATCCAGACGCTTGATTTCTGCTTTATGCCTGCGACGCTCCATGATCAGTTTTGCAAAGGTAGCCACGCTGGTAACAAAACCGAGGGCAACCGTCGTGCCAATCACAATCGGGGCAACGCCGGGTACAAGTAAGGACGTCAGACCAAGCCCAAGCACCACCGCTGAGTAAGCCCACTTGGCACCCGTAGACACCGTGAAGGGCGCCGGCTCATTTACCAGATAAGCCACCAGGGCAGTTAAGGGGATCAGCAAAAAATGCGCGGCATCGATAGCCAGGCCGGCAATATGAAAACCTTTCCCAATGGCATCCATTTTAACGGTCAACCTGCCGACTGTCTTAGCGTAGGCACCAATGGCCTTCTCGCCACCATCGACGCTGTTCAGCAGGCCAAGGAATATGGGCATCTTCTGCAATATAGCCAGAGCCAGACTTTTTTCGGGTGTCTTGGTGGTGACCTGAAACTCCCGATCAAAATCCAGCATCTGCGCCCTTTTGGCCTCGGCAGTCAGAACAGCGGCATCTTCGAGTATGTCCTCTTGCTCAAACTCAATTGCGCTCTTATTATCGATTGACATGTCCGGCATCCAAATAAAGTAAATCTTATGCTATAAATATAACAGCAATTCCTTAACATAAGATTACGTATCAGGTATTACTTGTCACTCTGGCTCATCAGGGTTATATTTTTTTAACTAATCATCATTAAAACAGGATGTAATGACAAAAAAAGCACTTTACCTCGCCGGTGGAGGCGCACGGGGTGCGTATCAGGCGGGCGTACTTAAAGCCATCAGCACCATTCTGGATGTCAAAAAAATCCCGTTTGACATGATTAGTGGCGTCAGTATTGGCAGTATCAACGGCGCGGTTCTGGCTGAAAATGCTCTCGACTTCCCTGCGGCTACCGAAAAAATCGAAACACTCTGGACATCTATTACCAGTCAGCAGATTTTCAATGCCAGCAATTACGAGTTGAGCAAATCGGTGTTACGCAATCTCAGTAACATGCTCATCAAACAGAGTCAGGCCGGTTATTTGCTGGACGCCGCGCCCCTGCGACACTTCATCAGTGAGAATATTGATTTCGATCGGGTTGAGGCAAATATTCAGGACGGACATCTGGACACCATAGAGGTCATCAGTAATTGTTATGAAACCCATCAAACGGTTTCGTTTTATCAGCATGCGTCGCCCGACTTTGAAGACTGGAATTATCCTCGCCACGTAAGCCAGCGGGTTAACCTGCGTATGGAACACATTCTCGGCTCCACCGCCCTGCCTCTGTTTTTTCCACCGGCCAAAATTGATGGTTATCATTTTGGTGATGGCGGCATGGGTTTAACAGCACCTCTGCGCGGAACCATCCGTGCCAAGGTCGATAAAATCATGATTTTAGGTACAAGACAAACACCCACGTTTGGCGATTACGAGCGCCTGCGTAATGGCGATATTGGTTTCGCCAATATTCTCGGCGGGATCATGAATGGGCTTTTTCTGGATAACCTGGATCGGGACATTGAAATGGTGAACCGCATGAATGACATTGCCCGCCTGCTCTCCATGTGGAAAAAGCGACGTTCACCCTGGCGCCCTATTCAAACCATGCACCTGCGTCCGAGTCGCGATATCGCAGCGATTGCCCAGGCGCAATATCACAGCATGCCGGCCCTGCTGCGTTTTTTATTGAATGTTCTGGGAGCGAAAAGCCGCTCAGGCGACCTGCTCAGTTTCCTGCTTTTCGAGCAGGGATTTACGACCGAACTGATTAAACTGGGCTTTGAGGATACGATCGTAGCTCAGGATGATGTGCTGCAGTTTTTTGAGGATTAAAGAACAGAGCCCCGACTATGTCAGGCGCTCACGAGCCAAGTCCGTATCCGGCTTTTTGCCGTGCCAGATGTAAAAGGCTGCGGCGGCCTGTTCGATCAACATACCCAGCCCATCCATTGCCTGACAGCCGTGTCGTTTTGCGCTGTCTACAAATGGGGTGGAGCCGGTTTTGGAATAGGACAGGTCGTAGCAAAAAGGTCTGGATGCCCACAGATGCTCTGGCAATTGCAGAGCCTGACCGGTTACGCCCGCAGATGTTGCGTTAATAATAAGGTCGGCAGGCTCGGGCTTTGCAAACGCCGCCAGATGAATGACTGGAAAATCCTGCTGTAATGCCTGAGCTTTGACCGGATCGCGGTTGGTGAGACTCAGGCGACTAATCCCAGCCTCCAGCAGCGGGCCGATAATACCGCGCGCCGCTCCCCCGGCCCCGAGCACCAGCAGGTGCCGGCCTTGCAGGGCCACATAACGGCTTAAGTCGTTCACCAGCCCTGCCCCGTCCGTGTTATCTGCATGCAGGCGCCCATTCTCCATCCACAGGGTATTGGCCGCCCTGGCCTTCCGGCAGCGCGGGGTCTGCAGCCCGGCCATGGCGAAGGCGCGCTCCTTAAAAGGCAGGGTAATATTCAGTCCTTTACCGCCGGCTGCGAAAAAATCCCGGACCTGTTGCTCAAAACCCTGCTCATGGCCTTCGATGCGTTCGTAGACCAGCTCCATTCCGAACTGGCCGGCAAACTGCTGATGAATGGCTGGCGAGAGGCTGTGACTGATGGGGCGCCCGATGACGGCGCAACGAATCACGCCACTCATGCCGGCGCATCCTGACGCAGGCTTTTGAACACCATCTCACTTAAATCCGGTGACAAGGCCCGTTCAGACAAGATGCGTAACTGCGCCAGCATGGCCCGCTGCCGCGCTTCGTCAAAACGATGCCAGCGGGTGAACGGCGTGGCCAGGCGGGCAGCTATCTGAGGATTAATGCCGTCCATCGTAATCAACATGTCGCTTAGAAAGGCATAGCCCTGACCGTCAACCGCATGAAACTGCTCAGGATTGGATTGGCAGAAGGCCCCTATCAGAGCGCGCACCTTGTTGGGATTTTTCAGAGAAAAAGCAGGATGATTCAACAGCTGTTTCACCTGAGTCAACGTACCTGGCCGTTCACTGGTGGCCTGAATGGCAAACCATTTGTCCAGTACCAGTTCATCTGCCGACCATTGCCGGTAAAAGCGCTCGATGGCCTGCTGCGATACCTCTGCCACGCTGCTGTTGACCAGAAGCGCAAAACTGGCAATCTGATCTGTCATTGTTACAGCCGTATTGAACTGCTGCTGACAGAGGGGCATGGCACGGGCCTCGTCCGCTTTCATCATCAGCCACAGGCAGAGATTACGCAGCTTGCGCTGGCCGTAGGCGGCTCCGTTCCGTGCGCCCTTTTCCAGCGCCCATAAGCGTTGATAAGTCGACTCAGCCAGCTCATACAAAGCACCTCCCAGCTGGCGTCGATATCTATTGCGCGCAGCTTCCACGGCCAGCACGTCCACGCGGTCAAGTGTCACCGCCACGTCTTCAAATCCGGGTGGCGTCAGTAAATCAGCACGCAGAGCCGTATCCAGAGACTCATCGAGCAAAATACCCGAAAAAGCACCGATCAAGTCAGGATTAATATGATCTTGACCGGTATTTTCGAGAAAAGCACTGATATTATCCAAAGCCAGTCTTTGCGCGGCATCCCACTTGGCGAAGCCGTTGGTTTCAAAACGAAGCAGAGACAGACGCTCGCTCTGCGTCATCGAATGATGCAGTATGATGGGAGCGGAAAAGTCACGCAGCAGGGACAGCACAGGCCTGACTTTCAAGCCTGGAAACGTGAATTGCTGTGTTTGCTCCCGCAGTTCAAGTACCTCCTTTTCCAGAGGAATGCGCCGCCCCACCTCGTCAAACAGAGCCATGCGAATCGGGATATGGAAAGGCTGTTTGTCCTGACACTCGGGTGTAGGTGGACAGCTCTGGCTTAAGGTCAGGGTCAACACGCCGTTTTCAAATTCAGTCTGAGCGGTCACTTCGGGCGTACCGGCCTGACTGTACCAACGGGTCAGCTGGCTGAAATCGACCTGATTGGCGTCTTCCATGGCGGCCACAAAATCATCAATGGTGACGGCCTGACCGTCATGACGCTCGAAATACAAATCCATGCCACGGCGAAACCCATCACTACCCAGCAGGGTGTGCTGCATACGAATCACTTCCGCACCTTTGTTATAGATGGTGGCCGTGTAAAAATTGTTAATCTCCTGGTAGGACTCTGGCCGTACCGGATGCGCCATGGCGCCGGCATCTTCCGGAAACTGTGCCGCGCGCAAAAGCTTCACGTCGAGAATACGATTCACATCACGTGAATTCATGTCGCGGGAAAACTCCTGGTCGCGAAAAACAGTCAGGCCTTCTTTCAGGCTCAGTTGAAACCAGTCCCGGCAGGTCACCCGGTTACCAGTCCAGTTATGAAAATATTCATGCGCCACAACGCCTTCAATATCGGCATAATCCTGATCAGTCGCGGTGTCGCTGCGCGCCAGAATGTATTTGGAGTTGAAAATGTTAAGGCCTTTGTTTTCCATGGCGCCCATATTAAAATCACTGACCGCGACGATCATGAAGATAGACAGATCATATTCGCGTCCATAGACCTCTTCGTCCCAGCGCATGGCTTTTTTCAGAGACTGCATGGCGTGATCACATTTGTCTTCGTTACCGGGTTCCACATAAATCCGCAGATCAACGGTCCTGCCCGAGCAGGTCACAAAGCTGTCGCGGACACAGGCCAGATCTCCCGCAACCAGAGCAAACAGGTAGGATGGTTTTTTAAATGGATCTTCCCATAATACCCAGTGCCGGCCGTCTTCTTCATCACCAGAGGCCAGCAGGTTACCGTTGGATAACAGTACAGGATATTTAGTTTTATCCGCACTGATGCGGGTGCTGAAACGGGTCAGAACATCGGGTCTGTCAGGAAAAAAGGTAATTCGGCGAAAGCCTTCAGCCTCACATTGTGTGCAGAATAACTCCCGGGAACGATACAGACCCGACAGCTGGGTGTTGCTCTGGGGGCGAATGCGCGTCACGATGGTCAGTTTGAACTCATCAGGGCAATCATCAAGTTCCAGACTTTTTTCCGTTAATCGCAGGCTCCTGCGACTCAGACGCTGCCCGTTCATCTCAACGCGCAACAGCTCCAGTTCATCACCATCCAGACGCAGAGGCCCTGGCCGCAGTCGTTTGATTTGCATTTGATTTTCTACCGTTGCGTGATCGTCGTGCAAGGCAAAGGCGAGATCAATGCGCTCAATTTCAAAAGCAGGTGCTTGATAATCTTTCAGAAAAATACTGTTGTCCGACATGAGGAGAACTCCCGTTTAATAAATTGATTTTTTTGTGTTTTTTGGTGGTGAAGCTGTTCCACTTTGCTATACTGAAATCATAAAGGAATGAAGGTATTGGCTAGTGTCTCGCTTTTAGAGACGAAATGCAAAAATGATAAGAAGCAGCCAATGCCGCTGTTTTTTCCTGATACCGGATTACGTACTAGGGGACAAGCGATGAATACTCAGGAATTTCTGAACAACTACACCAGACGATTTGTTGACAACAAGGAAGAAGAATTCAGTCTGGACGAATATCTTGAACTGTGCCGTCAGGATCCTACCGCCTATGCCAACCCGGCAGAGCGTCTGTTGATGGCTATTGGCCAGCCTGAGGTGATCGACACCCGGCATGATCCCGTGTTGTCCCGTATTTTTTCCAATAAAATCATTCATCAGTATCCGGTTTTCAAGGATTTTTTTGGAATGGAAGAACCAATCGAACAAATCGTTGGCTTCCTGAAACATGCTTCCCAGGGCCTGGAAGAAACCAAACAGGTGCTCTATCTGTTAGGTCCCGTGGGTGGTGGTAAGTCGTCTCTGGCAGAAAAACTCAAAGACCTGATGCAGAAAGTTCCCTTCTACGCCATCAAGGGTTCCCCCGTTTTTGACTCGCCCCTGTCGCTGTTCGATCCGGAAGAAGACGCTGCTCTGCTCGAAGAACGCTTCGGTATCCCATCCCGGTACCTGCGTTATGTGATGTCGCCCTGGGCCGTTAAGCGCCTGCAGGAATACAATGGCGACATCAGCAAATTCCGTGTTATCAAGATCAAACCGTCACGTCTGAAACAGATTGCCATTGCCAAAACCGAGCCCGGCGACGACAACAATCAGGATATTTCCTCTCTGGTAGGTAAAGTAGACATCCGCAAGCTCGAAGATTTTTCTCAGGATGATGCTGACGCTTACAGCTATTCGGGTGGTTTGTGCCGCGCCAACCGCGGTCTGCTCGAATTTGTCGAGATGTTCAAGGCTCCGATTAAGGTTCTGCATCCACTGTTGACGGCCACTCAGGAAGGCAATTACAACGCAACCGAAGGCCTGTCCTCGATTCCCTTTGAAGGTATCATCCTTGCTCACTCCAACGAGTCGGAGTGGCAAAGCTTCCGCAACAACAAAAACAACGAAGCGTTTATAGACCGGATTAACATCGTTAAGGTACCTTACTGCCTGCGCGTGTCCGAAGAGATCAAAATTTATCAGAAACTGCTCGACACCAGCTCGCTGATCAACGCTCACTGTGCGCCGGGGACCCTCGATATGCTGGCACAGTTTTCCGTGCTGACCCGCCTGAAGGAGCCACAGAACTCGAGCATTTACTCGAAAATGCGTGTCTATAATGGTGAAAGCCTGAAGGACACCGATCCCAAAGCCAAGTCTTATCAGGAATACCGTGATTTTGCCGGCGTCGATGAAGGCATGAGCGGTATCTCAACCCGTTTTGCCTTCAAGATCCTGTCCAAGGTATTCAACTTTGACCACAGTGAAATTGCCGCCAACCCGGTTCATTTACTCTATGTGCTGGAACGCCAGATTGAGCAGGAACAGTTCCCTCAGGAACTGCATGAAAAATACCTGACCTTTATCAAGGAATATCTGTCACCCAAATACGTGGAGTTCATTGGCAAGGAAATTCAAACGGCCTATCTGGAATCCTATTCCGAGTATGGACAGAATATTTTTGACCGTTACATTTCCTACGCAGACTTCTGGATTCAGGATCAGGACTATCGCGATCCGGACACTGGAGAAATTTTTGACCGCGCGGCTCTGAATACCGAACTGGAGAAAATTGAAAAGCCGGCCGGTATTTCCAATCCCAAGGACTTCCGTAATGAAGTGGTCAATTTTGTGCTGCGTGCCCGCGCCAATTACCAAGGCAAAAACCCGGTATGGAACAGTTACGAAAAACTAAGAGCGGTCATTGAGAAAAAAATGTTCACCAACACCGAAGATTTATTGCCGGTGATCTCATTTAACGCCAAGGCATCAGAGGACGATAAAAAGAAACACGAGGAATTTATTGCACGAATGGTGGACAAAGGTTACACGCGCAAACAGGTTCGCCTGTTGTGCGAATGGTATTTGCGTGTGCGTAAATCACAATAAAAACAAACAGAACAGCGTGTTTTTATAAGGAATCGCCATGTCACAGCTTATTGACCGCAGACAGAATGCTGGCAAAAAAAGTACCGTCAATAGACAGCGCTTTCTTCGACGCTACAAAAATCAGATCAAGCGCGCCGTTTCCGACGCGATTGGCAAACGCAGCATTACGGAAATTGAACAGGGCGAGCAGGTCAGTATTCCGGCCAAAGACATCATGGAGCCGCGCTTCCATCAGGGTCGGGGTGGCCGTGTTGAGCGCGTATTACCAGGCAATGATCAGTTCATTTCCGGTGATCGGATCAAACGTCAGAACCAGAGCGATGGCAGCGGCGGTACCGGTGAGCAGGCCAGTAATTCAGGTGAAGGTGAAGACGATTTTGTGTTTAATCTGTCGCGTGAAGAATTTCTTGATCTGTATTTTGAAGATTTAGAGCTGCCCGATCTGGTGAAAAAAGAACTCGCACGCACCACGGCATTCAAAACCGTTCGCGCTGGTTTCACCACCAGCGGCACCCCCACCAATATCAATGTTCTGCGCTCCATGCGGCAGGCCACCGGACGACGGGTAGCCCTTGCCTCGCCTTACCGGCGGCGACTGCGTGAGGCTGAAGCCGAACTGAAGCAGGCGGAACAGGTGCCCGTACCCGATGAAGAGCAGTTGAGCGCATTGCGTCAGAAAGTAGCCTTTTTGAAAAAACGAATCGATACTGTTCCCTTTATCGACACCCTCGATTTACGTTACAACAATCGCGTTCGCATCCCGGTTCCCTCAACGCAGGCCGTTATGTTCTGCGTCATGGACGTATCGGGTTCCATGGATGAAGCCAAAAAGGACATAGCCAAACGCTTTTTTATTCTGCTGTATCTGTTTCTGACCAAAAATTACGAGAAAATCGAGCTGGTGTTTATTCGCCATCACACATCAGCCAAGGAAGTAACGGAAGAGGAGTTTTTCTACTCGCGTGAAACCGGTGGCACTGTGGTATCCAGTGCGCTTGAGTTACTGTACAACATCATCAGCGCACGCTTCCCGAGCTCCGCCTGGAATATTTACGTGGCCCAGGCTTCTGACGGGGATAACTGGAATGCTGACTCTCCTTACTGTCAGGAGCTGCTGGAAGAAAAAATCATGCCGCTGCTGCAGTATTATTCCTATATCGAGATCATGCCCCGCCATCATCAGAGTCTATGGGAAGTGTATCAAAAAATACACGAAAGCTATCCCAACTTTGCCATGGAAAACATTGATACGGTTGCCGATATTTATCCGGTATTTCGCGAATTGTTTAAAAGGAAAATGGCATGAGCAGAAAAAAGCCTTTGTCCACAGGAGCTGAATGGACATTTGAATTAATCGATGCCTACGACAAGGAAATTGCCCGTCTGGCACGCGATTTCAGGCTGGATACCTATCCTAATCAGATAGAAATCATCACCGCCGAACAAATGATGGATGCCTACGCCTCCGTGGGTATGCCGATTGGTTATCATCACTGGTCCTTTGGCAAGCATTTTGTTGGCGTGGAGAAAAGCTATCAACGTGGCGAAATGGGTCTCGCTTACGAACTGGTCATTAACTCCAATCCCTGTATTTCCTATTTAATGGAAGAAAATACCATGGCCATGCAGGCTCTGGTGATTGCACATGCCTGCTACGGCCATAACTCGTTTTTCAAGAACAACTATCTCTTTAAAATGTGGACATCCGCAGACGCTATTATCGATTATCTGGTATTTGCCAGACAGTACATCAGCGAATGCGAACAGCGTTACGGTATTGATGAAGTCGAAAGCACCCTTGATGCCTGCCATGCCTTGATGAGTTATGGCGTAGATCGCTATAAGCACCCGCCGGCCCTGTCCATGCAGGAAGAAAAAATCCGGCAGCAAAACCGTGAAAGTTATTTGCAATCGCAGATTAACGAATTATGGCGAACGATTCCTGACAGCAAACGCAGCGAAACAGATGGCAGAAAAACACAGTTTCCAGAAGAACCTCAGGAAAATATCCTTTATTTTATTGAAAAAAACGCTCCTTTATTAAAGCCATGGCAGCGGGAGGTTGTGCGTATTGTGCGTAAGATTGCGCAGTATTTTTATCCCCAGGGGCAAACCAAGGTTATGAACGAGGGCTGGGCCTGTTTCTGGCATTACACCCTGCTGAATGGCCTGTATGATGAGGGGCTGGTGACAGACGAGTTCATGCTTGAAGTTCTGGAAAATCATACCAATGTTATTCGACAGCCGGCATTCAACAGCCCGTATTTTAACGGCATCAATCCCTACACGCTGGGCTATAACATGATGCAGGACATCAAGCGTATCTGTCAGAATCCGACCGACGAAGACAAACGCTGGTTCCCTTATCTGGCCAATACCGACTGGTTGAGCAGCCTTGATACGGCCATGCGTAACTACAAAGACGAAAGCTTTATCGCTCAATACCTCTCGCCCCGCCTGATACGGGAAATGAAACTGTTCCACCTGGTTGATGACGATCATCATCCGGATCTGGTCATTAATGCCATCCATGACGAGCAGGGCTATCAGGCCATCCGCCGCGCCTTATCGCAGCAGTACAATCCTGGCAGCTACGAACCTGATATTCAGGTATATTCAGTTGATAGCGAAGGTGATCGTTCTCTGACCCTGCAACACAGGCAGGTCAATCGAATTCCTCTGGCTAATAACGCCATGGACGTGTTAAAACACCTGCATACCTTATGGAAATTTCCGGTTCGCCTGCAGAATATCGATGCAAAAGGTGAGATAAGCTCGGAGTTGTTTTGCCCGCCAAGACAGACAGGTAAGAGAGAAGGCGATAAACAGCCGCCTCAATCAGCATGAGTCAGATTTGAATTTTGTCATCCAATACCTCTACGGGGATGACAAAATTCAAAAAAAAACAGTTGCTCAGGAATTAATTTTCCTTAACAGCAGCACTCGCTTTTTTAGCTTGTTTTTGATGTGCTTTCCATTCTTTATCTTTTGAAAAAACGTAGCAGGCCGCTTCTTCAATAAAAAAGCCGATGTCGTCAATTTGTGACCACTGGCAATATGCTTCAATTTTCTTTAACACTTCGCTGCTCAGTTCTACTTTGATTTTTTCTTTCTGCTTGAAGCCAGCTTTTGATATAAGAGCCATGATATTCCTCTTTAAAATAATTAATAATTGTGCGCTTGTTTTTTGCAATTAAAAAGCAAAAATAAAAAGCTCCGTATTTTTACTATAAAAAGACAATAATGTCATTGTTTTTATAATAATTGGCAGGAAAATCGCTCTATATTGGACAAAAAACCCGGGATGTCATTCCCGCGCAGGCTGAAATCTATCCGGGAACGGGTACGGGCCTGATTTGAACATGGATCCCCGCCCTTCCAATTAGCCTTAAGTTTTTCTTTACTTTTGCACTGCCTACGTACCGCGGCTT